>CAVALB010000090.1:0-9143 GCA_963589345.1 uncultured Selenomonadales bacterium | reverse complement strand
GGATGAAAAGTTTTATGTGTATCCGGATGAGAACAATTTGAAGAAGCCTGAGTGATAGGAGGGGCTGCTGCTTTTGCGTCAATATTTGTAATTGGCAAGTGTATTAATCAGCTGTTCATCGCTGCAGGATATCAGCTGACTGTACTTGATTTCGGGAATATCCTTGGGGCGGATTTGATCATTACCAATAAGATCGTTTAGCTGAGAATCCTTGTCCGCGGCTTCATTGTCAAATTGGTAATGGATTGAGCCTTTGTCTACTGTTCTTGTTGTGACAGTAATGGTAGCAACAGGGGATACAGAAGAATGACTAAGTAAATAAACACCTTCTGTCCACTCTTGACCATCAGGATAAATAGCTCTGATATAGATTTTACCATCCGTTATTCCTTTATAAACCCAGCAACTTTCCGCATCCACTATGAGGTTTGCGGTGCCATCAGACATTGTATAAAGAGAAGTGTACTTGTTGGATGACGTTTTGTAGTAGGCGATCATTTCTAATAAACCATCTTCATCAAAATCAGATAGCCGTATTGTGACATCATCAAGAGGCACATTATGTCGGGATACAAAGTCGTTTACTGCAGGGCCATAAGCATAAGCATAAGCTCCGGGAGTCTCTGCTGGTTCTGCTGTGTCTGACATATATTTCTGCGTAATGTCTATATCTTGACCGGCGGCATATGTAGATGGTTGTACTGTCGAACTGGACATTTTGGTGACTGATTTGCATACAATGGCACCGCCAGCGGCCACGGCCACCGCCGCCACTGCGGCTACCGCTTTTACAGCAATGCCGGTAGCGATTGTACCAGCCGCTTTTGTTGCGCCGGCTTCTCCAACTGCAGCGGCCTTGCTCATCCCGGCTGCCTTCGAAGCGGATGCTACGGCTTCGGCAGAAGTCTTCGCCCCAGTGGCATCCGTCACTCCAACAGATGTCCCATGCGAGAAGGCTGACTTTGCAATACCGGATGCTGCCATACCAGCAGTAAGCGTTGCAGCCAGGGCCTCGTCGGAACGATATGCGATATGCAGCAGCAGGACAAACGGGATAACCGCAATCTCGACGCCACGCTTCCGGAGATCGGCCTTCCGTTTGTAGATGGCGTCCTTGCCACTCTTCAGCCGGGACTTCACCGTGTTCAGGTTGAGGTTCAGCTCTTCTGCGATTTCCCGCTCTTTTTTATTGTAGAGGAAGAAGGGGATAATGACTTCCTTCTGGGCATCGGTGAGGTCAGCCAGTATTTCCTGCACCGCAGCAACAGTTGCATTCTGCATGGCCTGTTGCTCTGGGTTATTGCTGATCTTGCTGTCCACAATGTCATGGGCGACGGTCGGATTCCTGTCATTGTCCTCATCTGTCTGAATTTCCAGGGTGTTTTCATTGACGATAGTTTTGCCCTGCCGTGAGTCAAAGAAATCATTTGTCTTGCCGGCGGCGATTTTGTCCGCCCAGGACCAGAAGGCTTTCGGATCCTTAAGTGCAGAGAGATGTGTACTCATGTAGATATACACATCCTGCGTAATATCTTCAACATCATAGGAAGCCGTTTTTCTCCCATGAACGTAAAAACGGATCCTGCTTTCCGTATATAAGTGACTTCGATGGTAAATGAAGCTGAAGTTCTCCTCCGCATCAATGCCCTTTTGGACATTTTCTATAGCTGTGATTAATTCCTGGTCGTCCATACGTTGCGCCTCTTTGTTCTTTTTTAATACGAAGAATATACGATTAAAAATACCAATGCGCAAGTATTTTTTCAGACGATAAATGATAATGCAGGATTTTACTGATGAACTTCACAGAAAAGGACTAACCAGGAAATGAGATAGGCTTTGAAAATACATTTGAATTTTCTGAAGAAATGTGGTTATTCAGGAGTTTGATGATATACTAAGAAAAAAGGAAAAGTCTTGAATAAATAGGGAGGTGTAAATATGACCAATCAGGAGAGATGTCATGAATTGTATGAAAAAATCAATGGTTTAACACTGGATGATACCCTTCAAATGGTTCTTAATTCCGAAAATAAGGATGAACAGGATTTTTTTGGTGCTGTAGGAAATTATTTGCTGCAGAAGAGACAGGAAAAGGTTCTTGAGCAGAAGGTATTCTGATGAAAAGATATATCTTATTTGCAGGAGTTAATGGTGCCGGAAAATCCACATTGTACAGAATAGTTGACCCGAGTATTCGTGATCTCCCTCGTGTTAATGTTGATGAGATCCTTAAAACATTTGGGGATTGGAGAAATTTTGGCGATATACTTAAAGCTGGAAAAATCGCCATTACGACGATTGAGTCGAATTTTTCGGCAGGACTTTCATTCAATCAGGAAACAACGTTGTGCGGCGCATCTATCATAAAAAATATTCTCCGAGCGAAATCCCTTGGTTACTACATATCGATCCATTATGTTGGCGTTGCTTCTGCAGAAGTTGCAAAAGAACGTATAAAAATGCGTGTAGCTATGGGAGGACACGGTATCCCGGATGCGGATGTAGACCGCAGATATGTGGAAAGTTTTCGTAAGCTGAAGGAAGTAATGCCGCTTTGCGATGAGGTGATTCTGTATGATAACACAACAAAGTTAAATTGGGTTGCCACGTATAAAGACAACAAATTGGTCTGGCAGAATAGAGATGCGCTGCCGGATTGGTATATGAAGTTACAAAGCCAGTGAGAAAAGATTGCTGAGTACTCTGGGCTTTCTTGCGAGAAGGTAAACGAACCGGCAGATATCAAAAAGTGATCTGAATATAGAAGCTGATAGGATGAAGGCGCTCGGGTTGTCCCGGGCGCCTTTGCCATTTGATAATGCATATCAGTCTTAATCCTGCAATTGATTCTCTTGTGATGCTAATTCATTGATCAGTTGCGCTTCGCTGAGCGACATGAGGTCCTCATATGAAATTACTGGAAGAGAATCCACTGTGGGAGAATAGTTGTCTTTGTCGATGGGAACCAACCGGTCTATCAGCTCCGACTCTGCAGTAGAATTCCATCCTCCGTATACCGGATCGATGTCCGGGACAAATGAAACAACTAATGTTGCGGAAGAGTCGCTGAGGAAGAAAAGATCTTCTGCTTCTCCGGATTGTTTATAAGCACGGATGTATACACCACCGTCACCGCTTCTGTAATTCATTTCTGCATCGTATGATGTTGTGACGAGTTGTGCAGTCCCATTAGCTGCCGTATACATGGTTTCTTCGTAGGTGTTACCTCCCAAAATAAACATTTCCAATATACCATCCCGATCAAGGTCTGACATAAAGAGATCTAAGTCTTCACAGGTTACACCATGGTTTGCGGCGTATTCCTCTACCGCCGGTCCATAGATAGAAGCATAAATACTGGGCTCCTCAGCGGCCACCGTGGTTTCAACTTCTGTCGTTGTTACTGCTTCAGTAGGTGCTACTGTGGTCGCCGCTTCCATCGGTTGCGTGGTGTGCGATGATTTGTATAGCGCTGCACCGCCAGCAACAACTGCCACTGCAGCAACCGTAGCTGCTGCTTTTACAGCAATTCCCGTGCCTGCTACCTTTGCAGTACCTGATGCTCCTGCAACATTAACCGCAGAGGCGGAGACTCCGCTTGTGCCTGTAGCTGCCTTTGCCGCGCCAGTAACGGCCGTCTGTGCTGCCTTTGTAATACCAGATGCTGCCATGCCGGCCGTAAGAGATGCTGCCAGCGCCTCGTCGGATCTGTATGCAACATGGAGAAGAAGAACAAACGGGATAACCGCAATCTCGACACCGCGCTTCTGGAGATCAGCCTTCCGCTTGTAGATGGCGTCCTTGCCACTCTTCAGCCGGGACTTCACCGTGTTCAGGTTGAGGTTCAGCTCTTCTGCGATTTCCCGCTCTTTTTTATTGTAGAGGAAGAAGGGGATAATGACTTCCTTCTGGGCATCGGTGAGGTCAGCCAGTATTTCCTGCACCGCAGCAACAGTTGCATTCTGCATGGCCTGTTGCTCTGGGTTATTGCTGATCTTGCTGTCCACAATGTCATGGGCGACGGTCGGATTCCTGTCATTGTCCTCATCTGTCTGAATTTCCAGGGTGTTTTCATTGACGATAGTTTTGCCCTGCCGTGAGTCAAAGAAATCATTTGTCTTGCCGGCGGCGATTTTGTCCGCCCAGGACCAGAAGGCTTTCGGATCCTTAAGTGCAGAGAGATGTGTACTCATGTAGATATACACATCCTGCGTAATATCATCAACATCATAGGAAGCCGTCTTTTTCCCATGAACATAAAAGCGAATCTTGTTTTCCACATATAAGTGGCTTCGATGATAAATGAAGCTAAAGTTCTCCTCGACATCAATGCCCTTTTGAACATTTTCTAACGCGGTGATTAATTCTTGGTCGTCCATCTCTTACTCCTCTTCTGCCATTTTAATAAGAAAATATACTCGTGTGGAGCTTGATTCGCAAGCATTTCTGTGAATTGGAAAAATTTGAAAAATTTTGAATTTACCTCCAAACCTTTTTTGGCTTTTTTCCTACTAGTAAACAGAAGCAAAAAAGGGAAAAACGAAAAAATTTCAAAAAAGACCAAACCTTTTCGCAAGCTTTTCCTACTGGTAATTGAAAACGTTAGAAAGGAGAAAATCCAATGAAGGTGATATCCATGAGAGCTTACCGGCATACGCGCTACAGGAAACCGCGTGAGCCGGGATGTCCGGTGATTGAGTTTCCGCGAAGGAAACAGGAAACAGAAGAAGAAAGAGCCGAAAGAATCTGGCAAAACATTTTAGCGGAAATGCGCAGGATTAAAAAAGAAGAAAAAGGAGAAAAGAAAGATGTTTAAGAAAATCAAAGAACTGAGAGTAAGAATTGCAATGGATACCAAGCGCAGAGTGCTGCTTTACGGCGCAGCAGTGATACTGAACATTGTTAATTTGTGGGCTATATCACAGAATCATCTTCCGGATGTGATCACGGGTATCATTATTGCGGCAACGATCATGATATATGTTATTACTGGAGGAATTAGAGCATTTCTTGCACCGATCAGATATATCGCGGTAGCATTTGGCAAAATAGTTTCGATGTGCAGCATAGTCATGGGGCCCGTTTGTATTTTGGTAATACCGTTTTGCTTTATTAGCGGATGGCTAATTGCTCCACTTCTCTTATTTTTAGGCACTTATTTTTGTCCGGCAATATTAGTCCCCATGGTATCACATTACTATCGCCAGCAAATAGAGGAAAGACTGACATTTGAGGTGTAGATATTAAAAAACAAGGATCCTGGTACAAAATTAATATTTTTAGCAAAATCATCAGAATGATAAATGAAATATAAGAAAAAATTGTTGAAAAAAAATAAATTGTAATAAACTGAATTGTGATTGAAGTGTGAACACTTCCGGAGGGAGAACGAGTATGAAATGTAAAAATTGTGGATTTGAAAATGCTGCTGGCGCAAAATTTTGCGGAGAATGTGGTATGCCCTTAAATGTGGAAACACAGCAGGAAACAGGGACACCGAAACCTGAAGAAACACCGAAAATGAGATCGGCTGGTGCACCGTGGGAGCCTGCCGATGCAGGCACAGCTCCGAAAGTGGATATGCAGCAGCTTGCCGGCAAGGTAAAGGCCGTGCCTAAGACTGCACTGATCGGTGCCGGTGTCGGAGTGGCTGCCCTGCTTGTGATCGGCGGCATTGTGATTCATAACGGAAACACCATTAACCTGAACAAATACATCACCATTGAGAGCAGCGGCTATAACGGCTATGGAAATGTCTATGCCACCATCGACTGGGATGCCATCGAAAAGAAGTATGGCTCCAAGATTTCCTTCACCAGCGATGCCAAAAAGGAATACGGCGAATTCCTGAGCTGGACAACACCGATCGAGGTGCTGCAGAGCGATGTGGATGTCGAGTTTGAGCAGGATACACGGCATCTGTCCAACGGAGACCAGCTCGAGTATACCATTGATGTGGATGACGAGATTGCCAAGTATCTCAAATGTAAGCTGAAATATAAGGCCGGCAGCTATACTGTTTCTGATCTGGAAGAGGTGGATACCTTTGACGCCTTTGCCGATCTGGATGTGGAGTTCTCCGGCATTTCCCCCGACGGCAAGGCGAACCTGAACTATACGGGCACACTGATGCATTCCTACGACTTCTCCTGCGACAAAACAAGCGGGCTCAGCAATGGCGATGTGGTTACAGTGACCATCGATGAGGACACAGCGGCGTCCTATGTGCAGTCCATCGGACAGATTCCGGCGGAGTTCGAAAAGACCTATACCGTGGAAGGTCTGGAAAGCTACCTGATGCATACCAGCGAAATCGACGAAGCTACGCTGCAGAGCATGCAGGCCCAGGCGAGTGATGTATATAAGGCATATGCAGCCAATCACTGGAGTGAAAATGTAAGCCTGGAATCTTTTGACTACATTGGAACTTACTTATTGACAGCGAAGGACACGAACGCATATTCATATCCCTCTCTGAATAGATTGTATCTGGTATACAAGGTGCAAACTCATAATACTTTTTCAAATGATAATGGAAGTTATGACGATATGGTTACACTTTATTGGTATATTAGCTTCAATGACCTTATGGTAGGACAGGATGGAAGCGTAACTGTTGATGTAAGCGAGTATAACACACCTGGAAATACCATCACCATAGATTCTGGTGTTCCCGGGAACAACTGGTTTGGCGTAACTGAATCATGGTATTATTATGGATATGAGACTCTTGAGGATTTGTACAAGGATGCTGTAACCAAGAATATTGACGCGTACAATCACGAGGACAATGTGACAGATAACGTATAAAAAAATTGCTTGAGATTATGTGAATATTAGGAGGATTTGAAAAATGAAACGTTTTACAAAGTATAGTATCACAGCCACTCTTACCACTCTGATGGCAATCGGAGCGGCATCTTTTGCACTTGCTGCCGGATGGCAGAAGAATAGCAGCGGTTGGTGGTATGCAACCAATACAGATAACACCACATGGCATGTAAACGGCTGGCAGTGGATTGATGGAAATGGTGACGGCGTTTCAGAGTGCTATTACTTTGATGGTAATGGATACCTTATCACGAACGGCACAACACCGGATGGATATAACGTGAACAGTGATGGGCAGTGGATGATTAATAATGCTGTCCAGACAAAGGAAAATGCAGCGCAGCAGACCAAAGGGGATGCGGTTGGGAAGACGGCATTGGAAACCTTGCTGTCTTCAGACACAACAGCAACTGTTGAAAAGAACAAGCTCATCATTGCGGATAGTGGTACGAAGTACAGTAATCCGCTGGATATCCTGGTCAATCCGGGATACGAGTACCCTATGAGCTTTGATTTGAACGGAAAATATACAACAATGACATTCATGTATGATATGGATACTGTTCTTTTCGACGACCTGCACCCGACGACATCAACATGGAAAAAGATGGGAGCGGAATTGACCATGGTGGATGAAAATGACAACGTGATCTGGGAAGATACGTTGGCTAGTGATAATAAAGTCGGAACGGCTACCGTCGATGTGACAGGAGTACAAAAAGTCAGCATCTATTGCCAGCCATTTGAGAGTAATAGAATAAAGCTGATTATAAATGATGGATTTGTTTATTGATTGTCTTGTGTAGATAGAAAAATGAGGCAATGAATATATGCGAAAACCATTTATCATTGGGCTTGCAGTGCTTGCAAGCGTTGGGTGTAGTTTATTTGTAATGACCCACGTAAATAAACAAAACTCGTTAACGACCATTGAAACGATGCCGGCAGAGGATTGGGAGCAGCTGGAATCTGTACAATCAGAGAATTATGAGAAGGGAGAAGTCGACGAGACGGAAGGAGTGAAATTGACTCCAGAACAGATAGAAGCTGGATATCAGGTAATTGACGGAAAAATTGTGAGTCCTAGGGACATCGCGAAGGAAACAGAAGAAGATATTTCAACAGTCATTGTTGGAGGCGTTACACCTAGTGATTCTACAGGAGATGTTACGTTTGTTATGACGGTGCCGGAAGGCGTTGCGGATCCGTCTTATGTCACACTTCTCAATGAAAATAACTACAGATCTTATCAGGTCTTAATGTATCCGGAAGATAATTATACGGCGACAGTCGCGCTTCCGAGCGGGATGTACATATATATGGATTGTAGTCTTACCACAGATCCTGATTCAAGATTCTGGGCAGAGACACACGAGGTTAGTGTGGAGGCTGGAACAAGTCAGATTGTTGAGATCACGTTGCTTGATTCCGGTGCAAAATAAATATTTTCAATGTGACAAAAGTTGTTTTTTACAGAGGAGAAAAGGGAAAAAAGGGCCATGAAGGTATGCGGAATGGATAAAATCAAATTAGCGGCGGCAACATTGACATTGATAGGCATCATGTGCCTGTCGGCCAATGCCGGCCAGTGGAAGGGTGATGCAAAGGGTTGGTGGTATGACAACGGAAACGGAACCTGGCCTGCCAATACGTGGCAGTGGATCGACGGAAACAACGACGGCATCGCCGAATGCTATTATTTCAACCAGAACGGCTATTGCCTGATGGGAACAACGACACCGGATGGCTATACGGTAAATGAAAATGGTGCTTGGATTGTTAATCATGAAATTCAGAACAAGAGGATCGCGGAAAATGCGCAAAGCAATGGCATTGCGGATGGTACATATCATGTTTCCTTTACACAGTCAGATGTAAAACAAAGCAATGGCAAATATACAATTGATGCGGATGTCTACGAGACGATATCCTATTCGAAAGCGTATGTTATGTCCATAAAAGTCGGTGATATCGTGGACGGGAATACTGTGACAGAAGTGACGCATATAGGCGAAGATGTCTTTACTGGAGAGGCATATTTTAAGAAAGAATCCGCAACGAGTGATAAGTATAATTTGTTGGAAGATGATGCTCCGCAGATGAAAAAAACAGCTAGATATACATTCCCGATTGCGGATTCCTTTGTTTTGACAGACAACTCTGATCTCTACAAAGGACAGAAACGGTCTGTTTCGGAATTGGCTCGGAACAGTTCGATCTATTCTATTGACAAGTTTTGCGGATTTAACACGAGCTTTACTGTTAAAAATGGGGAAGTCGTTTCCGGAACGCGTAGTTATACTCCATAA
>CAVALB010000089.1:0-9224 GCA_963589345.1 uncultured Selenomonadales bacterium | reverse complement strand
CGGAGCAAAACGGACAGAAAATTGCCGTGAATGCGTTTATGTGTGCTGGGGCGGCGCTTTTGGACCCTTTTGATTCTTATGAGACAATTCGTTAAAATTGCATAATACGGACAGTCCGCGAACCTCCCCCTTGACGGTTTTTCTGGATTATAGTAAGTTAGTAGGGTATGAAACGACTGTGATTCGAGGAAGAAAAGAGGAAAATTCCATGATAAAGCTGGTGATATCAGATATTGACGGAACGTTACTGGAGGATGGCGGGCATGAACTGAATCCGGAACTGTTTGATGTGATCTTAAAGCTGAGAAAAAAGGGTATGCAGTTTGCAGCGGCCAGCGGCAGGCAGTGGGCGAGCATTGAGCAGGTATTTGATCCGATCAAGGAAAAGATTTTTTATCTGTCGGACAACGGCGCCTACGTGGGCTGTCACGGCCGTCAGCTTTTTGTGAATACGATCGAGCGTTCACTGGCAGAAGAACTGATCCGGGATATCCGCAAGGCAGGTCTGACGGTGATGGTTGGCGGCCCGGATGTGGCTTATATGGAAGATCCGGATCCGGAGTTTGAGGATTGGATTTTAAACGGCTATAAATTCCGGGCAGAGAGCGTGAAGGACGTGCTTACTGTAAAGGATCAGTTTATTAAGGTATCCGCTTACCGAAAGAGTGATATCGAGGCACATACCAAGGAGCTGCGTGAAAAATACGGAGACCGTCTGAAGATGACTATCTCCGGTGATATGTGGTTAGACTGCATGGCGTTCGGTATTAATAAAGGAGAGGCGGTAAAGCTTTTGCAGGAGAGTCTGTCCATTGATCCGAAGGAGACGATTGCCTTTGGAGACCAGTTAAATGATATCGAGATGCTTGAACGGGCTTATTACAGTTTTGCGATCGGCAATGCAAGAACAGAGGTCAAGAAAACCGCCAGATTTGAGGCAGATACCAACGTGCGGGACGGCGTACTAAAAATATTGAAACTGTTGGTATAGTGTCCTGATGATAAAGGGAAGGATTTTGAATAAAATGGAAAAACGGCTGATATGTCCGAATTGCGGGGAACCCTTTGAAATTGATGAAAAAGGTTATGCAGCGATTGCAAAGCAGGTGCGAGATAAGGAATTTAAGGCAGAGCTGACGCGCCAGCAGGCATCGATGGAAACAGAAAAAAAGACTGCATTGGAACTGGCAAAGTCTCAGACCGCGGAAAACTATGAGAAGCAACTTGCAAAAAAACAGGCAGAAATTCAGGCTTTGATCGCGCAGCGTGCGCAGGAAAAAAAAGAGCAGGAGCTTGCAGCGGCACAGGCAGAGGCTGCCTTAAAGGAAGAGTTTTTGGAACAGCTGAATCAAAAGGATCAAAAAATTACCGAGCTGCAGGCCCAGGGCGAGCAGAACCAAAAGGAGCAGGAGCTTGCTGTGGCGAAAGCAGAGGCGGCATTAAAAGAACAGCTGCAGGAGAAGCTAAACCGTCAGGCGAAAGAACTTGCTGACCTGCATGCCCAGGCTGAGCTCACAAAACAACAGATCCAAATGGATGCCGATCAGGCAAGAAATAAGGAACAAACTCTGCGTGAAAGCTATGATATGCAATTAAAACAGCAGAAGGAAAGCTATGACGCACAGCTGAAGCAGCAGAAAGAAAGCTATGGGGTGCAGCTTACACAGCAGCAGGAAAACTATGGAGCACAGTTAAGGCAACAGAAAGACTCCATGGAAGAACTGAAGGAGCGTTATGAAGCGCAGCTAAGGCAGCAGGAGAAGTCCATGAAGGAGCGCTATGAGGCAGAACGGCAGCTGGAAGAAAAGTCTGTAAAGGAGCGCTATGAGATCCAGTTAAAGGACAAAGATGAGCTGATCGAATATTATCGTGATCTGAAATCCAAGCAGTCTACCAAGATGGTGGGAGAGACCCTGGAGCAGCATTGCGAGATCTCCTTTAATCAGGTGCGTGCCATCGGTTTTCAGAATGCTTATTTTGAGAAAGACAATGAGATATCAAAGAGCGGCAGCAAGGGCGACTATATCTTCCGGGATTATGACGAGAATGGTTTGGAGTACATTTCCATCATGTTCGAAATGAAGAATGAAAATGAGACTACGGCCACGAAGCATAAAAATGCAGACTTTTTAAAGGAACTGGATAAGGATCGGAAAGAAAAGGGCTGCGAATATGCGGTGCTTGTAACGCTGCTGGAAGCTGATAACGACTATTATAATACCGGTATTGTGGATATGTCCCACAAGTACCCCAAAATGTATGTGATCCGCCCGCAGTTTTTTATTCAGATGATCACCATCTTACGAAACGCTGCCATGAATTCCCTGCAATATAAACGGGAGCTTGAGGCTTTGCAAAACCAGAACCTGGATATTACACATTTTGAAGAAAAACTGTTGGATTTTAAGGACAAATTCGGTCGCAACTATACGTTGGCGAGTGAGCGGTTCCAAAAGGCGATTGATGAGATCGACAAGACGATCGATCATCTCCAGAAGGTGAAGGATAATCTGTTAGCTTCCGAAAACAATCTGCGTCTTGCCAATAATAAGCTGGAGGATCTGACAATCAAAAAGCTGACCTGGAAAAATCCGACCATGCAGGAGGAATTTGCGAAGGCCAGGGAAGCGGCGAAGTTGGAACAACAAAAAGGAATGGATCAGCCTGACAAGAAAGCAGAAACCGACAGAATAACAGATGGTTCAGGAACAAACGAATGATAACAAAGAAGAACAAACATTATTTTTACGGTATTGTGCTGGCTGTGATAACAGGAACGCAGGCGCTTTTTTCTACAGCCTGTAGTGTCAGTCTGCCCATGGTGCAGGACAGTGCAGATACGGAAGGATATACCGATGCTCAAACGATGCTCATCATTGCCACGGAGCGGAATCGATACCGACAGGTTTATACGGATCAGATCTGGGACGTAGCGGTCAGCGATGATCAGGCTTCGTTTCAGGCATATCTGCTGGAGCAGATCCGACAGTTTCTCGGAGAGGTAAAATCCATGAACCTTTTAGCCGATGAGCAGGGGCTGACTCTGACCGGTCAGGAACGCGAGCAGTTAAAAGAGCTGGCGGATGATTATTATGCCTCCCTGAGTGATGCAGATAAGAACTATACGGGTGCATCACGGGATGATGTATATACCATGTACGAGGCCTATCACCGTGCCAATAAGCTGGTGGATGAATTGACAAAGGATGTAAGTCTGGAAATCAGTGACAGCGAAGCAAGAGTGATCCGAGTGCAGGAGATTGCAGTCAGTGACGAAGCAAAGGCGCAGGAGCTCTACGAAAAGATTACTCAGGATGGTGCAGATTTTGCTGCCACGGCCAGAAAGGAAACCGAAAATCCGGACATAGAAGCTTCGGTAGGCAAAGGAGAACGGGATGCAGCATATGAAGATCCGGTCTTTGCTCTGGAAACGGATCAGATTGCAGAGCCGTTTTTGTGGCAGGGAAAATGGTATCTTGTAAAGTGCATCAGTGATTTTGACGAGGATGCAACGCTCGAGCGAAAGAAAAAACTGGCATTGCAGCGAAAAGATCAGGCATTCCAGAGTATTTACAATTCCTTTGAGGAGGATCATAAGGTAGAGATTGAGGGCAGTATCTGGAATAAGGTATCCTTAAGTGACGGAGCAGACTGCACGACATCCGATTTCTTTGTCCGATATCACGAGGTCATGGGGGAGTAGACAGTTTCAGCTAGCAAAAGGGGGATTTGCGGATGATCGCACTGAAAATAGAAGACTTGAAGACATTTACCGCGCAGCTTTTTATGGGGGAAACCTTTGATCATTGGCTTGTAAGAGAAGCAACGATTGTAACGTTTAACAGTTTTACCATAGACGGCCGGATCCACCAGGGCTATTATTCCGAGGAAGAGTTGGAAATGAATCATGTGGAAGAACTCTCCTCCTGGAAATCCCTGCGGCCGTTTTGCTATTCTCTGATCAGGGGAAAGAGACTTCCGGAGAGCTTTCAGATCACGATGCAGCTGACGCCAAAAGAAAATGAAAAATTTCTCAAACGGGTGAAACCGGACTTTTCTGTAGAGCAGCTGGCGGCGCTGTACTTAAATATTCGCTACGAAAACCACACCTTAGCCTGTGTGACCGGCACCTCGTTAAAGGTCTTCACTCTGGATAAACAGATCGAGCATGAGTGGGATGAAACCGTGCGGAGATATTTAAAAAAGCTTCAGATCCCATTTGTGGAGGCATAAAAATGAATTGTTAGCACTCATTTTAAATGAGTGCTAATTTTTTATTGACTTTTCGAAGTTTCGGTATTAAAATACCGATATGAAAACGAAAAGCAGAGAAAAATCTGCTTTTGATTCTGAAGCAAAAAGGAGTAAGTACAATGAGCAGAACAGGTAATTTATCCATAAACAGTGAAAATATTTTCCCGATCATTAAAAAATGGCTGTATTCCGACCACGACATTTTCTATCGTGAGATCGTATCAAACGGCTGTGATGCCATCACGAAGTTAAAAAAACTGGAGCTGATGGGCGAGTATACGAAGCCGGAGGATATGGAATACAAGGTACAGGTAACCGTCAATCCGGATGACAAGACCATTTCCATTACCGATAACGGTATCGGTATGACCGAATCCGAGGTGGAAGAGTATATCAACCAGATCGCTTTCTCCGGTGCGCAGGACTTTTTGGAGAAATATAAGGATAAGGCCAACGAAGATCAGATTATCGGTCATTTCGGACTGGGCTTTTACTCAGCCTTCATGGTGGCAGACAAGGTAACCATTGATACACTTTCCTATAAGGAAGGAAGCAAAGCAGTTCACTGGGAGTCAGAAGGCGGACTGACCTTTGAGATGAAGGATGGAGAAAAGGCAGAGCAGGGAACCACGATCACTCTTTATTTAAATGAAGACAGCTATGAGTTTTCCAATGAATACCGCGCAAGAGAAGTCCTGGAAAAATACTGCTCCTTCATGCCGGTTCCGATCTATTTAAACAATGAAAAGGCAGAGCCTCAGTACGAGACCATTGAGAAGGATGAGCTTACCGACAAAGACACCGTGATCGAGACCATTGTAGAACCGGCTAAAACAGAGGAAAAAGAGACCGAAAACGGTGAGAAGGAAACCGTAGAGGTGGAGCCGGCCAAGGAAAAATATAAGATCGCAAAGCGCCCGGTTGCCTTAAACGACACCACCCCGCTGTGGGGCAAGCACCCGAATGAGTGTACAGACGAAGAATATCGTGAGTTCTACCGCAAGGTCTTCCACGATTACAAGGAACCGCTGTTCTGGATCCACTTAAACATGGATTATCCGTTTAACTTAAAGGGTATCCTGTACTTCCCGAAGATCAACACCGAGTATGATTCCATCGAGGGAACCATCAAGCTGTACAACAATCAGGTCTTCATTGCCGACAACATCAAAGAGGTTATCCCGGAATTTTTGATGCTGTTAAAGGGTGCCATTGACTGTCCGGATCTTCCGTTAAACGTATCCAGAAGCGCCCTGCAGAACGATGGCTTCGTAAAGAAGATTTCGGATTATATCACCAAGAAGGTAGCGGATAAGTTAAGCGGTATGTGCAAGACTGACCGTGAAAACTATGAGAAATACTGGGATGATATCGCTCCGTTCATCAAATTCGGCTGCATCAAGGACGAGAAGTTTGCGGAGAAGATGAACGACTACATTCTCTTTAAGAACCTGGATGGCAAGTATCTGACCTTAAAGGACTGCCTGGAGGAGAATAAAGAGAAGCACGAAAATACAGTCTTTTACGTAACCGACGAAAAAGAACAGAGCCAGTATATCAATATGTTCAAGAAGGAAGGCCTGGACGCTGTGATCCTGCCGCACAGCATCGACAGCCCGTTCATCAACCATCTGGAGCAGAAGAATGAAGGATTAAAATTCTTGCGCATCGATACCGACCTGAACAGTAACTTCAAGGAAGAGGTAAAAGAGGATGATGAAGAATTCAAGAAGACGTCAGAGAATCTGACTGAAATCTTCAAAAAAGCTTTAGGAAACGATAAGCTGGAAATCAAGGTAGAGAAGCTGAAGGATGAGAGCATTTCCTCCATGCTGACTGTATCCGAGGAATCCCGCCGTATGCAGGATATGATGAAGATGTATAACATGTACGGCATGGATCCGTCTATGTTCGGCGGTGTTGGTGAGACCCTGGTATTAAATGCCAACAACAAGCTGGTTCAGTATGTCTTAAATCACGGAGAGGGTGAGAATACCGGCAAGATCTGTGAGCAGCTTTATGATCTGGCGCTGTTATCTCATGGCAGCTTAAGTCCGGAACGCATGACCGGATTTGTGGCACGTACCAATGAGATCATGATGATGCTTGCAGAACAGTAGAAAAGCATAAATGCAAGATTCCTATGACACTGATACAGCTAAAATACATTGTAGAGACTGCAAAGGCCGGAACGATCAGCAAGGCGGCGGAAAAACTGTATATTTCCCAGCCGAGCCTGACGGCAGCCATCCGGGAGCTGGAGCATGAGTTTGGCATTACCATTTTCCGAAGAACGAACAAAGGAATTTTATTAACCTCCGAAGGAGAAGAATTTCTTGGCTATGCCAGACAGGTCATTACCCAGACGAGCCTGATGGAGGAGCGATATTCCGGCACTGCTTTTGTGCGGCATCAGTTTTGTGTGTCAACCCAGCATTATTCCTTTGCGGTGGAGGCCTTTGTAGAGCTCCTGAAAAAATATGGAGGCGAGACCTACGATTTTCGCATCCGTGAGACTCAGACTTATGAGATCATTGAAGACGTGGCGAAACTGAAAAGTGAAGTGGGTGTGCTTTACTTAAATCCGTTCAATGAGTCGGTTCTTCGAAAAACCTTCAAGGAGCATGGTCTGAAATTTGAACGGCTCTTTCTGGCAAAACCTCATGTATTTGTCGGGTCCAATAATCCGTTAGCAAAGCGGGAAAAGATTACGCTGCAGGATTTGGAACCGTATCCGCGGCTTTCCTATGAGCAGGGAGATCACAATGCATTTTATTTTTCGGAAGAGATTTTGAGTACTCTGGAAAGTAAAAAAGATATCCGTGTCTGCGACCGGGCTACACTTTTTAATCTGCTGATCGGTCTGAATGGTTATACCATCTGCAGCGGCGTGATCAATGAAACCTTGAATGGAAAGGACATTGTGGCAGTGCCGCTGGATGTGGATGATTATATGGAGATCGGATATATTACACAGAAACAGGTGGTGCCTGGAAAATTTGCCACGCATTATATAGAAGCTTTGAAGCGGTTTGCCATAGATTAAAACTATGGCAAACCGCTTTTTTTCGATATTTTACAGAGAACGAAATTGCGGGTATCATAAGAGCCATGAACGAAACAACATGACAGAGGCAGCCCGGATAGCATGGATAGCTGCAAAAAAACATAGGAAAAGGAGACAAAACATGAGCAAAAATACCCCATTTCGTTATGATTATGTAGGAAGCTTTTTAAGACCGGAGCAGTTAAAAAAGGCACGTGCTGATTATGAGGCAGGGATCATCACCACCGAAGAATTAAAGAAGGTAGAAGACGCAGCCATCATTGATCTGGTAGAGAAGCAGAAAAAGGCCGGATATCATGTGATCACCGACGGTGAGTTTCGCCGTGCTACCTGGCATCTGGATTTTATGTGGGGATTTCAGGGCGTAGGACACAGCGCGACAGAAGCTGGACTGCCGTTCCACGATGAGGCAGCCAAGATCGATGATACCTTCCTGACCGGAAAAATTTCCGTAGGGCAGCATCCGTTTGTGGAGCATTACAAATTTGTGAAAGTCCTGGAAGATGCGCATACGGTAGCCAAACAGACCATTCCGGCACCGGCTCAGTTTTTAGAGCAGTTGGTAATGCCGATGAACCTTGAGGATACCCGCAAGATTTATCCAAACGAAGAGGAGCTCATCGCAGATCTGGTAGCCGGATACAGAAAGGTCATTGCAGATCTCTATGCAGCAGGATGCAGAAATATCCAGTTGGATGACTGTACCTGGGGATGCTTTGTAGATCCGAAGGCAAAAATGTTCTTTGGAACGGATGATGCAGGACTGGAAAAACTTCAGCAGGAATTTCTGGAGATCAACAACCAGGTGATAAAAGAACAGCCGGAGGATCTGGTCATCAATACCCATATCTGCCGCGGAAACTTCCATTCCACCTGGGCTTGCACCGGTGCTTACGATAAGATCTCCGAGCTGGTATTTGGAAAGGAAAATGTCAACGCTTTGTATCTGGAGTTCGACGATGCACGTTCCGGTGGATTTGAGTGCCTGAAGCATGTTTCCGAAGATAAGAAAGTGGTTCTTGGATTGATCACAACAAAATCTCCGAAGCTGGAGGACAAGGATGCCGTGATCGCGCGTATCTATGAGGCAGCAAAGTATGTGCCGTTAGACCGCCTCTTTTTAAGCCCGCAGTGTGGCTTCGCATCCTGCGAGATCGGCAACAAGCTGACCGAAAAAGAACAGTGGGCAAAACTGAAGCTGGTCAAAGAGATTGCAGAGGAAGTATGGGGCA
Source organism: uncultured Selenomonadales bacterium (assembly GCA_963589345.1). Taxonomy (GTDB): domain Bacteria; phylum Bacillota; class Clostridia; order Lachnospirales; family Lachnospiraceae; genus Brotaphodocola. Next base: position 671 of record CAVALB010000089.1, on the reverse strand, counting down.
TCAATAAAAATTTATAAAGTACCTTCATAGAGGTCCGAAAGCGCCCGCCCCACCACACATAAACGCATTCACGGCAATTTTCTGTCCGTTTTGCTCCGTCGCCCATTTGACAGGTCTACCGCAAACTCGCTCACTGCGTTCGCTCAGACAGGCTCCCGACCTGTCGCTATACTCACAAAACGGACAAAATTGCCTATCGAATGCTTATTATGTGTGGTGGTGCGGGCGCTTTCTACGTTATTGGCTGCGTAACGTTTTTGGTGCTTCAATGACAATATTGACTCAGTTTAGCTTGTTGGCTGCACTGCAATAAAAAAACTACAGCCATAAGAATATTGAGAATGGCGACAGTTACCTGTCGGCAGAACCTCTTAGGATTGCTTGATTATAATCCACCTGGAGAAAAAGGACACGTCAAGGTCGCGTAAGCGCTCGTATAACCTTGACGTGTCCTTTTTCTTCAGGTATCCTACTGCAAGCAATCTAAGAGGGATAGACAATACTATACAGTTTATATGTTTTTGCAGCTAAGCCAATTATCAGAGTTCCAACAAAATGGTTATGGCCGTTTTATTATCTTGGCTTAGCCAGTACAATAGAAGTTCCGGGACTGCCGTACAGAATAAGCAGACCCTTTGGAATTTTCCGAGTGCGCGAGCATAGCGTCTCCC
>CAVALB010000088.1:0-9611 GCA_963589345.1 uncultured Selenomonadales bacterium | reverse complement strand
TTTCAGGGTTTTAAACACTGTTCAATCTTTCATTTTCAAGGTTCATGTTGTTGCTGTTCTCAGCGGCAACGTTCAATATCTTATCACATCGTTTTCGCTTTGTCAACAACTTTTTGATTTTGTTTTTGAAAATCTTTTGATTTCCTGCCCCGTTCTCACGGGGCGATGATTATAATATCAAATGATGTAACAAAAGTCAACAGTATTTTTCAACTTTTTTCACTTTTTATTCTGCCGCAATAAATGGAGCTGCAATCTCCTTTACGCCCTGAGGATATGCTGCATTCCACTCTGCAAAGCTTATACCTGCTGCTGCCACCGTTTTTCCAAGGATTACCAAAAACTCAGGGATCTGACTTTCCTGGATCGTACCCAGCTCTTCTCCCATTTTTTCTTGTCCCTGTAGATCACAGCCATTTAAAAACAGCATGAAAGCAGGCTCCACCTTACCGTTTACTTTCTTTGCTGCTCCCCGGAATCCCATGGCGCCGGTCTGATGCGTGCCACAGGAAGACGGGCACCCCGAAATGTGGATCTTTGGCAATGCATTCTTCGGCAGATCTGCCTCCTGCACAGCTTTCACACAGGCCTGCAAAAGGGACTGAGAATCCCGTACGCCCACCTGGCATACTGCTGCACCAATACAGCTTACAGATGCTTCAAAGTCTGTTTTTGCTGTATTGTTTTCTGTAATAGCAAGAATCTGCTTTGCCTCTTCTCCGGTCAGATTGATCACATAAGCAGTTTCATCCGGAGCCAGACGCATCTCTGCGCCATTCATATTGCAAAGCGCATCACTCAGTGCACACAGTACAGAAAGATCCGGCTGTCCTCCTACCGGATGCCAGGATACCGTGTAAAGCCCCGTCTGCTTCTGCTGCAATACACGTTCTCCTTCTGCCGTACTTCCGTCTCCCGTTTTTGTGATGGTTTCAAACTCCGGTGCAATCTTTAAATCTTCCCCGGAAGCATATACCTCTTCCAGTTTTTCCTGAAATGCCTTTCTGTAATTTTCTGCACCGCCAATGCTTTCCTGAATATAGCGGCTGCGAGCCTTTCCGCGGTTTTCATAATTTCCGTATGCCCGGAAGGTCAGCCACATAGCTTTGATGTAATAACAGATATCTTCCGGCTTTACGGCCTCTGCAACTAAAACGCCGAAACGTGGATTGTTTCCCAGTCCGCCTGCACTGTATACGTCAAAGTTTCCATCCGGACGAGCTGCAAAGCCAAGATCACGATAGGTTGCATGAGGCAGATTGCTTGGAGAGTTTGAAAATGCCACCTTCAGTTTTCGCGGCATTTTTTCCGCACGGATAAATCCCATCAGATATTCCCCTGCCGCCTTTGCCCAGGGAAGTACATCAAAGTATTCATCTTTTTCCACACCGGAAAGCGGGCTGCAGGTAACATTGCGTGGGAAATCTCCGCCGCCGCCCATAGTTACAATTCCTACATCTAATGCCTGCTCCATGATATCTGCTGCCACACTGCCCTCAAGGTCATGAAGCTGGATTGTCTGACATGTTGTAAAATGTGCTTTTTTTACCTCATATTTGCGGATCATGTCGGCAACGAATTTCAGTTTTTCCTTTGTCACACAGCCGCCTGTCATACGTAGACGCAGCATACTTGCCTTTCCGCCTTTCTGTGCATAGCTTCCATACAGTCCGGAAAAGCCCTTATATGCATCCTTGCTGAGCTCACCGGCATAAAATGCAGCTGTTTTTTCCCGGAAAGCAGGAATATCCTGTTTCCAGTCGTAATCATTGGTTATTTTCATAATTCTCTCCTCCTGTTGCAAACGATTATATGATACCAGTGTCAAAAGGTCTAAAATTCGATGCAAAACACGCTACAATTCGGCATCATTGTAGTTAAAAGATATTTTGACCCTGGTTTCATCAAAGAAAAAGCACCCGGACACACCAGATGCCTTTCATTCTATCACACTTCCTTTTTCACGGGAACATAACCTTTTACATTTTCTATGATTTTCCGGATCTTGTACGGGTCCTTCCAACCATCCGTTTCCACACCGCTGCTGCAGTCAATCCCAAAGGGATCAAAAGATTCAATTGCGGTTCGGACATTGTCCGGATTCATGCCGCCGGCCAGAAACCAGGGCTTTTTGATCTTCCCTGCCTGTGTGATCAGATCATGATCAAAGGTATGGCCGGTTCCTCCGCTTCCTGCATCCAAAAGAAGATAATCCGCCTCACTTTCTTCCCAGCGGTGCAGTTCATGACCTTCCTTCATCGATACGGCCCGGATCACGCAAACCTCCGGAAAGCGTTTTTTCATGCGTGCAATGATCTCCTCCGTTTCCTGTCCATGGAACTGGATCGCACGGATAACTCCTCTCTCCACTAAGCCGCAGATCATATCTTCCGGTGCATTTACAAAGACGCCGACCGGACAGATTTCCGGCGATAGGTTTTTACTCAGCAGTGCCGCCTTAGAAGGGGTCACCTGTCTTTTCCCCGGAGCAAACACAAATCCGGCATAATCCGGCATAAAACAATTGACTGCCGTGACATCTTCCTGACGTCTCAAACCGCATATTTTCATTTTCGTCATACGCTTTGGTCCTCCGGATTCAGGCGCGGCGAAGCTGATCCATCGCTGCTTTTTTATCTGCACTGCGCATCAGTGTTTCCCCAATGAGCACCGCATCCGTTCCATTGTCATATAATATTTGGGTATCATTGGCATCACGGATACCACTTTCCGACACAAATACGATTTCTCGCGGCACCATAGTTCTGAGACGGACAGAATTGTTTACATCCACCTGAAATGTCCGCAGGTCACGGTTATTCACACCGATGATGGAAGCTCCTGCCGCAAGCGCACGCTCTACTTCTTTTTCGTCGTGCGCCTCCACCAGTGCTGACAATCCAAGCTCGTTCGCCTGAGCCATATATTCACGTATTTCCCCATCATCCAGGATCGCACAGATCAATAGTACGGCAGAGGCTCCCAAAACCTTTGCCTGGTCGATCATGTAAGAGTCCACCGTAAAATCCTTGCGCAGCACGGGAATGTTTACATTTTCTGCGATTTCCTGCAGGTACTGATCACTTCCAAGGAAACGATAAGGTTCCGTAAGTACAGAGATGGCACTCGCTCCCGCCTTCTCATATTCCTCTGCGATCTGCAGATAAGGAAAATCCGACGCAATCAACCCCTTGGAGGGAGATGCTTTTTTGACCTCACAGATAAAGGACAGCCCCGGTGCCCGCAGAGCTTTCTCAAAGGGGAAAGTCCCGGTCACCGGCAGACTTTCTGCCATACGGCGCATCTCGCTCTCCGAGATTTTCTCTTTTTCTTTTGCAACACGTTGCCTTGTCAGCGCTGCAAGTTCGTCTAATATCATAGGATCCTCCCTTTTTTCTGTTTATTCCTGATTGGAAAGCTCCACAAATTTTTCCAGCTGTGCTGCTGCCTTTCCGCTATCGATGATTTCTTTTGCCAGATCAATACCAGCCTGAATAGAATCCGTCTTACCGGCCATATAGAGGGCTGCTCCGGCGTTCATCAGTACAGCATCCCGTTTCGGACCTGGCTTTCCTGCCAGAATGTCACGGGTAATCTGTGCATTCTCCGCAGGGGTTCCGCCCACCAGATCCTCTTTCTGACATCTTGTAAGTCCGAACTGCTCCGGAGTGATCTCATAGGAAGTAAAGGTTCCATCCTTTACCTCGCAGACCTTGGTCGGCGCGCTTAAGGAAATCTCATCCAAGCCATCGGTTCCATATACAACCAGAGCACGCTTCACACCCAGATTTGCCAGTACATGAGCCAATGGTTCTACCAGGCTCTCATCGTATACGCCCATCAGCTCCATGTTGGCACCTGCCGGATTTGCCAGAGGTCCAAGGATATTAAAGATGGTACGGATTCCAAGCTCTTTACGTACCGGAGCTACATATTTCATGGCAATATGATAGTTCTGTGCAAACAAGAAGCAGATACCGATCTTTTCAAGCAGCTTTCGACTCTTCTCCGGTGCAATGGTAATATTGACGCCAAGAGCTTCCAAAACATCTGCAGCTCCGCATTTACTGGATGCAGCGCGGTTTCCATGTTTTGCCACCGGAACCCCTGCTGCGGAAATAATCAGGGAAGAAGTTGTAGAGATATTAAAGGAATTGGCTCCATCTCCACCGGTACCCACAATTTCAAGAACATCCATATCGTGCAGGAGACGTACGCAATGTGCCCGCATTCCTGCCGCCGATGCCGTGATTTCTTCCACCGTCTCGCCCTTCATGCTGAGAGCTGTCAGATAGGAGCTCATCTGAACTGCACTGGCCTCGCCCTCCATGATCTCGTTCATAACAGTCTCTGCTTCTTTATATGTCAGGTTTTCTTTTTTGAATACTTTATGGATTGCTTCTTTTATCATATCAATCGCCATGCCTTTCTCGCTTTATGCATTTTTGTAATGGTTCAGAAAGTTTTCTACAATAGCCTTTCCATCCGGTGTCAGGATGGATTCCGGATGAAACTGGACTGCCATGACCGGATCCGTTCGATGTTCCACTGCCATGATCTCCCCATCCTCCGTCACTGCCGTTACCTTCAGATCCTCCGGCATGGTTTCTTTCACTGCTGCCAAAGAATGATACCGGCCTACCGGAATCTGTTTTGGAAGTCCGGCAAACAGGATGCTGTCCTGGTCACAGGATGCCTGAGATACTTTGCCGTGCATCAGCTGTTTTGCATAGGAAACTTCAGCACCATAGGCTTTGCAGATTGCCTGATGTCCCAGACACACACCAAATAACGGTATCTTTTTTCCAAGTTTTTTTACAACATCGATACAAATGCCTGCATCCTCCGGCCGTCCGGGTCCTGGAGAAAGGATAATGGCCTCCGGCTTCATAGCTTCTAATTCCTCCACCGTGATCCGGTCATTTCGGATTACCCGGATATCCGGTCGGATGCTTCCGATCAGCTGGTACAGATTGTAAGAAAAGCTGTCATAATTATCTATCAGTACGATCATGATTCCATGCCCTCCTCTGCTTTCTTTACAGCCAGCACCACAGCTCTGGCTTTATTCAGACATTCCTGATACTCATTTTCCGGTACACTGTCTGCCACAATTCCTGCACCGGAACGAGCGTACACCTTTCCCTTCTTTGCATAGGCAATGCGGATGGCAATGCACACATCCAGGTTGCCGGACAGATCCAGATATCCGATGGCACCTCCATAGATGCCTCTTCGTCCTCCCTCGAGTTCCTGAATGATCTCACAGGCTCTGAATTTCGGTGCTCCGGAAAGTGTTCCTGCCGGAAGGATCGCATCTACTGCATCCACCGCGTCATATTCCGGCCGAATCTGACCGCCAATCGTGGAGCCGATGTGCATAACATGCGAATAGCGCTCTACAGCCATATATTTTTCTACTTTTACCGTACCAATCTGGCTGATCTTACCAACATCATTTCTGCCTAGATCCACCAGCATGTTATGCTCAGCCCGTTCTTTTTCATCGGACAGAAGTTCTTTTTCCAGGCGCTCATCCTCCTCCGGAGTAGCTCCTCTCGGTCTGGTTCCAGCCAGCGGATAGGTAAAGAGCTTTCCATCCTCCATCTTGACTAACGTTTCCGGGGATGCACCTGCAATCTCAATGTCATCACTAGAAAAATAGAACATATAAGGAGATGGATTGCTGGTCCTGAGAACCCGGTAGGCATCTAAGAGGCTTCCTTCCATCTCGGCCTCTAACTGATTGGAAAGCACTACCTGGAAGATATCTCCCTCCCGAATGTACTCTTTTCCTTTTTCTACCATTTCGCAATAGGCTTCTTCAGAAAAGACCGGTTTAAAATCTCCTTTCAGCTTTAACGGCTGTTCCGGTGCCGGTTTTCCGGTTCGGATCAGATTTACGAGCTTATCTAACTCCATCTGAGCTTTGTAGTATTCCTGCTCCGGTGCATCCGTCTTCATGTTAACAATAAAAATAATCTTCTGACGGAAGTTATCGAAGGCGATCACCTTATCAAACAGCATCAGATCCACATCCTGGAAGGAATCCTCATCTCCCTTTTCCAGTTTCAAAGTAGGCTCTGCATACTTGATGTAATCATAGGCAAAATATCCTACCAAACCGCCTGTGAAGGTTGGAAGTCCCGGAAGCTTTGGACTTTTGTTTTCTGCCAGGATCTTTCGGATGGCCTCCCCCGGGTGCTCCACCTGCTGTTCCACCGTGGCTGCTCCCTTGATCCGAAGTAAACCGTCCCGGCAGGTCAGCTCAAGAACCGGATCAAATCCGAGGAAGGTATAACGTCCCCAACGCTTGGACTCCTCTACACTTTCCAACATATAGCAATGAGTACTCACCTGTTTTAACACCCGCAGCACCTCGATAGGAGTGCGGATATCCGAATAGATTTCCCTGGTTAAGGGGATGCGTCCGTAAGTTTTGTCTTCTGCCAGCTTTTTCACTTCTTCCAGCGTCATCATCATGCATTTCCTCCTTTTTTTCGTCTGTCCGAAGAAGAAAATTGATAAACAAAAATCCCGTCCGAGACAGACTCCTTATAACTGAAATCTGTCAAGGACGGGATGGAAAATTGAATTTACCTGTTCACCCGCGGTGCCACCTTGCTTCACGAAATGATCCATAGGTCTACGGATGCTTCGCGCTCTTTTCGGAATACCAACATATTCCCGGCAACTAACGTATGCCCACACGTCACAGAATACTGGGCCTTCCGGCTTTTGACTGTGCCCTCAGCGGTCCATTTAACAAGCTGCGTTCTGACGGTTCTCAGCCCTCCGTCTCTCTGTAAGTGCACGATTTGTTTTTATCTCCGCTTCAACGGTTTAAAGCAATATTTAATTGAAATTTTCTTTATTCTACTTCCACATTGTAATATTGTCAATCATTTTTTGTTTATTTTTCCGAAGTTTCTTCCGGCAACTTTGGTGCCAGAGCCAGGGTAAACCAGAATTCCACACCATCCTCGCAGTTGGCTACCCCATATTGCTGGTGATGCGCTTCCATAATCGCCTTCACAATGGAAAGTCCGATACCGCTTCCGCCGTAAGCACGGGTTCTGGCTTTATCCACCTTGTAAAATTTCGTCCACAGATTCGGCAGATCCGCTTCAGGGATCGGATTTCCGTTGTTGTATACGTAAATCTTCGCCACGTCGCCCACAACCTCACTCCGGATACGGATGTTGTGATCTCCTCCGAGATGGTTCATGGCATTGGTAAGATAATTGGTAAGAACTTCCTCAATCTTAAACTCATCACCCATAACCATCAGAGTTTCCGGCATATCCACGGTTACCTTCGCCTCGTTTTGCTGGATCAGGATGCTTGAGGAATTGACAAGATCATGAACCAGCTCCGATGCATCAAACGCTTCAATGCTCGGCGTATCATTGCCAAACTCCAGAGCCGTCAGGGTCAGAAGCTGGCGTACCATCTTGTTCATCTTGTTGGCCTCATCCATGATGACTTCACAGTAATAGCTGCGACTCTCCTCATCCTCGCACATGCCATCGCAAAGCCCTTCCGCATATCCCTGGATCAGGGCAATCGGTGTCTTCAGTTCATGGGAGACATTGGCAATGAACTCTTTACGCATCTCATCAATCTGAATCTTCTCATCAATGTCGTGCTGCAGCTGTTTGTTGGCATCCTGCAAGGCGCCGATGGCATCCTTAAGGCTATGGGAAAGAGAGTTCATGCTGCGTCCGAGCACGCCCACCTCATCCTGTGCATCATCTTCATACGCAACATCAAAATTTAACTTGGACATTTCCTCTGAAAGGGCAGATAATTTCAGGATTGGCTTGGTGATCCGGTTTGTGACAAAACACATCATAATGCTGCCGAATACCAGTACAATCAGACCAACCCAGGATGTAAAGCGATTAGAAAGAGCCACGCTTTCCTGAATGCTGGCTAAGGGCATGGACATGATGAACATCGTCCGGTTATCAGAAAAATATCCCCAACTCTCCATATAGGTGCTGCTGGAACGGAAATCGCGGTTTTTCTCTACGACATAGTTATCATGCTGCTTTAAAACCTGCATATGCTTGTGCCCCATGCCAAGCACGTAGCGCTGCAGCTTCTGTGTCTGAAAATCGCTGTCACGCCCGGAGCTGACCAAGGTCTTTCCGGTATCACTGTCAATAAGGGAAATCGCAATATTATTCTGCTCGCTGTAGCTTCGGATGGTTCCAAGCAAAGTTCCCTCCTTATCCGGATGATTCGACGGTGTCTCATCGGAAGATGACTTTTCTGTCGGCTTAGGCCGTTCATCCGCATCAGAAGAAGTACTGTTCTCGTCTAAATCTTCGGAATCCGGGTCTCCCTTTGCACTTTTCTTCCAAATATCCCATTCTTCCTCCAGTTCCTCTCCCAGAATATCGCCGATATTTTCATTTTCCTTAAGCTTTTCCTGGATGGCATTGTCAATGTCCGTATAAGCCTGCTCCATGACCTTCAGCTTCTGATCCACATAGTAGCGCTCCAACCACCAGGTATTCACCCCCCAGATTGCCAAAAGCATCGCCGCCATGAGTCCCACAAAGATCAGCATGATCCGGTGCCGAATGGAATGAAATTGAAAAATCTTTTTTTGTTTCATCAATCCACCTCAAATTTATATCCCATGCCCCAGATGGTCTTGATATAATTGCCCTTCTCGCCCATCTTGCTGCGAAGCTTTTTCACATGCGTATCAATAGTACGTGCATCACCGAAATAATCATAATTCCAGACATTGTTCAGAATTTTTTCTCGAGAAAGAGCGATACCCTGATTCTCCACAAAATATGTCAGAAGTTCAAATTCCTTGTAGCTTAGATCGATCGGTTTTCCGTCAATTTCCACCTGGTGAGCGGATTTGTCGATGCGGATACCTCCCACCTCCGTGCTTTCATTCACCGAGACATTGGAACGGCGTAAGATAGCCTCCACCCTTGCTACCAAAATTTTAGGACTGAAGGGCTTAGAAATATACTCATCCACGCCAAGCTTGAATCCCTGCAGCTCATCCCGCTCTTCTCCGCGTGCTGTCAGCATGATAACCGGCACCTGGGAATACTGGCGCACGGTTTTTAATACTTCCCATCCATCCATCTTTGGCATCATCACGTCCAGGATGATGAGGGAGATATCTTTTTGCTTAAAGAATATATCCACTGCCTGCTCGCCATCTTCTGCCTCGATCACAGCAAATCCCTTGATGGTCAGGAAATCCTTTACCAGCTTACGCATTCTGGCTTCATCGTCTACTACCAATATTTTTAACGATTCCATGTGTATCGTCTCCTCTCTGTAAAACTTTGTTTTCTTGCCCACATTTTAGCAGAGATTTTGCGGGTTTTCCACATTTTCACAGAGATTTCACACATGACAAATGTCAATTTAACGAATTGTTTCATAAGAATCAAAAGGGGGGGCCGAAAGCGCCCGCCCCAGCACACATAAACGCATTCACGGCAATTTTCTGTCCGTTTTGCTCCGTCGCCCATTTGACAGGTCTACCGCAAACTCGCTCACTACGTTCGCTCAGACAAGCTCCCGACCTGTCGCTATACTCACAAAACGGACAAAATTGCCTATCGAAT
>CAVALB010000087.1:0-9693 GCA_963589345.1 uncultured Selenomonadales bacterium | reverse complement strand
TGTATGCCAGTCCCGGAACTTCGGACTCTTCGCGATACAGTTCCCTAAATTTTTAGTTTTATGAGATCGCTTTGTCGCTCTGTGTCTGCAGCTGCTTCTGTGCCGTAGCCAACATCAGTTTGATGCGGTTTAACTGGTTTACTTCGCTGGCTCCCGGGTCATAATCGACTGCGATGATGTTGGCCTCCGGGTGGGAAGCTCGTAGCTGCTTGATGACACCTTTGCCCACGATATGGTTCGGCAGGCAGCCGAACGGCTGGGTGCAGACGATGTTTGTGACGCCGCTGTGGATCAGCTCCAGCATCTCACCGGTTAAGAACCAGCCTTCGCCGGTCTGGTTGCCCAGCGATACATAGTGCTTGGCCATGTCTGCCAGTTCCCAGATGCGGGACGGCGGAGTGAAGTTTTTGCTTGCCTCCAGCTCCTTGCGTGCGGTTTTGCGGAAGTACTCCAGTAAGGAGATTCCAAGGTTGCACAGGCGGGCGGTGGAACGCTTGCCGCCGAGGTGATCTGCTTTGAAGTTGCTGTTGTAGAAGCAGTAGAGCAAAAAGTCCATCAGATCCGGCATCACAGCTTCGGCACCCTCGGATTCCAGAAGATCTACGATGTGGTTGTTGGCAAGCGGAGAGAATTTCACTAAGATCTCGCCGACAATGCCGACCTTCGGCTTTCTGACATCCAGTCGCGGCAGTTCATCGAAGTCGCGGATAATTCCTCGGATATTGCGTCCGAATTCCATCATGTTGACGGAACGGGTGGACAGGCTCTTGATGCAGCGCTTTTTCCACTTCTCATGAAGCGCATTTGCGGAGCCCGGCACCTTCTCATAAGGGCGGGTGGCATAGAGCACACGCATGAAGATATCACCGTAAACAACGCCCTGCATGGCTTTGGTGATGAGTCCCGGTGTGAAGGTAAAGCCAGGGTTTGTCTCCATGCCGTTGGCATTGACGGAGATAACCGGAACCTGCGGCATTCCGGCTTTTTCCAGGGCACGGCGGATAAAACCGATGTAGTTGGAAGCACGGCAGCCGCCGCCGGTCTGACTCATAAGGACTGCGGTATGGTCGAGATCATATTTTCCGGAAAGCAGTGCCTCCATGATCTGTCCGATGACGATCAGGGACGGATAGCAGGCGTCGTTGTTAACGTACTGCAGGCCGACATCCACGGCACTGCGGCTGTCATTTTGCAGAACCTCGATCTTATAGCCGTAGGCGCGGATGGCCGGTTCGATCAGCTCAAAATGGATCGGGGACATCTGCGGGCAGAGCAGGGTGTAATCCTTCTTCATCTCTTTGGTGAAGATGACACGGTTGTAGGCGCTTGATACCACCTTGCGTTCAAAATGCTTCTGCTGACGTACCTTTAAGGCTGCAATCAGGGAGCGTATGCGGATTCTTGCTGCGCCCAGGTTGTTGACCTCGTCGATCTTTAATACAGTGTAGATCTTGCCGGAGCCGGTCAGGATATCGTGTACCTGGTCGGTCGTAACGGCATCCAGTCCGCAGCCGAAGGAGTTTAACTGGATCAAGTCCAGATATTCGCTGTTTTTTACATAGGTGGCAGCGCGATACAGCCTGGAGTGATACATCCACTGGTCTGTGACGATGAGCGGACGCTCTGCGTCGGCCAGGTGGGAGATGGAATCCTCTGTGAGTACTGCAAACCCATAGGAAGTGATAAGCTCCGGGATACCATGGTTGATCTCCGGGTCTACATGGTAAGGACGGCCTGCCAGCACGATACCGTGGCGGTCGTGTTCCTTTAACCAGGCAATGGTTTCCTCACCCTTCTTTTCCATATCGCGGCGGGAAGCAAGAAGCTCTTCCCATGCGGCGTGAGCAGCCTTCTGAACCTCCACCGAAGAAATGTTATATTCCTTGCCAAATTCCACAATGAGCTGCTTGGTGAGGATCTCCTCGTTGGTAAAAGCAAAGAAGGGGTTCATGAAATGAACATCAAACTCGGCAAGCTCCTCCATATTGTTTTTGATATTTTCCGCATAGGAGGTGACCATCGGGCAGTTGTAGTGATTGCCTGCCTGCGGGGTTTCGTTGCGTTCGTAAGGAATGCACGGATAGAAGATATCGCGCACGCCCTGGCGAATCAGCCAGGAAATGTGTCCGTGTACCAGCTTTGCCGGATAGCACTCCGATTCACTCGGGATGGATTCGATGCCCAGCTCATAGATCTGTCTGGTAGACTGCGGGGACAAAATTACACGGAATTTCAGTTCCTTTAAGAAGGTAGCCCAGAACGGGAAATTCTCGTACATATTTAAGACTCGCGGAATGCCAATAGTGCCGCGCACCGCCTCATCAGCCGGGAGAGACTCATAGTCGAACATCCGGTGATACTTGTAATCGAAGAGGTTCGGGATCTCTTTCTTGGCCTTTTCTTTTCCAAGACCGCGCTCGCAGCGGTTGCCGCTGATGAACTGGCGTCCGCCGTCAAAACGGTTGATGGTGAGGACACAGTGGTTGGTACAGCCCTTGCAGCGCGCCATGGAGGTTTCATATTTTAAGGAAAGGATTTTATCAAGCGGAAGCATGGAAGTCTCTTTTTCCGCACTGCAGCGCTCTCTTGCAATGAGAGCCGCACCGAAGGCACCCATGATACCGGCAATGTCCGGACGGACTGCTTCACAGCCTGAAATCTTTTCAAAGCTTCGCAGAACGGCATCATTGTAGAAGGTACCGCCCTGAACAACCACGTGTTTGCCAAGATCTGCTGCACTTGTGATTTTGATAACCTTAAAGAGTGCATTTTTAATGACAGAGTAGGCCAGACCGGCAGAGATATCTGCAACGGTAGCCCCCTCCTTCTGTGCCTGTTTTACGTTGGAGTTCATGAAAACCGTGCAGCGTGTGCCAAGATCTGTAGGGTTTTTTGCAAAGAGTGCCTCCTTAGCAAAATCGATGACCGAATAATTCAGAGATTTTGCAAAGGTCTCAATGAAGGAACCACAGCCGGAGGAACAGGCCTCGTTTAACTGTACGCTGTCAACGGTATGATCCTTGATGCGGATACATTTCATATCCTGTCCGCCGATGTCAAGGATACAGTCTACATCCGGCTCAAAGAAGGCAGCCGCATAGTAGTGGGAAATGGTTTCTACCTCGCCTTCGTCCAGCATGAGGGCAGATTTTAACAGAGCTTCTCCGTATCCGGTGGAACAGGACCAGGCAATGCGCGCAGATTGTGGAAGCTTTTCTTTGATCTCGCTAATAGCCCGAATGGCGGTTGCGATGGTGCTTCCGTTGTTGTTGTCATAGAAGCTGTAGAGCAGGCTTCCGTCTTCTCCGACCAAAGCGACCTTGGTCGTGGTGGAACCGGCATCGATTCCCAGGTAACAATTGCCGCTGTAGGTGGATAAGTCGCCCTTTTTAACCTGATGCTGTGCATGACGGATCTGGAATGCGTCGTAATCCTCCTGCGTTGCAAAGAGCGGCTCCATACGTTTTACCTCAAACTCCATCTTGATGCCGGAGGTGAGGCGGGTGATCATATCGGTCAGAGATACACTGACCTTGTCATCTGCATTCATGGCAGCACCGATGGCAGCAAACAGATGGGAGTGATCCGGAGCCACAATGTGTTCTGCATCCAGATTCAGGGTGCGGATAAAGGCGCGGCGCAGTTCCGGAAGGAAGTGTAAGGGGCCTCCGAGAAAGGCTACGGTTCCGCGGATCGGCTTGCCGCAAGCAAGACCGCTGATGGTCTGATTGACGACAGCCTGGAAAATGGACGCGGCAAGGTCTTCTCTGGTTGCTCCCTCATTGATGAGGGGCTGGATGTCCGATTTTGCAAAAACGCCGCAGCGAGCAGCAATCGGATAGATCATCTGGTAGTTTTTGGCATATTCATTCAGGCCGGAAGCATCGGTCTGCAAAAGAGATGCCATCTGATCGATGAAGGAACCGGTACCGCCGGCACAGATGCCGTTCATACGCTGATCAATTCCGCCGGTGAAATAGATGATCTTGGCATCCTCGCCGCCAAGTTCAATGGCAACATCGGTCTGTGGGGCATAATCCTGAAGGGCAGTAGCTACGGCTACGACCTCCTGGGTAAAGGGCACATTCAGGTGTCCGGACAGAGTCAGTCCGCCGGAGCCGGTGATGCTCGGAGAAACGGTCATTTCGCCGAGTTTTTCCTTTGCCCTTGATAATAAAAGAGCGAGCGTCTCCTGAATATTAGCAAAGTGGCGCTCGTAGTCGGTAAATAACATATGATGTTCGTTGTCTAAAACTGCGATCTTTACAGTTGTGGAACCAATATCGATTCCAAGGGTATTGTGTAATGAATTCATTTGATGGGGGAATCCCCTGCCTCCTTATCTAAACGGACATACCGCAGGACTGCGGTATCGTCATGGATGAAGATAGGTAAAAATATATCTTCACAGGAAATGGGCACACTTTCTGAGCGTACAGTCCAGAGTTTAACATAAAAATTATCAAAATTCAATTTGAAGACGCGTAAAAAAAGAGTTAAGAAAACCGTAACAGGGACATTATTAGGAAGAAAACCGTCATTTTGGGGCTCAAAGTCTTGTTAAGAAAAAAACAAGTTAGAATTGTGTAAGAAATGAAAAATTACGATCAATAGATTTGACAAACACAGGCTCAGAAACTATAATAAGATAGCTGAAACGGGGAAAGGAACCAGGGTTTATGATACGCATATTTAAAACGGAAGATGGCGCGATCCATCAGATAGACGAAGCAGAATCCGGCTGCTGGATTGCACTGACCAATCCGACTGCGACCGAGATCCTTGAAATTGCCGAACGCTTTGAGATCGATCCGGATCACGTTCGAGCTCCTCTGGATGAAGAGGAACGCTCCCGTATTGAACTGGAAGAGCATTACAGCCTGATCCTCGTTGACATCCCTGTGATCGAGGAACGCAACGAGCGGGACTGGTATGTGACCATCCCTATGGGTATTATCATGGCAGATACCATCATCATTACGGTCTGCCTGGAGGAAACACCGGTACTGAACGCATTTATGGACGGGCGAGTGCGAGACTTCTATACTTATATGAAGACACGCTTCATCCTCCAGATTCTGTACAAGAATGCTTCCCTTTACCTGCAGTATCTGCGCATTATCGACAAGAAGAGTGATATTGTAGAAAAAGAGCTTTATAAGTCTCCGCGAAATCAGGAACTCATCGAGATCCTGGAGCTGCAAAAGAGTCTTGTGTACTTCACAACATCCCTTCGCTCCAACGAGGTTGTGCTCGAGAAGCTCTTAAAGAGCGAGAAGATCAAAAAATATCCGGAGGATACGGATCTTCTGGACGATGTTATCATTGAGAACAAGCAGGCAATCGAGATGGCCAATATTTACAGCGGTATCTTAAGCGGCACCATGGATGCCTTTGCCTCTGTTATTTCCAACAATTTGAATATTGTTATGAAATTTTTGGCAACCATCACCATCGTTATGTCGATCCCAACCATGGTTTCGAGCTTTTATGGCATGAATGTGTTAAGCAGTAGCATGCCATTTGCGGATAATCCATACGGCTTTGCTATCGTCATTATCCTGTCGGTGATCATGACCTGTGCGGTGGCCTGGATTTTCGCAAAACGAAATCTCTTCTGACACGAAAGGAACCTGAATGAAATTTTTTACAGTTCTGGAACAAAAATATTCGAAATATGCCATCCGCAATCTGATGTATTACGTCACGATCCTGTATGCTGTAGGCCTGGTGGTCTGGGTACTCGATCCGATGATCTATTACAATTACCTGAGCCTGAATGTAGGAAAGATCCTGCAGGGTCAGATCTGGCGGCTGGTGACATTTCTGATCTACCCGCCGGCTTTCGGCTCCTGGAGCTTTACTCAGATTTTTTACGGTCTGATCGCACTCTTTCTATATTATAATCTCGGTCAGACGCTGGAATATGTCTGGGGTTCTTTTCGCTTCAACGTATTCTTTTTTATGGGAGTTTTGGCGCAGATCATAGCCTCATTTGTCGGCTATTTTGCCCTGGGGCAGTATTGGCTTTTATCGACCGGCTTTTTGAATGCCTCCCTTTTTCTGGCATTTTGCATCATTAATCCGGATGCACAGTTTTATCTGTTCTTTGTGCTGCCGGTCAAGGCAAAATGGATGGCTATTGCAGAGGCGGCCGTTTATCTGTATGATTTTTTCACAGGAAGCATTGGGGTCAAAGTGGAACTTCTGATTTCCATGATCACCATCATCCTGTATTTTCTGATCACCCGGAAGGGCAAACCTTATGGAACTCAAACGATCAAACGTCAGCAAAAATCAAAAAAACCGGCGAAGATCGTAATTCCGGGAAAAACACGCCACCGCTGTGCGGTATGCGGAAAAACCGAACTGGACGATCCGGAACTGGAGTTTCGTTATTGTTCCAAGTGTGAGGGCAATTATGAGTATTGTCAGGATCATTTGTACACGCATCAGCATGTTACAAAGGATTCTGTGCAAGAATAGATAACTATGAACTGATTTTTCAACATTATGGAGGACAACACATCAATGAAAAAGACTAAGATCATCTGCACCATGGGACCAAACACCAATGACCGCAATCTGATGAAGGCACTTGCCGAGAACGGCATGGACATCGCCCGCTTCAACTTCTCTCACGGTGATTATGAGGAGCAGAAGTCCCGTCTGGATATGTTAAAGGAAATCCGTGAAGAACTCGATCTTCCGATCGCAGCACTTCTGGATACCAAGGGACCGGAGATCCGCACCGGCCTTTTGAAGGATGAGAAAAAAGTAACCTTAAAAGAAGGTCAGACCTATACCTTGACCACCCGTGAGATCGTCGGAGATGACCAGGTAGGCTTTATCAACTACAGCGGTCTTCCGGCAGATGTCGAGGCAGGCAATACCATCCTGATCGATGACGGCCTCATCGAGCTGAAGGTTCAGGAAGTGGTAAATGGTACCGATATCGTCTGCACTGTTATCAACGGTGGCGAACTTGGCATGCGCAAGGGCGTAAACGTGCCGAACGTAAAGATCAAGCTTCCGGCTTTGACTGAGAAGGATAAAGCAGATATCCGTTTTGGTATCGAGCAGGGCTTTGATTTCATCGCAGCTTCCTTCGTACGTACGGCAGATGCTGTCCGTGAGATCCGCGCTATGTTAGACGAGGCAGGCTCCAGCATCCAGATCATCGCAAAGATCGAGAATGCAGAGGGTATTGAAAATCTGGATGAGATCATTGAGGTCAGCGACGGCATCATGGTAGCCCGCGGCGACATGGGTGTAGAGATCCCGGCTGAGCAGGTTCCGCACATCCAGAAAACGATCATTCAGAAGTGTAATCTGGCATGTAAGCCGGTTATCACTGCAACCCAGATGCTGGATTCCATGATCCGCAATCCGCGTCCGACCCGTGCAGAGGTAACTGACGTTGCAAATGCTGTTTATGACGGAACCGATGCGGTGATGCTGTCCGGTGAGTCTGCTATGGGTAAATATCCGGTAGAGGCATTAAAGATGATGGCTCAGATCTGCGAGACCTCTGAGAAGTATCTGGATTACAATGCATACCGTTTGAGAAGAGTTTCTGCTGCAAACCGCAGAAATATTTCCAATGCCGTTTGCTATTCTTCTGTATCCACTGCGCATGATCTGGAGGCAGATGTGATCGTTGCTCCGTCCATCAGCGGCTTCACAACTCGTCTGCTTTCCAAGTGGAGACCGAACACCCCTATCATTGGTCTGTCTCCGAGCGCAACTGCAGTTCGCCAGATGCAGATCTACTGGGGTGTAAAGCCATACCAGGCAAAGCGTGCAGAATCTACCGACCTTCTGATCGAGTCCTCTTTAGAGCTTCTGAAGGAGAAGAACGTGATCAAGAGTGGTGATGTTGCAGTTATCACCGCAGGCGTGGTAACCCAGGCTAACCGTCACGAGCCGGCCACCAACACCAACATCATGCGTGTCGTAGTAATTGATTAATTTTATCATCTTTTCACAACAAACAGAAAAAACTGGACAAAGGAGTCTGATACAGGTTACAATCAGTCTGATTGCAGCCTGATCAGACTTCTTTTTTTAAAGATATCCTGCACGGGCAGGCTTTACGCAGAGAGGAGAACATATGGAAAAGAAACCATTTGTAACGAAAGCACAGTTAGAAGAGATCACAAAGACTTATCCGACACCGTTTCATCTGTATGATGAAAAGGGAATCCGCGAGAATGCAAAACGTTTAAAAGAAGCATTTTCTTGGAATAAGGGATATAAAGAGTATTTTGCAGTGAAGGCAACTCCGAACCCGTATATTTTAAAAATTTTGCAGGAGTTTGGCTGCGGTACCGATTGTTCTTCCGCAACCGAACTGATGATGTCGGATGCAACCGGCTTTTCCGGTCATGATATCATGTTTTCCTCTAACGACACACCGCCGGAAGAGTTTAAACTGGCCAATGATCTGGGAGCAATCATTAACCTGGATGATATCACGCACATTGAGTGTGTAGAGAAAACCCTGGGCTTCATCCCGAAGACCATCAGCTGCCGTTACAATCCGGGCGGAATCTTTAAGATCAGCAATGATATTATGGATAATCCGGGAGATGCCAAGTATGGCATGACCACCGAGCAGATGTTTGAGGCATATAAGATCCTGAAGGAAAAAGGTGCTGAAAACTTTGGTATGCATGCATTTTTAGCAAGCAATACCGTGACCAATGACTATTATCCGATGTTGGCAAAGGTTCTGTTTGAACTGGCAGTCAAGCTCAAAGAGGAGACAGGCGCTCATATTACCTTCATCAATCTGTCCGGCGGAGTCGGAATCCCGTATCGCCCGGAGCAGGAGCCAAATGATATTCTGGCAATCGGAGAGGGCGTTCGCAAGGTATACGAGGAAGTCCTGGTTCCGGCAGGCATGGGAGATGTTGCCATTTACACGGAACTTGGCAGATTCATGCTGGCACCATATGGCTGTCTGGTAACCAAGGCAATCCATGAAAAGCATACCCATAAGGAATACATCGGTGTGGATGCCTGTGCAGTAAACCTGATGCGTCCGGCTATGTACGGTGCATATCATCACATCACGGTAGCAGGAAAAGAGGATGCTCCGTGCGACCACAAATACGATGTAACAGGTTCTCTCTGCGAGAATAACGATAAATTTGCCATTGACCGCATGCTCCCGAAAATCGACATGGGAGATCTTCTGGTCATCCATGATACCGGAGCCCACGGTTTTGCTATGGGTTACAACTACAATGGCAAACTGAAATCGGCAGAGCTGCTCTTGAAAGAGGATGGATCCGTGCAGATGATCCGCCGTGCAGAGACACCGAAGGATTATTTTGCAACCCTGGATGTATGCCCGATGATGCAGAAATACCTCAAATAAAAATTTATATGCAACATCAACGTCATATATGAAGGTCCGAAAGCGCCCGCCCCACCACACATAAACGCATTCACGGCAATTTTCTGTCCGTTTTGCTCCGTCGCCCATTTGACAGGTCTACCGCAAACTCGCTCACTGCGTTCGCTCAGACAGGCTCCCGACCTGTCGCTATACTCACAAAACGGACAAAATTGCCTATCGAATGCTTATTATGTGTGGTGGGGCGGGCGCTTTCTACTTTATTGGCTGCATAACATTTTTGTGCTTCAATGACGACACTGGCTTCGTTTAGCTTGTTGGCCGCGCTG
>CAVALB010000086.1:0-9739 GCA_963589345.1 uncultured Selenomonadales bacterium | reverse complement strand
ATGCGCGAGTGGCTCAGTTGGTGGAGTACGACCTTGCCAAGGTCGGGGTCGCGGGTTCGAGTCCCGTCTCGCGCTCTCAGATAACAAGAAAGAGAGAGGATATCCGTTGAGGATATCCTTTCTCTTTCTTGCGTTCGAGCCCGGCCGGGCCTCGAACGGTTCTCGGTCTCCACTCCGTTCCGGTCGTCGCAGAACAAACGTCCACTGGACGTTTTGCGACGTCTCGCGCTCTCAGTAACAAGAAAGAAGAAGGATATCCGTTGAGGATGTCCTTCTTCTTTCTTGCGTTCGAGCCCGGCCGGGCCTCAAACGGTTCTCGGTCTCCACTCTAATAATTTTTCAGTAATTCTCTTATGCAGATGGTCAGCCCTGGGTAGATTCCGACCGGGATATCTTGATCAAAAGAATAGATCACAGGGGCAACATCTTCTTCATAATGATAGACAGTTACTCGTTCTTTCATGGGATCTACGATCCAGTATTCCCGTACACCATTCTGAGAATAAATTCCATTTTTAATTCCATAATCCAATCGGCGGCTGGATGGAGATACAACTTCAAAGATGAGATCCGGAGCCCCGGAGCATCCGCGGCTGGTCAGCTTATTGGGATCGCAGATCACGGAAATATCAGGTTCGACCCAATCGCGGTCTTCGGCGTCCAGGTTAACGGCAAAAGGAGCCGGATATACACGGCATTTTCCATGATTATATTCGATGTAGTTTCCGATTTTGCGAGAAATCTGATAAGAAAGCTCCTGATGCATCCTGCTGGGTGGTGCCATGTCGTAAAATTTTCCATCAATGAGTTCGGCACGTTCTCCATCGGGAAGATTCCAGTAGTCTTTTGAGGTATAATGATTTTTTAATACGGGCATGGTAACACTTCCTTTCTTTTGCTCTTTCTTATCTCTATTATAAGGTCAGTGAGAAAAACAAACAAGGCTTTACTTTTGAAGAAAAGTTTTCTAATATAGGTTAGGAATGATAAGGAAAACAGAGGCATTGCCATGAACTTTATTTATACAAGGATCAAGGATGAGATCCGTATTGACAAGATCGAGGATCCGGAAGCCGTGATCTATGTGCCGGAGCAGTTTGAGGACTGCCCGGTGACGGAGCTTGGCTCTTATGTGCTGGCGCACAGCGTGGTGGAGGAGATCCATCTTCCACCGTATGTGAGAAAGATCGGTGCGTATGGATTTTATGAGTGCGAGCAGCTGAAAAGAATCTATTGCTACAGCCGTGTGCTGGATCTGGGAGCCGGACTGTTTGCCGGGGTTCCGGCTGTGGAATATCTGGATATTACAGAATTTCCGGGGGAGCGTTCCTGCTTAAAAGAGATGTTGACAGAGCTTCGCCAGACTTTGCGGGTTCAGCTTCATCCGATGGAGGCTGCAATAAATGGGAAAGACGCAATCTCGGTCTCCGGAAACACGGCAGAGAAAAATATGCCGATTTTGGGGCATGCAGCAGAGGGGAAAAAACTGTCGGTTTTCGGGAACGTGACGGAGGAGAAAAAAAGGGAAAACGAGGCACGGCTGATCTTTCCGGAATACTACGAGGATTCCGTGGAGAATACCCCTGCTCGCATCGTCAGCATTGAGACCCACGGGTGTGGGCATCGTTACCGTTATTGCTTTGCGGGACGGGTGTTTCAGTATCGCGGATATGACGAACTCTTTCCTCATGTACAGGTACAGGAGAAAGAAGAACTGGTGACGGAGCTGGCGCTGGGGCGTCTTTTGTATCCTCGGGAATTGTCGGAAAAGCTCCGGGAGCATTACCTGGAATACGTGAGAGCGCATTGGAAAACAGCGGGAAAGCTGCTGATCCAGGCAGACCGGATGCAAAAAAATCGAGTGAGCAATCTGGAGCCGGGAAAGCTGCCGTGGCTGGTGGATGAGGTGCTGAGTGCGGTGAAACAGAACATGGACGCAGGAAATGGGCAGGGTGTGTCAGATGCAGCCAAAGAAGCGAAGAAGCAGGGAGAGCCGGTGAATGTGGTCCAGGCCGGCGTGAATTTTGCAGATCAGCTTGGTGAGCTGATAAACCTTGCTCAGGAAGCCGGCGATACCGAGATGGTAAGCTGGCTCATGGAACGGAGACACCGTCTGCGGACTGAAGGCATGGTTCATGATATTGGCTGGGCACAGACTGCGGAGGCGGTGCAGCCTGCAACTGCGTTTCAGGGTGCGAAAGAAAGCTACCCAACGGATGGCAATTCGGAAACATCCGGAGAACCGCTGCGTCTGAAACGCAAACGTCGATTTGAACTGTAAGAGAGGAGTGTAGGCCCAGGATGATCGATCCAACCAGACACAGACAGTTAGAAGAACTGAATATGGTGGAACTCTGCACCCGCATTTTCAGAAATTCCAGAAATGAGCTGTATCTGAACATGCGCTATCTGGATCTTTCCTTAAGTTCTCTTGGGTTTGAGGCGGATCCGGCCTGCCGCGGCGTGGGGACAGACGGCTTTGTGATCTACTACCACCCGGACTATGTCTGCGACCTGTACAAACGGGGGCGGGTGCATGTAAACCGGGCTTATCTGCATATGGTGCTGCATTGCCTGTTCTGCCACATGGATACTCGCGGAAAGCGGGAACCGGAGCTTTGGAACCTGGCCTGTGATATTGCGGTGGAGTCCATTCTGGATGATATGTATGTAAAATGCATCCGTGTAGCGCCGACACCGTTTCGCCGGGACTGGTACGGTCGGCTGAGAGGAAAGCTTGCGGTATTAAATGCCGAGGGTGTGTATCGCATGTTAAAAGAGGAGCATCTGGAACCGCGGAGACTGGAGCGTCTGGCGGCGGAGTTTCTGGTGGATGATCACAGCTACTGGGAACTTCCTGAGGATTCACCGAAGACTCCCATGGTGCGTCAGACCCAGTGGAGCAATAACCGTGAAAAGGTGCAGACCGAGATGGAGACCATGGGAAACCAGCAGGATGAGGAATCAAAAACTATGCTGGAGCAGGTTCAGGTGGAAAACCGGGAGCGTTACGATTATCGCAGATTTTTACAGCGTTTTTCGGTGCTGCGAGAGGAAATGCAGGTGGATGTGGATTCCTTTGACTATAATTTTTATACCTACGGACTTTCTCTTTACGGCAATATGCCGTTGATTGAGCCGTTGGAATCCAAAGAGGTGAGCAGGATCGAGGATTTTGCGGTGGTGATCGACACCTCCATGTCCTGTTCCGGCGATCTGGTGCGGCGTTTTTTGGAGGAGACGTATGATGTGCTCTGCCAGTCGGACAGCTATTTTAAGAAGACCAACATCCACATCATCCAGTGTGATGAAAAGGTGCAGCAGGACAAACTGATCACAAACCGGGAAGAGATGGAAGTCTATATGCAGGATTTTACCATCATCGGTCAGGGAGGTACGGATTTTCGGCCGGCTTTTGAGTATGTGAACGGACTGATCCGTCAGGGCGCCTTTCATCGGCTGAAGGGGCTTTTATATTTCACAGACGGAGAAGGCATTTATCCGGTAAAGCGGCCGGTATATGACACAGCTTTTGTGTTTTTGAAGGATCAGTATACGGATATTTCGGTTCCGGCCTGGGCGATGAAGCTTATCATTGAACCGGAGCAACTTGTTCAGTAGGTCTGCGCATTTACTGCGCTGACCGTACGAAAACATGGGCTAGAAAGCAAAAATCCCATTGCCGAAGGCAATTTTTAATGGATTTTTGCTCGTGACTGTGAGGGTGCTGAACAGTTACGAGCCGAAGCAGTTGTCGGAGGATGAAGCTGCGAAGGCGGAAGTCGCAGAGCCGTTCAAATAGTCGCCGGAGGAAGAATCGGCAGAACATGCATAAGCATAGAGACAGTGAAAACCGGAAAGGAAGAAACAAAGAATCATATGAACATCAAGCGTGCAAAACAGGAAATTAAGGATACGGTGGCTGCGTATCTGGCAAAGGATGAATTCGGGGCTTACGAGATTCCGTCCATCCGCCAGCGTCCCATGCTTCTGATTGGACCGCCCGGAATCGGCAAAACCCAGATCATGGAGCAGGTGGCGCAGGAGTGCCGGATCGGCCTGGTGGCTTACACCATCACCCATCACACCCGCCAGAGCGCAGTGGGACTGCCTTTTATCGAGCATAAAATGTACGGCGGCAAAGAATATGCCGTGACGGAATATACCATGAGTGAGATCGTGGCATCGGTCTATGATCGGATCGAAAAGAGCGGTATGCCGGAGGGCATCCTGTTTATTGATGAGATCAACTGCGTGTCAGAGACCCTGGCGCCGACCATGCTGCAGTTCCTGCAGGGCAAGGCCTTTGGCAACCACAAGATCCCGGATGGATGGATCATCGTGGCAGCAGGCAATCCGCCGGAGTACAACAAGTCGGTGCGGGAGTTTGATATCGTGACTATGGATCGAATCCGCCGGGTCGATGTGGAGCCGGACCTTCCGGTCTGGAAAGAATACGCAAAAGCGGCAGGCGTGCATGCGTCCATTCTCTCTTATTTAAATGTACGGCCGCAGAATTTCTGCCAAATTGAAACGACTGTGGATGGCAAGCGGTTTGTGACGCCGCGAGGCTGGGAGGATCTTTCAGAGCTTGTCTGGATCTACGAAAAGCAGGAGCGGAAGATGGACCGAGAACTGGTGGGCGAGTACATCCAGTTTCCGAAGATCGCTAAGGACTTTGCCAATTATCTGGAGTTGTATTATAAATACCGGGATGATTATCAGGTGGAGCAGGTGATGCAAGGACATATTTCCGAAGTGGCTGTGGACAAGCTGCAGCGGGCGTCCTTTGACGAGCGCATCAGTGTGGTGAGTCTGCTCTTATCCGGACTGAATGAGAAATTCCGAAATGTCTCTCGCATGGAAGAGATGATGGGCCTTCGGATGGAGCAGATGAAGAAGCTGCAGAGCATGGATGCTTCGGCAGCAAAGTCCGGCGCAGCAGAGGCAAATGCGAAGCAGGCAGTGCCGGAACCTGCAGTGACAGGGACGCAAGGCCAGGCAGAGACAAATATCAAAAACGGCAGTGTGCTTGCAGATACGTTATCTGCGCTTACAGAGAGCTTTCATGCCGAATGGTCTCGTCTCTTAGAAAACAATCTTTTATCCCGCACCCAGCTTCGCACCTATCGTGCAGTGAGTGCAAAACTGGAAGAAGACCTGATGGAGCTTCGAAAGAGCGGCATCACGGACTGGGATGAAGGCTTTGCGCTTCTGAGGGAACGTTTTAGTGCAGACAGCGATCGTTACGAGGAGCTGTTTGATGAGGCCGGAAAAGCCCTGGAACATGCTTTTGATTTCATGGAGGCGGCCTTTGCCGGAAGCCAGGAGCTGGTGCTGTTTGTCACCGAACTGAATACAGGGGTGTACAGTGTTCATTTCCTGAAGGATTATGAATGTGAGCGGTATTATCAGTACAATCGTGACCTTTTGTTTTCCCAGGAAGAGGAAGAAATAGAAGCTTTGCTGAATAAGAGGGGGTAATGAGAAATGACGGTTTTAACAAAACTGATGCTTCTGACCGCATCGGAAACCGGAACGGATCTGTCTAATGTCCTGGAGGAGACTAAGGCGGTAGCAGAAGAGGTTCATGATGATCTTCAAAATTTAAAACCCAACGTCATTCTGGAAACGTTAAAGGGGTGGCTTCCGGGGCTTATGAGCTTTGGTTATCGTCTGGCCATCGCAATTCTGATTTTGGTGATCGGAAATCGAATTGTCCATGCGGTAAGAAAGTTTTTGCATAAAACCTTTGAGCACATGAATATGGATCCGAGCATCAGCCGTTTCCTGATTTCTGTGGCAGATGCCTGTATTTATGCGCTGGCGATTTTCATTGCGGCAGATAAGATCGGCATTCCGTCTGCATCCATCATTGCACTTCTTGGTTCTGCAGGCCTGGCTGTGGGCTTATCCTTACAGGGCAGCCTGTCGAATGTGGCAGGCGGCATCCTGCTGATGCTTTTGCGCCCCTTTGGTGTGCATGATTACATTGTAAGCGGCGGATACGAGGGAACTGTGCAGAGCATCGGTCTGGCATATACCACTATCATTACGATCGATAACAAAAAGATCACCATTCCAAACGGACAGATTTCCAACAGCACAGTCGTAAACGTGACGGCTCAGGAAAAGCGCAGAGTGGATCTGGTGGTTGGTATCGGTTACAGTTCGGATATCAAAAAGGCGAAAGAACTGATCCATCGTGTGTTTGAGAACCATCCGCTGGTGCTTTCGGAGGACGGCATTACGGTTTACGTGGACGAGCTGGCCGACAGTGCCGTGATGATCGGCGGCCGCGGCTGGACAAAGACTGAGAACTACTGGCAGGTGCGCTGGGATGTTCTGGAGGAGATTAAAGAAACCTTCGATGCAAACGGCATCGAGATTCCGTTCAACCAGATTGATGTAAATATCAAAAATCAGTAAAAAGAATGAAAAAGAACCCTGTTCCATGGAAAAAATCCGTTGGAGCAGGGTTCTTAATTTCTATTTGTGAAATTTTGCTTGGCTCTGAACAGTTATCGATTATTCAAAGAACAGCTTTAGGTCATCTTCCACGGTTCCGATTCCGGCAATGCCGAAGTTTTCCACCAGAACCTTTGCCACATTTGGGGATAAGAAGGCCGGAAGGGTCGGTCCTAAGTGGATATTTTTCACACCAAGGTAGAGAAGAGCCAGCAGGACGATGACAGCTTTCTGCTCATACCATGCGATGTTGTAGACGATCGGCAGGTCATTGATGTCATCGAGTCCGAAGACTTCCTTTAATTTCAGCGCAATAACAGCCAGAGAGTAGGAGTCATTGCACTGTCCGGCATCCAGGACTCTCGGGATACCGCCGATATCACCCAGATCCAGCTTGTTGTATTTGTATTTTGCGCAGCCTGCAGTGAGGATGACGGTATCCTTCGGCAGAGCCTTTGCAAAGTCAGTATAGTAGTTTCTGGACTTTGCCCGGCCGTCGCAGCCGGCCATGACTACAAATTTTTTGATGGCGTCGGATTTGACTGCATCTACCACTGCATCAGCCAGAGCAAATACCTGATTATGGGCAAAGCCGCCCAGGATTTCACCCTGCTCAATCTCGGTCGGAGCGGCGCAGTGCTTGGCCTGTTCAATGATCTCAGAAAAATCTTTTTCTTCGCCAATCTCACCGGCGATGTGTTTACAGCCCGGATATCCGGCGGCACCGGTGGTGTAGAGGCGGTCTTTGTAGCTGTCCTTCGGCGGAACAATACAGTTGGTCGTCATAAGAATCGGTCCGCCAAAGCTTTCAAACTCTTCTTTCTGTTTCCACCATGCATTTCCGTAGTTGCCCACAAAGTTTGGATATTTCTTGAAGGCCGGGTAGTAGTGAGCCGGGAGCATCTCGGAATGGGTATAGACATCGATGCCGGTGCCCTGAGTCTGATCAAGCAGCATTTCCAGATCACGAAGATCATGTCCGGAAACCAGGATGCCCGGATTTTTGCCGACTCCAATGTTGACACGAGTCATTTCCGGATGTCCGTAAGCGCCGGTGTTGGCTGCATCTAACATAGCCATGCCATCGACACCGTGTTTTCCGGTTTCCAACGTTAAGTTTACATAATCCTCAACTGTCAGGGAATCATCCAGGGTAGCTGCCAGGGCACGCTGCAAGAATGCATCCAGCTCTGCATTGTCCTGCAACAGTGCATTGGCATGTTTGCTGTAGGCAGACAATCCCTTTAAGCCATAGGTGATCAGCTCCCGCAGACTGCGGATATCCTCGTTTTTGGTTGAGAGGATTCCGACTGCAGCGGCTTTTGTGGCAAATTCATCTTCTGTTCCGTTCCAGAGGGCAGCAGCCGGAAGTACGGACGGATCCGGACATTTCTTTAAGAGCTCTTCCTTGATTGATAGGGTTTCACGGATGCGAGCTACGATCATCTCCTTGTCGAAATTGGCATTGGTGATGGTGGTAAACAGGTTTAAGGTGATAAGATGGTTGATCTCGGCGCTAATCTCCTGACCAAGACCGCGCAGCTGTGTGGTAACGGCAGAAATACCGCGGGTTACATAGACTAAAAGATCCTGCATGGCAGCAACATCCGGTGTTTTTCCGCACACTCCCGAAACCGTGCATCCGGTACTGCCGGCGGTTTCCTGACACTGATAGCAAAACATATTCTGACCCATATAAAATCCTCCTTGGTGATCATATGAATTTCTATAACGAATGGGTATAGTATACAATAGAAAAGACAGAAAGAATGTTGTTTAAACAACAAAATTGCATTATAATAACATTTAAAATGAAAGAGTTTTGTGAAGATGCGGACAGTAACAGAGTTTTGAAAACAGGAGGGCATGCAGATGTGTACAGCAGCGGTTTATAAGACAAAAGACTTTTATTTCGGGCGGAATCTGGATTATGAATTTCCGTACGGGGAGGAAGTAACCATCACGCCTAGAAACTATCCGTTTTCATTCCGGTTTCTGGGGGAGATGAAGCATCACTATGCCATGATTGGCATGGCCCATGTGGCAGAAAATTATCCCCTTTATTACGATGCGGTCAATGAAAAGGGGCTTGGCATTGCCGGACTGAATTTCATGGGCAATGCGGTATACAAAGAACCGGTTTTACGGAAGACAGAGGAACGAGCCGCTGAAAATAAAGACGAAACGGCAGAGAAACATGAGACAGAACCGGGAATAAAAGAACCGGGAATAACAAAAGCAGCAGAAGCTGAGATTGACAATGTGGCGCAGTTTGAATTCCCATTGTGGCTTCTGGGGCAGTGCACCTCTGTAAAAGAAGTCCGGGCGCTGCTTGCGCGGATCAACATCACCAACACCCCATTCAATGAAAAGTATCCGGTCTCTCAGCTTCACTGGATGATCGCAGATCGGGAAGAGACGATTGTGGTGGAAGCGGTGGCAGACGGGCTTCACGTTTACGACAATCCGGTCGGAGTCCTCACCAACAATCCGCCCTTTTTGCAGCAGCTGTTTCGCCTAAATGATTACCGCGGCCTGTCTCCGAAGCAGCCTGAGAACACCTTTGCACCGGGGCTGGAGCTTGCTCCTTACAGCCGCGGTATGGGAGCGCTGGGACTCCCGGGAGATCTTTCTTCTGCTTCTCGTTTTGTTCGGGCAGCTTTTGTCCGGGGTAATTCTTTGTCTAGAGATTCTGAGACCGAGAGTGTAAGCCAGTTCTTCCATATTCTGCACTCTGTAGAGCAGCAGAGGGGCTGCTGTGATGTTGGCGGTGGCAAGTATGAAATCACGATCTATACCTCCTGCTGCAATGCAGACAAGGGAATCTACTACTATACTACCTACGAAAATCACCAGATCACGGCTGTCGATCTGCATGCCGAAGACCTGGATAGTGCAGAGCTTTCACGCTATCCACTGACCCAGGGCGAGCAGATCTGCTGGCAGAACCGCAGGTGAAATAAAAATTTATACGCAACATCAACGTTATCGATAAAGGTCCGAAAGCGCCCGCCCCACCACACATAAACGCATTCACGGCAATTTTTTGTCCGTTTTGCTCCGTCGCCTATTAGACAGGTCTACCGCAAACTCGCTCACTACGTTCGCTCAGACAGGCTCCCGACCTGTCGCTATACTCACAAAACGGACAAAATTGCCTATCGAATGCTTATTATGTGTGCTGGTGCGGGTGCTTTCTACTTTATTGGCTGCATAACATTTTTGTGCTTCAATGACGACACTGGCTTCGTTTAGCTTGTTGGCCGCGCTG
>CAVALB010000085.1:0-10100 GCA_963589345.1 uncultured Selenomonadales bacterium | reverse complement strand
AAATGCTTCGCATTTCGTCGGTGTGGCGTATCCGCCAAATAAAATTTCAAAATCCGCCTTAGAAATGCAAGCATTTCACGTTTGATTTATGAAATTTTACCTGGCTCTGAACAGTTACAAATTACATTTGTTTACAAATTATACTATTCTGAAGAATAAATTGCAATCGTAAGGTTTCATGACAGCAATTTTTCCTTACGCCCGATCATTTCATCCACACGGCTGATATACTGTTCCACGTCTTTTACATTTTCGCAGCGCTCAATGCGGTTTTCCTCCGGAAATAAGCGCTTGGTCGTGGTTCCGGCGCCGCAGCCGATGATGGTCTGCTGCTCCTCCATGATGAGCACATTGTAGATGCAGGCCTTTCCGGGAGCTGCATAACCTACATTTTCAAAATTGCCTGCCATATTTTTCTGACGGTACAAATAGTACGGCTCCAGCCCCATCTCTCTTGCATAGCAAGCTGTCAGGTCGATCATCTCCTGGGTATTCTCAATTTTTAAATCCTTATAAACTTCCTTCATGGTATTTAATCGGGCTGCACGTTTGATTGCCAGTGAATGTACTGTAACACTATCCGGTGCCAGGGCTTTCACAGCTTCCATGGTAGCCTGTACATCCTCCAAAGTTTCCTCCGGAAGTCCGATGATCAAATCCATGTTAATGTTATCAAATCCAACCTCTCTGGCCAGTTTGAAGCGCTCCACCACATCCTCTACCGTATGACGCCGCCCGATCAAGCGCAAGGTATCTTGCTTCATGGTCTGCGGGTTGATAGAAATGCGCCCGACCCCATGCTTTTTTAACACCTCCAGCTTTTCTCTGGTGATGCTGTCCGGGCGTCCGGCCTCCACTGTAAATTCCTGAACTGTGGAAAAATCGAAGGTATCCTTTAATTTGGTAATGAGCCGATCCAAATCCTCCGGAGATAGGGAGGTCGGAGTACCTCCGCCGAAATAAACGGTATCCAGTGTACATCCCTTTTTCTTTTCTGCCACATAATCGAGTTCCTGAAACAGGGCGTCAAGGTATTCATGCGTACGAGTTTTCCACTTGCCGATCGGATAAGAAGTAAAGGAACAATACAGGCAGGTAGTCGGACAAAACGGGATCCCCACATACAAGCTATATCCGTTTTTATAATCAATGGCCGACAGAAGCTTTCTCTCGGTCTTTGCAATCTCAATGCTTAAATTAATCTTCTCATTGCTGGTAAAATAGGTGTCTTTCATATGGTGAAAGATCTGTTCTCCGCTCTCGCCTTGAGCAAACCTGGTCATGGCGATCTTGGTTGGACGGATCCCCGTCAAAGTTCCCCAGGGAAGGGTTTTTCCGGTCTTTTGCATAAGAAGCACGTAAAGTCTGCGTTTGATCTTGTTTTTTGTCTCGAAACGATTTTCATAATCCACGTCCAGGACACTGCTTTCTTTCGCTGCCTCAAGCTCTGCTTTGATCCCTGGCTCCGGCTCGCTCAAGGAAATGGTATCAAATGAGACCGGCTCCTCACTTTTCAGATTCAAGGTGAATTTCGTGTGATCTTCATTCACACTTCCTTCTACGTAAAAGTCCAGATCGTTTTGCATCTCATGTGTAAAGGTCTGACCCGGATAAAACGCCATCAGAAGCTCCCGGATATCCTGTTCGTAAGCATTGTCATTTAACAGAATACCGATCATACCTGTCCGCCTCTCTTTCTCACATAAGCTGCCACTGGATTATACTGTTTTTCATGGGCAATGGTCGTAGCATCGCCATGTCCCGGATAAACCATGATGTCATCCGGCAGCACCAGAAGTTTTTCTGCAATGGAATGGATGATGGCAGACATGCTTCCGCTCGGCAGATCTGTCCGGCCAAGAGATTCCGCAAACAGCGTATCGCCGCTGAAGAGTACCTCTTCTTTAGGCAGGTAATAGCAGACCGATCCGGCGGTATGCCCCGGTGTAGCAATCACCTTCCACTCCCGCTCCAGAAAATGCAGCACATCACCGTCGCGCAGCAGATGGTCTGCGCTGATACTGATCTGTTCCGTTCCCATGGTTCCCGAAAGATTCAAGGAAGGATCATTCAGCATTGCTTCGTCATCCATGTGGACATAGATTTTACAGCCATAGGCCTTGCGGATATCGTCTGCTGCCATGATATGGTCAAAATGTGCATGAGTCAGAAGCACAGCCTCCGGTTTTACACCAAATTCCCGGCATTTACTCATTATATACTCTGCATTGTCAGCCGGGTCAATGATGACTGCCTTTTTTTCACCTTCCAGAAATACAAGATAGCAATCCGTGCTGACTCCGCCCAGCACGTAGGTTTTGATTCGAAAATTATCCATAATCTGCTCCTTTTTTATGTAACGATACCGGTATCAATGAGTACACTACACACAGAAAAACTGCGGAACAACTATCCCGCAGTCCTTTCTATATCAATTACACCGTCAATCTGTCTTAATTTATCGGTCAGACGATTCAGCTCTTCAATTCCGTGAATATCAAAGGTCATGATGATGGTGGCCTTCCCCTGCTTACTGGTGCGCACGTTCATGGAGGTGATATCGATCTGACGCTCCGTAAATACCTTGGAAATATCCACAAACATACCAATGCGGTTATTTGCATAGATCTGGATTTCCGTGGTATACCGTTCCTTCGTGCTGCTGTCATCCTCCGGCTTCTGCCACTCTGCCTCAATGAGTCGGGTTCGCTCCTCTGACGGAAGGTTGATGATATTCACACAATCGGTCCGGTGAATGGAAACACCGCGGCCACGGGTTACATATCCCACGATTTCATCTCCCGGCACCGGACTGCAGCAGCGTGAGAATCGTACCGCCACATCATGAATTCCCTTGACCATGATGCCGCCCTTGGACTTCTTGCTGACCTCGGCCTTGTTTCCGGATACCTCGCTCAGCCCATCCAGGATATTGGTATCCGTCACTTCCTTGCGAGTCTTCTTTTCGCGTTCCTCGATCATCTTGTTGATGACCTGGCCTTCCTTTAAGCCGCCGTGACCGATGGAAGCCAAAACAGATTCCCAGTCACGGAACGCATAACGCTGCATGACCTTTTCCTGGAATTCCGGTTTGTTCAGATCACCGAAGTTGATGCCTTTGGTCTTACAATAGCGGTCAATAAGCTCCTTTCCGCGGACGATGTTGTCTTCCTTTAATTCGCTCTTGAACCACTGATTGATCTTATTCTTTGCCTGGGTGCTCTTCACCAAAGCAAGCCAGTCACGACTCGGTCCCTTGGAATTCTGGGAGGTAATTACCTCGATGCGGTCACCATTCTGCACCACATATTCGATGGGAACCAGCTTGCCGTTGACCCTTGCACCTACCATCTTGTTGCCTACGGCACTGTGAATAGAATATGCAAAGTCAATGGTGGTGGAACCGCTCGGAAGGGTTTTGACATCCCCGGACGGAGTAAAGCAATATACATTCTCTGAAAATAAATCGAGATCGCCCTTGACCATGCTTAGGAACTCTTTGGAGTCGCTGGTGTCCTTCTGCCACTCCAGGATCTGACGCAGCCAGGATAGCTTTGCTGCCTCGTCACCTGCTGCGATCTTGCCGCTTCCGCTCTCCTTATATTTCCAGTGCGCCGCAATACCATATTCTGCAGTACGATGCATCTCGAAGGTACGGATCTGGATCTCAAAGGGCTGTCCATTGCTTCCGATCAGGGTAGTATGCAGGGACTGATACATGTTCGGCTTCGGCATAGCAATGTAGTCCTTGAAACGTCCCGGGATCGGCTTATACAGCTCATGGATGACACCTAAGGCCGCATAACAGTCTTTTACCGTATCTACGATGATGCGAACCGCGAACAGATCATAAATCTGATCCAGGGTTTTATGCTGATTGACCATTTTTCGGTAAATACTGAAGAAATGCTTTACGCGACCGTCTACCTTGGCCTCGATACCGGCTTCCTTCATATGGGAAGAAACTTCCTTTACGATGCTCTTTACAAATTCTTCTCTGGCATCCTTTCCGAGAGAAATCTTCTCAGCCAGATCATAGTAAACGTCCGGCTCAAGATACCGTAAAGAGAGATCATCAAGTTCCACCTTGATTTTGGAAATACCGAGGCGATGAGCGATCGGTGCATAGATCTCCATGGTTTCACGGGCTTTTTCTTTCTGCTTTTCCGGCTTCATGTACTGTAAGGTACGCATGTTGTGCAGACGGTCGGCCAGCTTGATCAGGATGACGCGGATATCCTTTGCCATGGCAAGAAACATTTTTCGCAGGTTCTCGGCCTGCATCTCCACCTTGTCCTTGGACCAGGACAGCTGGGTCAGCTTGGTAACGCCATCCACCAAAAGCGCAACCTCCGGTCCGAATTCCTTCGAAAGCTCATCTAACGTCATGACGGTGTCTTCCACGACATCATGAAGAATGCCTGCCGCAATGGTTTCCTTGTCCATCTCAAGGTCTGCCAAGATAATGGCAACACAAAGAGGGTGAATGATATACGGTTCACCCGATTTGCGTTTCTGATCCTTGTGTGCCTCATCGGCTACTCTGTACGCTTTCTCGATCAGAGAGATATCATCGGAGGGATGATACTTTCTGATGCTGCAGATCAGATCCTTATATAATTCTTCCGGACTGGTAAAATCTGCAGGATTCTCCAGTTCAATGTCCATTTTCTTCTCCGTCTGTTCATTTGCCATAGAAAAAGCCACCTTTTTTGAGGATAATATATTAACACATTATAATTTTTTTTGTCGAAAAAAGCAAGCCTTACACCTTGAAGGCAGCTTTTTAGGCCATTTGCCAAATTTCTATACTCTGGTGACCTGATACATCAGCGCATTGCACACAGCAGCAGCAATATTGCTGCCGCCTTTTCTGCCTCTTGCCACAATGCAGGGTACCTCTGACTGACAGATCAGTTCTTTGGATTCCACCACATTCACAAACCCAACCGGGGTGCCGATGATGAAATCCGGATGGATCTCACCTTTCTGCATCATCTCATAAAGACGAATCAACGCTGTCGGTGCATTTCCGATTGCAAAAATAACCGGCCCGGCAATCTTTGCAGCCCTCTCCATGCTGATGATAGCTCGGGTCACACCCCGTTTTTTCGCTTCGGCTGCCACATCCGGATCTGCCATAAAGCAGCGGATCGTTCCGTTTAACTGCTTTAATGTATTCTTATTGACACCGGCCAGTGCCATGTTGGTGTCCGTCACAATGGTAAAGCCCTGACCGCTTTTCATAAGATTTACAGCAAACTCTACTGCCCCGTTCGAAAACCAGAGATTTTTAGCATAGTCAAAATCGGCAGCCGTATGGATGCAGCGCTTTACCACCGCAAGCTCCCCCGATGTCCAGTCCCCCTTTGGCATCTCGGCTTCAATGATGGCCATACTGCGGGCCTCGATCTCCTCCGGCCGAACCCATTGCATTTCTTCTATCATATTATTATCCTTTCCCTGTCGCTTTCAGGATTCATCGATTCATCGTTACGGTTCCTGTGCTGCAGAATCAGAAATCCATGATCCGATACACAGCTTTCATATCCAGCGATTTCCGCACCAGATCAGCCAGCTTATCATACTGACTTTCCTTGTATTCCTCCATGCTTTTTTCTGTCGCGGTCAGGCTGATGCCCTTCTTCTCGGCAAGTTTGGTCAGAACGCTTCCGGTAAATGTGAGATTGTCAAACAGGCCGTGAAGATAACTTCCAAAAACCAGCCCGTCTGCCCGGACGAAGCCGTCCATGCGGCCGTTGGCAAGACGAATGGCAGGGGTAATGCTGTGATCTGCCCGGGCGGCATTTCCTGCCTGCTGTCCGTTACCTGCCCATCCTGCTGTTTGAACACATCTTACATGTTCTGTTGTGTCTGCTGTTTTCACACAGTCCTTGCTTTTTTCCTGTAACGCTCCGTTTTTGTGCAATCCTGTTTCAGCCGGGAAGGTCTTTCCCATATGGATCTCATATCCCTTCACCTTTTGCCCTGTCACCTGATCGTAAGCTCCGGTTGCTGCCAGAATGGTACCTTCTGTCTGGGTTCGGGTCTTCTGTGCCGCAAAGATGGTTTCCGTTGTCAGAAGTCCCATGCCTCGCATGATGCTTCCCGGTTCACCTTCCACACCATCAGGGTCAAACAGATGCTCGCCCAACATCTGATAGCCGCCGCAGATTCCGATGAGCGGTATCTTCTGCTCCTCCACCAGACGGCAGATCATGGTCTCAAGCCCGCTCTCCCTCAGCCATTTTAAATCTTCCATGGTGTTCTTCGTTCCAGGAAGAAGGATCAGGTCAGGTCTTCTAAGCTGCGCCGCGCGATCCACATAGCGCAGAGAGACTCCTTCATAATGTTCCAGTGCATTAAAATCTGTAAAATTGGAAATATGCGGCAGACGGATCACGGCCACATCCAGTCCCCCCTGTACTTCGGTACGAACCAGGCGGTCGGATAAGCTGTCCTCATCATCCAGATCGATCTGTTCCATGGGAATCACGCCCACCACCGGAATATGTAATTTTTCTTCGATCATACGAAGCCCCGGCTCCAGGATTTTTACGTCTCCGCGAAATTTGTTGATGACAAGCCCCTTGATCCTGGCGCGTTCTTCCGGCTCCAGGAGGCTGACCGTTCCGTAAAGCGAAGCAAATACACCGCCCCGGTCAATATCTCCCACCAAAAGCACCGGTGCATCAGCAATCTTGGCCATGCCCATATTTACGATATCATTGTCCCGAAGATTGATCTCTGCCGGACTTCCGGCACCCTCTAAGACAATGGCATCAAACTTGTTCTCCAGTCTTGCAAATGCTTCCCGAACTGCCGGGATAAATTCCGTTTTCCTTTTGTAATAGTCCATGGCTTTCAAGTTGCCGAAGACCTCACCGTTTACAATAACCTGGCTTCCCATCTGGCTGGTGGGTTTCAACAGGATCGGATTCATATCCACAGTAGGCGAAATGCCCGCTGCCTCGGCCTGCATGGCCTGGGCGCGGCCGATTTCCAGTCCTTCCTTTGTAATGTAGGAATTGAGTGCCATATTCTGCGATTTAAACGGTGCCACCGAATAGCCGTCCTGCTTTAGGATCCGGCACAGAGCCGCTGCTAAAAAGCTTTTTCCGGAGTTTGACATGGTTCCCTGGATCATGATCTTTTTTGCCATGCTTAAACCCCCTTGCGAAATTCCGTTGTAAAATGCGCATCGTACAATTTGGAAAGTTCAAAGCTGTCGCCCAAAAAGCGTCCCACCGTCACCAGTGCTGTTTTACGGATCCCCGCCTCTTTGACTTTTTGAGCAATATCCTCCAGAGTTCCTCTCACGATCTTCTGATCCTCCCAGGATGCCTTATAGACCACTGCCGCCGGGGTATCTGCCGGATAGCCGCCATCCTGCAGTCTCCTGCTTAAGGTCAGGATTTCACCCACACTCAAAAAAATGACCATCGTTGCCTGATGTGCCGCAAGGGCTTCGATCTGTTCTCTCTCTGGCACTGCTGTGCGGCCCTCCATCCGGGTTAGGATCACAGTCTGACTGATCCCTGGAAGCGTATACTCTCGCTTTAAGCTGGCTGCCGCAGCCAGAAATGAACTGACACCCGGCACGATCTCATAGGGAATCCCAAGCTTATCCAACTCCACCATCTGCTCCCGGTGTGCACCGTAAATGGACGGATCGCCCGTATGAACGCGAACCACCCGTTTTCCATCGGCTGCCCCACGTTTCATCACATCCAGCACCTCTTCCAGATTCATGGTGGCACTGTTGTAAATCTCTGCTCCCGGTTTTGCACCGGAAAGAACCTGCGGATTAACCAGGGAACCTGCATAAATGATGATATCAGCTTCATCGATCAAGCGTTTTCCCTTTACAGTGATCAGCTCCGGGTCCCCCGGTCCCGCTCCGATAAAATAAATCATGCCCGTTCCTCCTTCTCAAAGCTGTCCTTCTCTGTATGCACCGGTTTTGACACTGCATCCGGTTCCTGTTCTTCAAAGCTCTGATAAGCTCCAACATGAATATCCTCAAAAGTGCTGTTTTCCCGGTACACCGCCTCAGCCATGTCAAGGAGCGGAAACAGCATGACTGCTCCGGTTCCCTCTCCCAATGCCAGATTTCCGTAAATGCTCGCCTCTAATCCCAGCTTTTCCATAGCCATAGCGCAGGCCGGTTCCTTTCCCAGGTGGGAAGGCAGCAAAAAATCGGTTACCAACGGACAGAATTTCTGCGCCAACAATGCAGCCACCAGAGAGATCAGACCATCTAAGACCACCGGGATCCGATAAATTGCTCCGCCAAGCATCAGACCGCACATGCCTGCAATGTCAAAGCCGCCGACACTCATCAGGACGGCCAAAGGATCCTCCGGGTCCGGATTATGCAGGGCAATGGCCTCTTTGATCACTTCTATCTTCTTTTCCAGTCCTGCATTGGAAAGTCCGGCTCCGCGCCCGGTCACAAATTCCACCGGTGCCTGTAAAAGGATACTTGCCACCGCACTGCTGGTAGTGGTATTGCCGATCCCCATTTCCCCGACTGCAAGAAGATCATAGCCGGTATCCTTAAGCTCCGATGCCAGCCGAATCCCGGTATGGATGGCCTCAAGTGCCTGTCCCCTTGTCATGGCAGGTTCCTTTCGCATATTATTTGTACCGTTTGCGATGCGACAGCTGCGAACCCCAGGCTCTTTAATCTCACCCATCACACCAATATCCACCGGAATCACGTCGGCTCCGGCCACCGCTGCCATACGGTTTATGCTGGCGATCCCTCTCGCAAAATTTTCCGTAACCACTGCCGTGACACTGCTGTCTGTCTGAGTCACACCTTCCGCCACCACGCCATTGTCCGCGCAAAATATCACAACAGCCTTCCGATCTAGCCGGACATCCTCCGTTTTTTGGATCCCTGCTGCTTTTGTCAGGTGATCTTCAAAACGACCAAGTCCGTAAAGCGGCTTTGCGATCCCATTCCAATGACGTCTGGCCGCATCCATCGCCCGGTCATCTGCTGCCCGCACACTGCGGCAGAAGCAGTGAAGCTGCTCTTCCAGATATTGTTCCATGTTAAGTCTCTCTTTCCGTATCTATTTTCCTGAAATCATTCCCTGCATCCGTTCTTCACACGCATCAGATCCGATATCCCCGCGGCGTCACCATCCGCTCCCCAATCTTTCTGGTCTGGGAGTTGCCGATGAACACGGTCGTAAACATATCCACCTGGGTATCTCGAAGCTCACTGAGCGATAAAACCCTGGCGTTCTGGCCTTCCCGTCCGATGTTGCTCACAATACCGCAGACCCGTTCTTCTTTGGTCTGTTCCAGAATGATATCACAGGCTTTCTGTAAATAATCAGCCCGTTTCTTACTGGACGGATTATATAAGCAAATGGAAAAATCAGCCTCTGCTGCACAGCGAAGCCTTGTCTCGATTTTTTCCCAGGGTGTTAAAAGATCGCTCAGGCTGATCACCGCAAAATCATGCATCAAGGGCGCACCGAGTACGGCGCCGCCGGCCAGAGCTGCCGTCACCCCACTGATCACCTCTACCTCACATTCCGGATATTCCTGCTGGAGCTCCAAAATCAGTCCGGACATACCGTATACACCGGCATCCCCACTGCAGACCATGGCGACCGTCTGCCCTTTCCTGGCTTCCTCAAACGCCATGCGGCAGCGTTCCACTTCCTTGCGCATCGGCGTAGTCAGAAACTGCTTGTTTGGAAAATGCTCCCGCAGCAGGTCTACATATACGGTATAACCTACGATCACATTGCTCTGCTCGAGTGCCTTTTTCGCCTCAAAGGTCATCTGATCAAAACTTCCCGGCCCCATGCCGACCACATATACAAGATTCATCAAATGCGCGTCCTCATCTTTCCACTGTTTTCATGGGAGCTATTATAGAAGATTTCTGCAAAAAAGTCTATATATGCCAATTTAACGAATTGTTTCATAAGAATCAAAAGGGGGGGCCGAAAGCGCCCGCCCCAGCACACATAAACGCATTCACGGCAATTTTCTGTCCGTTTTGCTCCGTCGCCCATTTGACAGGTCTACCGCAAACTCGCTCACTACGTTCGCTCAGACAAGCTCCCGACCTG
>CAVALB010000084.1:0-10122 GCA_963589345.1 uncultured Selenomonadales bacterium | reverse complement strand
CCCCCCCCCCCCCCCCCCCCCCCCCCCCCCCCCCCCCCCCCCCCCCCCCCCCCCCAGAAGAGGATCTGCAGCAGGTTGTGGAGATGTCGGACGGATTTTTATTTACCGGCGGTCCGGATATCCATCCTTTTTATTTTGGTGAAGAAACACAGGCTCATTGTGGCAATGTATGCTTAAGACGTGACCGCATGGAAATGACCTTGCTCAAGCTGGTAATGAAGACAGGAAAACCAATTTTTGGTATCTGCCGAGGGATTCAGCTTCTGAATGTAGCTCTGGGCGGAGATATCTACCAGGATATTCCGAGTCAGTTTCCGCAGGATTTTCCGATTGCCCATGTTCAGCCGTTTGACTATGTGATCCCGTCCCATAAGGTGGATGTGGTTTCTGGAAGTCTGCTTGAGCGGCTTACAGGCTGCGAAACATTAAATGTCAACAGCATGCATCATCAGGCCTGCAGAAAGCTGGCTCCGGGGCTTGTGGCCGGTGGATACGCGTCCGGAGGCCTGATCGAGGCCATCGAGAAACCGGATTATCCATTCTTTCTGGGAGTTCAGTGGCATCCGGAATATTTGTGGGAGCAGGATCCGGCCATAAGAAAGATTTTCGAGGCATTTACAGAAGCTGCAGAGGCACATAAAAAAAGACTGTGAGGATTCTCACAGTCTTTTTTGTGCGCACTCGGCGCAAGGGTATGTGGTTGCTGAAGCAACAGCGCCGCAGGCGTAGAATCCGGCTTGCCGGATTCTTTTTTGTGTCAAGCTCAGATCAGTGCCAGCTTTTGCAGGGCATTTTCTCCGATGATAACTTCATAGTGCTCCTGATAATAGGCTTCACCGATGATATCGGTTTTGACCTTTTCTCCATATTCTGCAAGCAGATTGCAGATGCGGCTGAAGGATACGGGGTCAGCTTCCCGGTTTGACAGAACCAGATAATACTGGCTGGTTCCGGGCTTTTTGTAGAGCTTACTCTGAACCGGACCGAGAGCACAAACTGCACCGGCGGCATCGGAAGCCTGGTCTAAGCTGCTAAAGCGATAGATGCGAGTCTGAGCCACCGGGGCAGCGTCAGAGGAAGAATCCTGTGCAGCGGAGTTTGGAGCCTGCAAAGTGGTGTCATCCGCATTTTCAGTGTTTGATGCATTATTCATGGCGAGCATGTTCTGGCGAAACATCTCAAGGAGGCCGTCAGCGCCCTCCAGCAATTCATTTGCAAGACCGCCCCAGAGATTCTCAGATCCATCCTCCGAGAGAGGAGAAAACTTGGAAAAACGGGTGTCAAGCTCTTCAGGATCCTCTATCTTGGTGATGACAAGCATCACGCTTTCACCGGACAGCGGAATCGCTTCCACCATCAGGGGGATATCTTCAGCGTCAAAGCCAACTTCATTGGAGGCCTTCAGAATCATCTCACGAAACAGGCTGCGAGCCTTTTCACTTCCATAGGCAAGCTCGCTCAGATTCAAGTTGCGGGAACTGAGATCAAGACTGGTTAGCGTGCACCGTATCTGATTTTCATTGATTCGTTCGATCTTCATAAGATCACTCCCTTCCATTTGAAATATTGGAAAGCAAAAATGGACCTGCTTTCCTACTCTAATTATAGAAAGGATGCGGAAAAATATCAATTCCTATGAAAAAAATTTTAGGAAATGTTAAGAAAGGGGGGAACATGGGAGCAGCAACGGATTGACGAATTATGTCGAACCTTGATTATGGATTTTCTTGTCATATTTTTCGATTGGGATTAGAATAAAACTACAGAGACGAAGCAGAAAAGGAGGTGCAGGAAAGCGGACACTATTTTATTCGGAAAGTACCGGTTATGCCGGGTACTGGGCTGCGGCAGGAGCGGCACGGTATTCCTGGCAAAACACCTGGAACTGGACGAATATCGTGCCATCAAACGAGTTCCAAAGACCTTTGCAGACTATGAACTGTTTAGAAAAGAAGCGCTGATACTGAAGGGGATCCGCGATCCGGGTATACCAATCGTATATGACCTGGAGGAGGATGATCAGTACAGCTACCTGATTGAAGAGTATCTCGAAGGAGATTCTTTATATGTCCTCATTTCAGAAACGGGGCATTGTTCGTCGGCAATGACGATCCAGTACGGGATTCAGATTTGCCATCTGGTACATATCATGCATTCAACGAGGCCAACCCCGGTCTTATATCTTGATTTACAACCCAAAAATCTATTACTTTATCATAATACAATCAAGTTGATCGATTTTGATCATGCAGTTTATGCGGATGAAGCAGAGCATCTTAAGGAACGTTACGGGACAATCGGCTGTGCGGCGCCGGAGCAGTATTCGGGAGATGTCTTAGATGGAAGAACAGATATTTATGCCATTGGTGCTGTCCTCCATTACATGCTGACTGGACATTTTCCGGGAGAAGCAGGCGCAAAAATACAGGTGAAATTATCGGGAAGGACCGAACGACGGCTGATGCGCGTGATCCGTAAATGCCTGTATGCAGAAAAAGGCAGACGATATCAGTCTGTCGGGGAACTGGAGCAGGAATTACAAGAACTTTGGAATCGATTGGAATGCCGGTCCTATCGGTATGGTGCGAAACGTGTGCGGGAGTCTCTGGTGATTGCCGTGGCGGGGAGCCGTCATGGAGTGGGAACGACCCACATTGCGATCGGACTGACCGCATATCTGCAAAGGTGCGGAATGTCAGCTGTTTACGAGGAACAAAATGAATCCGGTGCTGTGCGTCAGCTGGCTGAGTGCAGGAAATGCCTTGCAGACGCACGCGGAGTATTTCATATCTGGAATACCCCGATGCTTCCACGGTACGGAGAGGCCGTTGTGTTGCTGCAGGCAGAATATCAGATCAGGATCCTGGATTATGGACCGGATTTGGAGGGAATGATTCAGGAAAATGCAGACGGCTGTCTGCTGATATGCGGCGGCAAACCATGGGAGTGGGAGGATTCAGAGATTGCAGTAAAGGCTGACGGAACTGTACAGGGGCTGACGGTGATTTACAATCAGTTTTGCGGCAGGCTGTCTTTTTATCAGAAAACGCATTATGCAGGCGGACTGAGGATGCCCTATTTTGCAGATCCGTTTTTGGGAAGCCGGCTGTCAGACGGCATATATCAAACCATTTGGAATGACTGGTTTGGACAGAGGGGAGGAATCGTACGAAATTTATTTTTGGAAAGAATCAGACGATTCTTGTAAAACTGTCAGAAACCGGGATTCGAACCATTGGTGTGATGGGCTGTGGACGCGGTGTAGGAACCAGCCATTTGGCGGTGGCATTGGCGAATTATCTGACAGGGGTAAAGCGCAAAAGAACAGCGGTGCTGGAGTGGAACAGCCATGGAGATTTTCAGATACTGGAGCGGTTTGCCGGAAAAAAAGGCAGAAGACATGAGAAAAAAACGAATCGGAGCCAGGATAGGAAGGAATGTTTTTGTATTATGGAAGTGGATTATTACAAAATGGCGGATCCGGTCGTCTTGTCTGAGTGTCTGAGCCGCGATTATCATTATATCATCCTGGATTATGGGGAAGCTGCAGAAAAAAGTCTGTACGAATGTGCGCGGTGTGATCGAAAGATCTTAGTGGGATCTTTAAGCGAATGGAAGGTGGAAGCATTTCTGGAAATCCTGGAGCAGACAAAAAAACGGGATAAGAGCTGGAAAATTGCCGTTATATCAGGCGGAGAAGATACCAGAAAAGAGATAGAATCGATGTTTCGATGTCAGCTTCAGAGGATTCCGGCTTCAGTAGATGCATTCCGCATTACACAGGAGGAAATCACATGTTTTGAAACATTGCTGTTTGGAAGATAAACCAATAAGGCAAAACCATAAGGAAGGTATGGATCAGTTACGCAAAAAATGTATGCGGACGGTTCTGCGGATCATGGATCAGTGGGTGCAATGTGTCACAGCAAAAACCTTCTAAATCGAAACAGCAGGACTGCCCGCAGAATGGGGGCACATAGTGGCAAATGTATCGGGTGTGTATGAAAAAAATGAAGGCAATCAGATTTATGTGGAAGGTTTGAAGCGATACCAGAAACGAGGAATCCGTGTCCTGATCGACGGAGAGGATGCCAGTGAAGAAACCTGGGGAAAGCTGTTTGAGGTTCATGAGGACGGCAGTTTTTACATGGGTGACTATATTCTGGAGGACGTTGTGCAGGAAAAACCGGATTTAGAGGAGGTGAAGGAAAAAAAGGAAGACTATATGAAAGCCAAGCGGTTAAAAGAAATCCATTTTGATATCGTGTATCACCAGTAACATCATAAGGCAAAGCCCTGAAAAAAGAGGATCCCGATTCAGCCCGGGAAGATAAAAATTAGGAAAATTGCAACTTTCAACGAAGTCGAGTCAAATCTATGGTATAATGAGCGAAAGGAATATACCGGTAAGGAGACACGGCGGATGAAGGGATTTTTGAAAACAATACTGACGGTGATATTGATGATCGTGCTTGTCGCAGGAGTGGCGGCGGGATTTATTTTATACTGCAAGTACAAACCATCAAAGGAAAAAGTGGATCAGAACGAGTGGTACCAGGCAAATGGTGATGAAGCTGCGCTCTTTTTGAACAATGAACTGGTGGAGGGCGTAAAGGGACGCAATATAGACGGCCAGATCTACCTGCCGCTTACCTGGGTGAATGAGGCAGTAAATGAGCGCTTTTACTGGGATGAAAAAAACAGCCAGCTGATCTATACGCTGCCGGATCAAATCGTATATGCGGACGAAAGCACCCTGGGAAGCAGCGGAAAACCTCTGCTCGTAC
Organism: uncultured Selenomonadales bacterium; assembly: GCA_963589345.1. GTDB lineage: Bacteria > Bacillota > Clostridia > Lachnospirales > Lachnospiraceae > Brotaphodocola. The sequence continues at coordinate 5,335 of CAVALB010000084.1, read as the reverse complement.
AGCAGGATGGAACGGTGTGGCTGCTTACGGGTTTGGTGACAGCCTACACCAATGTCCGGATCGAGACATTCGACACCGATCAGGTACAGCGTGTGTTTGTAGACACATCCTGGGAACCGCTGCAGATGGCAGAGGTTAAGAAAAAGAGTGCACTCCGGGTTCGGGGAGGCAGAAAGAGCGCCGTGATCACGGAGATCGCCTCTGGTTCAAAGGTCATTGTCCTGGAACAGCTTGAAAACTGGAGCAGGGTGCGAACAGAGGACGGACAGATTGGATATCTGCCGAATCGCCGTTTGAAGGATACGGAGCCAAAAACCTTAGTCAGCACCTATACGGAGCCGGAATACACCAGTATTTCCATGGATGAGCCGGTTGTTATGGTATGGCATCAGGTGACCAATCTCTCTGCAAATCAGGCAATGAAGAACCTGATATCGAATACAAAGGGTGTGAATGTCATTGCACCGACCTGGTTTATGCTGACCGACAACAACGGCAACTATGATTCTCTGGCCGATCGAAATTATGTGGATCAGGCACATGCGGCGGGACTTCAGGTATGGGCAGTCCTGGATAACTTTAATCGGGGAGACGAGGTGCAGTCGGAAGTGTTGTTTGCTGACACAGAAGCCAGGAAGAAGCTGATCGCCTCGCTGATGCAGGATGTGGATACCTATGGGATCGATGGCATTAACCTGGATATAGAAGGGATTAAGGCAGCTGCCGGACCTCATTATGTGCAGTTTATCCGGGAGCTTTCCATAGACTGCAGAAAGCAAGGAATTGTCCTGTCGATCGATTCCTATGTTCCGGCCTCCTATTCTGCATTTTATAACTGGGCAGAGCAGGGGCGGGTCGCCGATTATGTTGTGATGATGGGTTATGACGAACATTACGCCGGAGGAGAAGCCGGTTCGGTTGCTTCTCTGAGCTATGAGAAGCAGGGAATCGAGGATCTGTTAAAGATGGTGCCGAAGGAAAAGCTGATCAGTGCCATTCCGTTCTATACGCGGATCTGGAAGGAGGATGCTTCCGGAACCAGCTCCCAGGCTGCCGGGATCACAAGCGCCAAAGAGTGGGTGGAAACCAACCAGGTAGAGCTTTACTGGCAGGATGCATTGGGACAGTATTACGGAGAACTGGAAAAGGACGGAGCGAAGTACGAAATCTGGATGGAAGAGGAACGCTCCCTGGCATTGAAAATGCAGCTGATCCGAGATTACGAGCTGGCAGGTGTAGCCTGCTGGAGGCTTGGAATGGAGCCGGCGTATATTTGGGATACCGTAAAGCTGCCGTAGCATTCGGCATGTGTTCTCAGAGGCGTTTTCAGCGATTTGGAAGTATTCACATCGATTTGGAAGTTTTCTTATCGATTCGGAGGCATTCTCATTGAAAAAGAGGGAAAATTCAAAATCACGCTGATGAATGAAATCTGCAGGATGATAAAAAATCGAAAAAAGATGGTTTGGAAGGGGCGAGGAAGATGAAACGGAAGTTTTCCGGCAGAAAGCAGGTGCTTTCTGCCCTTTGGTGCGTTTTTGCAGCAGTACTTGTTTTGGTTGGATGCGGCCATCAAAATGGTGCAGCGGACATGTCAACTGATTCAAAAGAGAGTCAGATCGAGCAGACAGCTGAGTCACAAGAGGAGAGCGGTGAAGCCAAAACCGGAGAATCAAAATCCGATGCCGGTCATGAAACGGCTGTCGAAAACAGTACCGATCCGGAAAACGGATCAGCAGAGGGAGGAAAGCAGGAGTCTGTTTCACCATCCGAAGCGAGTGAAGATTCCGGCCCGCTTCCCACTGCAGAAAACGGAGGCTGGATAGAAAATATCATGCTGGCAACGGATATTCACTATTTTGCCGATTCTCTGACAGACGGAGGCTCACGATTTCAGGAAATGGTGGAGTATGGAGACGGCAAGGTAGTTACTTATATTGACCAGATCACGGATGCATTTCTGGATGAGGTGGTAAAGCTCCAACCGGACGTACTGGTTTTGAGCGGTGACCTGACCTTAAACGGAGAAAAGTTAAGCCACAAGGATCTGGCAGAAAAGCTCCACCGGGTGGAAGATCACGGAATTCCGGTGCTTGTGATCCCCGGAAACCATGATATCAACAATCACCAGGCGGCTCGTTATGAGGGAGAGGAACGCCTTCCGGCAGAGTATACAACCCCGGAAGAATTCCGGCAGATCTATCGTGCCTTCGGATACGATGAAGCGGCCAGTGAGGATCCAAACAGCTTGAGCTATTTGTATAAGCTGGATGAAAACACCTGGCTTTTGATGATCGACAGCTGTAAGTATAGTCCGGTCAACAAGGTAGGCGGAGCCATTTCCGACGCAACCTATGAATGGATCGAAAAGCAGTTGGAAGCAGCCTGGGATGCGGGAGTTGAGATCATTCCGATCGCACATCACAACCTTCTGGATGAAAGTGAGATCTATGTAGATGAGTGCACGATCGAGCACGGCGAACAGCTGGTGGATCTTCTGGAAAACTGGGATGTTCGGCTGTTTTTAAGCGGCCACCTCCATGTACAGCACTGCAAACGCGCGGAGGACAACCGTGGAATATGGGAAATGGTGACGGCTTCTTTGGCAACTCCCTCCTGCCGATATGCTATCCTCACTTACCGGGATGACAGGAGCTTTCTGTATCGTACAAGATCGCTTGATGTGGAGGGCTGGGCAAAAAAGAATCAGCGTACGGAGGAAGATCTGTTAAACTTTAAAACATTTCAGACACCGTTTTTGCGGAGAGTATTTTATAACCAGGCAGTGGCAGCGTTAAGCGAAGTGCCTGAGATCACAGACAGCCAGTGCGAGCAGATGGCACAGCTGTATTCGCTGCTCAAATTCCACTATTATCAGGGAACTGCCTACAAGGTACAGGAGCTTGTTCGAAACGACCCGGCCTATGCGCTCTGGCAGGAAGGTGGTATGGCAACGCAGCAGGGAGAGTATTTCCGGTACATTCTGGAAGATGGCGTGCGGGATTACAATCGTCTGGAAGTAGATTAGACTTGATTTTTTCTTTTAAATGTATTATAGTTAGGCCAACGATAAGTTCTTCGGGGCGGGGCGCAATTCCCCACCGGCGGTTACAGTCCGCGACCTGCATACGCAGCTGATTTGGTGAGATTCCAAAACCGACAGTATAGTCTGGATGAGAGAAGAAATTGTGTGAATTCCTTTACGGCAGGGCTGCAAAGGAGACATGAATGGCTTACCACCCCCGGATATTTCTATCCGGGGGTTTTTGTTTTACAGAAATTTGGTTCCTGCAAAACAAATCTGTCGCACACGATTCCTCTGATGATGAACTTAAAAAGATGTAACTGTTCAGAACCAAGCAAAATTTCATAAATCAGACGTGTAATGCTGCATTTCTAAGGCTGATTTTGAAAGTTTATTTGGCGGTTGGTTCAGAACAGCTGCAAAAAAAATTCTGGAGGAAGAAACATGAAAGAAAAACTGCTTACAACGAAAAATGTAGTACTGATGGGAATGTTTGGTGCTCTGGCCGGTGTGCTGATGCTTTTTGAATTTCCGCTTCCGTTTCTGGCACCGAGCTTTTACGGACTGGATGTCAGCGAAGTGCCGGTGCTGATCGGTACCTTTGCCATGGGACCGGTGGCCGGTGCGATCATGGAAGTAGTCAAGATCCTTGTGAAGCTTGTATTAAAGCCGACCAGTACCGGATTTGTCGGTGAGTTTGCAAACCTGGTGATTTCCTGTGCGCTGGTGATTCCGGCAGGACTCATTTATAAAGTCTCCCATACACGAAAGGGAGCCATGACCGGTCTGGCAGCCGGAACGGTTCTTATGGCAGCGGTTGGCGTTGCAGCAAATGCCCTGGTGATGCTGCCGTTCTATTCCAATTTTATGCCGATGGAGACCATCCTGGCAGCAGGAGCAGCCATCAACCCGGCAGTCGGCAGTGTATGGACCTTCGCACTTTTCTGTGTCGGACCGTTCAACTTGGTGAAGGGAATTGTGGTATCTGTGGTGACCTCCCTGGTATATAAGCGCGTCAGCGTTCTGATCCACAGTGTCGGATCTCAGAAAAAGACAGTAAAGAGCAGTAAGAGAGTAACCTTGGAATAAAAGGTAACATAAGTGTAACTATAAGACGCTCTGCGGTGCCTTGCACCGTGGGGCGTCTTGTGTTATGATGAAACAAACATTGTCATAGAAGCAGGTACATCGATGAATACGAAATTGGTAAAAATAGAAGATACAAAACAAATTAAAGATGAGGAACTGAAGGAGGCCGCACAGATCCTGCAAAACGGTGGATTGGTGGCTTTTCCGACGGAGACCGTATATGGTTTGGGAGCAAATGCGCTGGATGAAACAGCAGCAAAAAAGATCTACGCAGCGAAGGGGCGGCCGTCCGACAATCCGTTGATCGCGCATATTTCGTGCCTGGACGAACTGGAGCCGTTGGTTGCCTATGTTCCGGAAACAGCAAGAAAGCTGGCAGAGGCATACTGGCCGGGGCCGCTTACCATGGTCTTTCCAAAGAGTGCGATTGTGCCCTATGGAACGACGGGCGGCCTGGATACCGTGGCAGTTCGTATGCCGAGTGATCCGGTGGCAAACCGTCTGATCCGGCTTGCAAAGGTTCCGGTGGCAGCGCCGAGTGCCAATACCTCCGGCAGACCGAGTCCGACCACGGCACAGCATGTATGGCAGGATATGGAAGGAAAGATTGAGATGATCCTGGACGGAGGTCCGGTGGGAATCGGTGTAGAATCCACGATCGTGGATGTATCCGGAGAGGTTCCGACTCTGCTGCGCCCGGGTGCTATCACCATGGAGATGCTGCAGGAAACGGTAGGACAAGTAGAGATCGATCCGGCCATTCAGGCACCGCCGAGTGCGAACTTAAGGCCGAAGGCGCCGGGGATGAAATATCGCCATTATGCACCGCAGGCGGATCTGCTGCTCGTAGAGGGCGAGACCGACAAGGTGGTGGAAAACATTAACCGTCTGGTAAATGAAAAGCTTGCGGAGGGCAAAAGGGTTGGCGTAATCTGCACGGATGAGACAAGGGGATGTTATCCGCAGGGAGAAGTCCGCAGTGTAGGACTTCGCGCAAAGGAAGAGACCATTGCCCACAATCTGTTTGCCGTGCTCAGGGAATTTGATGATCTGAATGCAGACTGCATTTATTCGGAAAGCTTTTCGAAAGATCATCTGGGACAGGCAATCATGAACCGGTTGACGAAGGCAGCGGGATATCATGTGCTGAAGGTGTAAAAGCGTTGCTAGTGCCTCGTTTACAAAATAACTAGCCTATTCGCTTGTCTGCAAATCCGATTG
>CAVALB010000083.1:0-10262 GCA_963589345.1 uncultured Selenomonadales bacterium | reverse complement strand
GTAGCGGGCTACGCTGAGGCTTTTTGGACTGTGCAATCGGATTTGCAGACAAGCATTTCACGTCTGCTTTATGAAATTTTGCTTGGCTCTGAACAATTACAAATTATCTTTATCAAATTCCTGATTTGGGTTATACTTAATGGCATATCTTTGGAAAGAAAGAGGATGTCTCTATGAAAGGAATTTTATACGGTGTTGGTGTCGGCCCGGGAGATCCGCGGCTGATGACCTACCTTGCAGTCGATACGATTAATAACTGTCCGGTAATTGCCGTTCCGGCTGACGGAAAGGACAAGGCCGTGGCTTACCGCATTGCAAGCGGCATTGTCAAGGGACTGGATCAGAAGGAATGCCTTGATCTTACCACCCCCATGACAAAAGATCGCTCTGTGCTGGATGCGGCCTATCGGGACGCCGCAGAACGCATTGTTAAAAAGCTGGAGGAGGGAAAGGATGTCGCCTGCCTGACCCTAGGCGATCCCACCATCTACAGCACCTATATCTATATCCACAGGCTGGTAAAGGCCATGGGATATGAAACAAAAATCATCAACGGCATTCCTTCGTTTTGTGCCGTCAGTGCAAGACTGGAAGACAGCCTCGTTGATCGCTCTGAGCAGCTTCATGTAATTCCCTCCACCTATGGGATTGAAGAGGCCTTAAAGCTGCCAGGTACCAGAGTTTTTATGAAGGCCGCCTCCAAAATGCCACTTGTGAAGGAAGTGCTGAAACGCCACAATACCAAATGTACAATGATCGAAAACTGCGGCATGCCCAATGAACAGGTATACCACAGTATCAATGAGATTCCGGATCAGGCCAGCTATTACTCGATCATTGTAGTAAAGGAAGAATGATAGGAAGAAAAACTTATACAACCTAATTTCCCCATCGTTTTCTGATAAGCATCCAGGTTCCATATCCGGCAAAGGAAAGCAGGGATACCAAAAGTCCGGTGCGCAGTCCCGGTGCAGCAAAGGTCAGGCGCACCACATGCTCTCCCGGTGTGACCGGCACTCCGATCACGCCCAAACCGCAAAGCGGCACAAGATCCGTTTTTGTCCCATCTACATAGGCACTCCAGCCCTTCATATAAGGGATAGAGGTAAATAAGATCTGGTTTTCCTCTGCCTGTACCCTTCCTTCCAGCATGGTATCTGACCAGCTTGTCAGCTTCCATGGACGGGTACTTAATTTTGCATAAACCTCATTCCAGGTAGCCGGATCAAAGCCTGCTGCCTGCACCACCGTCCTGCCGTTCTCATGATAGGCTTTTTCAAATTCTCCACGGTTGGTCAGTTCCAGAGAAACCTCGATACGCTCGCCTTCATCCACCCATCCTACATCAATCAGTCCGTTTCCTGCTGCAATCTCCCGGTCCTGACGTTCCTTTCCGGTTGTATAAACAACCCGTTTCGCATTTTCTTCATTCACATAAAGATACAGATACTCCCGTTTGGGAGATATCAGGGTAATCGTTACTCGGGGGATCCTGTTCAAATTTCTTGGTTCCTCCACCGTATAGCTGACCGAGTCCCCCTTCATTTCTGTAATGGTAATATTTTCATATTCCATGTGATCCCAGTCAAAGGAATCCAAAAGCACTCTGTCCTCTTTAGAGGCAAGCCTTGCCAGGCTGTTCTGATTTTCAAACGGATGCAGCGTTTCCGGCTCCCATTTCGTAAGATCTTCTGAAACCATAAATCCCACCGGAAGGACCTGCGGATTTTGAAACACCCACAGATTTCCGATCTGCTTTTCCAAGGTATAGTGTTCACCGAGTGTGGTCGGTGCACCCTCATCATCGCGGTTTACCACATACTTTACGTTCAAGATCGCATCCAGAAGCGGAGTTGGGTCATAATATCGGTAGGAATTTCCTGCTCCGGCAAAGCCAAGATTGGTCATCATCGCCGAGATGCCTCCGGGTGCCAGGGAAGAAAACTGAGATACTCCGGGATAATGATAGAGTGCGCCATTGTTGATCGCCACAAACCGCCTGAATTCCATCCGGTAAAAATTTCCCTGTTCTTTTTCATCCAGATAGGTCTTTGCCTCCGAAGCCGCCTCCATATATTTTGAAAATTCGTTGGCCTGTGTAACACGACTCATGCCGTCATAACCGCTATACAGACATTCTGCCGTCACAAGCAGCAGAAGCAGCACGCCAACTGCAGCCCTGTTTTTCCCTCCGATGGATTCTTGTCTTTCCGAATGCGTATTTGCGGACTTCTTGCGCTGACCAAGGCTCTGATGCCAGATCAGTGCATACAAACAAAGCAAAATTGCACTAAGGAGCAGATCTTTATCTGAGTAAACCCGATCCAATTCATAAATACGTGGGACAATGACAAATTCTGAAATCCATACAATCAATCCGATGCTTCCCAAAATCAGGCCTTCCAGCCTCCTTAGGCACTGCTCCCGTTTCTGCCAGACCTCCGCTGCCATTCCGATCAAAAAAAAGCTGTACATAAAGGTAAAACGATGCGGTAGGTTCGCCGGAAAATGCAGACCATGGATCAGAAAATCCAACGGTTGGATCACACTGCAAAGCCAAAAAAACAGGATCAGGATCCCTCCTTTCAGTTTCTTTTCCTTCGCTATATTCCTGCTGACAAAATATAGAGGAATAAGAAATATGGTAAGCGTTCCGCTAAACTGGTTCGGAAGGTCTTCATTTCTGCCCAGCACCACCGGTCTTGCCCCGATCAGGTGGGCAGATAAAATCTGCCATACATTGTCATAGATCTGAAAAGGCGGAAACGATGATCCACTGACCGCCGTCTGTGATAAGGCAATCATGGTCGGCAGGATCAGAAACATGGTAAATAATGCTGCCAGAATGGAATTGCCTGCAAACAGCATGCAGGACAGAACCATGTCTTTCCAGCATTTTTCTTTTAAAAATCGTGTGCCCACCTGCAGTACAAAATACAGGGTGATCACCACACATACCAGAAATGCAATATAAAAGTTGGAATAGATCGTAAGTGCCAGGGAAGCAAGATAAAGCCCGGTCTTCCTTTCCTCGATCATTCGATCCATTCCAAGGATCAGCAAGGGAAACAGAGCCACGGCATCCAGCCACATGATATTCCAAAAATAGCAGGTCACAAAGCCGCACCAGCCATAGTACAGGGCAAAGGCAATGGCCGGTAAGCCTTCCATACTGCGGGATTTCTTCAAATACCAGCAAAAGGAAGCACAGGCCAGTCCTATTTTTAATGTCATCATCAAATGGATGGCTTCCGGCAGCTTCTCGGCCGGAAACAGCAGGATTAGAAATCCAATCAGGCTGCTGTTCATATAAGCCCACTGGACCAGAAACTCTTTTCCGAGGCTCCCTTCAAAACTGAATTCCAGGCTCTGCCCAGACAGAAGGCGGCTTCTCATTTCTTCATAAAAGGGTGCATATTGATGATACAGATCGATCTGTAAAAAACTTTTATCCCCAAACGGCACAATGCCCCTCAGTATGCATATCGCAAGGAATATGCATACTGAGAGGGCAAAGGCTGCGAATGGTTCATGGCCATTCTTATGATTCATCTTCTTTTTCTTCTCTCTGTTTCTTTAATTGCAGGATCAGCGCTGAGAGACTCAGTGCCAATATCAGCAGTTTCGTTCCGGAGGAATCTCCGGTTTTCGGAAGCCCTGTGAGCGGCACATCCGGGTCATCAATCAGAACCAGATCCATATCCGGATCATCCGGAACCGGTACATTGCCAAGCGGTACCGGATTATCGACGATCGGAACCGTTGGCGTTGTTCCGCCGTTGTTTCCACCACCTCCGCTGCTTCTTCCACCGTTACCGCCGCCACCGCCGCTGCTTCCTCTGCGGGTTGTTGTAACGACCGAAGTGGTAGTCTCCGTTGTTGCCTCACTGGTTGTTTCTGTGGAAGCCTCCGTGACTGTGGTTGTCACAGATGTAGCTTCGGTCGTGGTCGTAGCTCCGGTCGTAGACTTTGTAGTTTCTGCTGTTGTAGTCGTGGAACTTCCGGTTGTTTTTGTTGTAGCTTCACTGGTTGTCTCGGTAGAACTCTCTGTGACCGTTGTTGTACGCTCTGTAGTTTCCTTTGTTGTCTTGTCCGACGTTGTTCCACCGCCATGTTTTGTTGTGGTTGCGGTAGTTGTGGTTGTTCCGCCAGTTGTTGTGGTTGCGCTGGTTGTGCTCGTCGTTGTTGGCTTCGTTGACGTGGTTGTTGTCGACTTCGTTGTTGTGGCCGTTGTCGTCGTTGGCTTCGTTGACGTGGTTGTCGTCGACTCCGTCGTTGTCTCCGTGCTGGACTCAGTCACTGTCGTAGTCGTACTTTCCGTTGTGGATGTCGTGTCCTCTGTCGTGGATGTCGTACCCTCCGTTGTGGTTGTCGTTCCCTCCGTTGTGGTTGTCGTTCCCTCCGTTGTGGACGTCGTATCCTCCGTCGTACTTGTTCCGGTACTGGTCGTACTCTCCGTCGTTGTCTCCGTACTGGACTCAGTCACTGTCGTAGTCGTACTTTCCGTTGTGGTTGTCGTGTCCTCTGTCGTGGTTGTCGTACCTTCCGTCGTGGTTGTCGTACCCTCCGTTGTGCTTGTCGTACCCTCCGTTGTGGTTGTCGTGTCGGTAGTCGGCTCTGGATCCGGAACCACCGGTGTCACCTTATGAATCTCTGCTCCGCTGTTGGCTACACGGTCTGCTGCAATGCACCCGTTCCAGTTTGCGCTCAGCTCCACATCGCCCTTCGGCACCAGCAAGAGGCCGGAATTCATCACATATCCATTCACTTTTCCATGGAAAGTTCCGAAGTTCCAAACGATATTTCCTGCAATGGATTGCCAGTCAGACAGCTGTCCTTCTCCGTTTAAGGAAACCTTGGTATAGATATTGACCGTGGAAACACCTTCCGTATCTACATTGATGATCAGGTTCTTGCTTTCATCCATGTGATACAGCTTCAGCCATTCTTTTTCCAGATCCTTCGCCTTGACTGTCACCACCGTGGTTTCCTGCTCGCAGTCAATAATCACACTGCGTTCATCCGTCGAAACTTCTGCGGTATCTGCCGGATGGTAAGCGGAAAGCTGATTCAATGCACGATCGATATCAATGCTGAAGCCGCCATTTTCCGTATCATCCTCTTGAACAATATACTTTACCTGACTGCTGCTGCCCACGCAGGTATCATCACCGGTATTTGGGAACTTTACATACCATTCTCCCTTATTGCCGTGTCCATTGGTTCCTACCCAGATATCGGCCCCGCTTCCCAGAACGATTTCTGCTCCGCTTCCCTGAGTGGCCGTGATCGGAAGAGACTGGCTCGGATATTTCAGATAAGTGATCCGGCTGCTGTCTGCATTCAGATCCAGCACATTTTGATTCGTGGCCGTATCTACTTTCTGGTTTGTTACCTTTCCGACTGCAATATTGCCTTCAATATGGCCGATCGTTCCGTAAAGCTCATTGGAAAAAACTGCAAAATCCTTAAATGTAAGATTCGCATTCTTTCCATCATCACTGGAGGAGCCTCCGAAGGAATCCGCCGTTGGATAAGAAAAGGTAATATGACGGTCACGGTTCATGGTAACAAAAAATTCAATTTCGCCACTCGCGTTCATCGTCGGAGCACCGCTAAAGGCAAAGCCCTGTTCAGCGGCATTTTCACTCAGGCTTAAGGTCAGGCGAAGCTGACTTGTGCCATCCGGTGCCTGCCAGCGGTTATAACCGCAGTTGTTATACCAGTTCTGATCCTGAAGATCCCACATTCTTGGCTGACGCTCAAAGACTTCCCCAGGCAGCTCACGTCCCTGATCATCCAGGCCACAAAGCGAAAAAGCGAACTGGTCATTCTCGCAGACATTGGCAAAAATCTGGCCGTAAACCTCTTTTTCTCCTTTGATCACGATGCGCGGACGCTGATCCGGTGCAAAGGTAATGGCTGCACTGCGGCCGTCCTCGTCCAATTCTGCCAGTTCTAATCCAAGGTCGTCCTGTATTTCGGTACAGTAATAATCCTGGTATTTCGGTGCTTCCCCTTTCACAGCCTTTTTCAGAGCAGCAAATCCAGACGGAAGATCACTGGACGTTGCCAGCTTTCTATCGCCGTCACTGGCCTTTTGGGCATTGCTGGCAGTTGCCCTTTTTGCGTTGCTGGCTGTTGCCGTTTCGGTATTCCTATCTGCATTGCTGGCACTGGCAAGATTTTCATCGATCTCGATCCCGGCCAGGTCAGCATAATATGCCCAGCCCTGCACCGGCTCCTCTCCGAACAAGTCATAGATGCGAACCATCTCCTTGAGCATCTCAAGCTGTCCCTCTTCTTCCGTCCAGCCCTGCTCTTCCAGGAATTCTGCATCTTCAAACAGTACTGCCATCTCTTCCAGGCAGTCTTCATCGATCAGACAGTCATGATAACTATGGGTGCCCTTTGTGATCCACTCCTCATCCTGCCCTGCAAAAACGGTATTGCCAAAGGCAGAAGAAATCGTGAGCGTGATCGTACAAAGCCAGGCTATAGACTGCTTGCCGTTTTTTGGAATTTTCATACTATCCCTCCTCGATTCTTACCCCTATAACAAAACTGCACACTGCATCATGCCGCTGTTTGTTATTTTCCTGTCAATCTACTAATCTATCTACATCAGTATCATTCCATCGTAAAAGATTTTATCATCTTATTCAAAATCTCAAACCGTACTTTTTCGACAAAAAAAGACCACTTTCGTGGTCTTTTTTATAAAAACAGGCTATGTGAAATTGATGTCATAAAAACATTTTTTCAGACCGGCATGATTTCCTCCAGTTCTTTCCTGCTGTCAACACCCAGTTTATTAAAAACAGAGCTCATGTGATATTTTACCGTGCGTAAAGAGATTTCCAGATAATCAGCTATTTCCTGATTGCTCCACTGTCTTGCGGCCAACTGCGCTACTGCATATTCCATACCAGTAAGTTTCCATAAAAATCCTAAAAAAACACCCCCCCGTCTGCCGTTCATGATGCCTTCCCGACTTTTCAGATATCGATTGATTATCTCTGTAATTTTTTTATACTCTTCCGGCTCCTGTTTGCGGATATGTTTTTCTAAAAACACCTGCAGGCTTCCGCAATGTTGGATGAGTGCCCCATAAAATCCATCAGCCCGAATCAGTTCCCATGCTTTTTTAAAATAACTCTCGCCTCGTTCCATATCCTTCAAATTCAGGCAGGCATTTGCTGCGATCAGATACAGCTGCAAAAAAAGCAGTGGGTATTTTTTGTTGCTGAGAAGGAGGATCGCATCAGCAACTCCGATCACGCGCTCAAACTCTCCATTTTGTTTCGCCTCCTGCTCCATCAGAAAGCAAAGGATCAATCGGCCTGATTCATCCCGATAATCCGTCAACTCCGAATACGACCAGCTGTCAGATTTATCCAGCAAATGCAACATCCGTCTCACTGCACAAAAATGGATCAACGCATTTTTTTCATTTGCAATGTCTGCCTTCTGCTCCAGCATCCCCTTCAGCTGCTCCACTCCGTTTCTGGCTGTTTCCGTATTGCCGAGTGCCATATGGCCAAACACATAAATCAGCCACGCTCCGAGCCGCGTTTTTAGTTCTTCATGATACAGATACTTTACTGCCTTGCTCACGACCTTCTCGTATTCACCGGTAAAATAAAAATATTCGATCAGTGCCATATCCTGAAGCATTGGATCCTTCATATGCCGGATGCAGTCTAAGCATTGGCCCGGCTCATAAGAAACGTTAAACAAAATCCACGGCAGCCGAACAGATTCTAAGATTTTCTCCTCTTCCTCTGCATTCATCTCATTGCCCCCCCCCCGGGTCGAAAAACTACTATAGTCTCATTACAGTACTTGCATAGGATTTTAGCATACAGAAATCGAAAAAAACAGTTAAAATTGTTGAAAAAGTGTTCTTTTCATCATACATTACAATATTTTTTCGTAACACCAGTAGTCATGCTCCTGCATAAAGCATTCACCGACCTTCTGATACGCAAACACCCGGTAGGAGGCCTGTGCCTTTTTGTTATCCCTCGCCACCAGGATATGAACACTCCGAAAATCCTGTCGGCGCAATTCCTCGATGGCTCCGGCCATCAGCCTTCTGGCAAGCCCCTGATTCTGATACGCCTCCCGCACGCCAAGTCTGGAAAGCTCCCTCGATGGCTGTAAGCTGGGTGTCCAGCAGGATAAGGACTCTACCTTCTCATCCTCATCGATGGTGATGACACCCACGATTTCTCCGGTATCTTCCGTTCGCAGGCAATACAGCGCATGGCGGGACAGATCATACTCCACATCCCTTCGTGACGGATAATCCTTTGTCCAGGCACAAAACTGGGTGCCAAGAAGAGATTGATAAAGCTCCAAAACCGTATCAGCTTCACTTTCCTTTACGTGGTCAAATTTATAGGGCATGATAAATCTCCTTTTCTGCGTTTACTTCACTTCTACCATGTCACGGTTTGTCTTATAATAGGTTGCTCTCGACACCTTCCCTGCGATCAGATAGCCTTCCGCTTCCAAATTGCCAAGGATTTTCTTTCTTAAATAGGTGGAGTTGCTGATGCCGAGATACTCTGCGATTTCTGACACCTTGTGTGCCTGATAATAGCAAAATGCCAGCACTTTTTCATCCATTTCCGTGCCATTGGCGATCGGAGCATAGCTGATCACCGGAATACCGCTGTCCTCAACCCCATCCAAATAGGTCAGATCCGGCAAAACCAGGGTGAAATGATCCGAGGAAGAATAGATATAGGGCCTGTGTTTTTCATCTGCTTCCCCATACTCTTCTGTTATCTTATCAAATCCGGTTCCAGCCGCCTCCATGACATTGCAGATTACCAGGACACCGGCGATCAGTTCATTTCTTCGTTTGGATATAATACCAGACAGATCATATGTCTTTCCAAGCTTTTCTCCGCGATAAAATCCACCGGGAGATGAAATTTCCAACCGGTCTTTAAACATATCAACCTGAATTTGTGTGCCATCCAGAAAATAATCCCGATGCGCCACCGCATTGACCACCCCCTCAAACAATGCTCGCTGCGGATATGCATCCATATTTTTTCTGCTATCCTCAAGCTTGATCACGGAATGGTTCATTCTTTGATTCACAAAATCCATGATGTACTGAATGGTCGATGTGATATTTCCATGGAACCGATTGATGGTAATGATCCGCTCACTTCCCTTGTTAAATCCGGAAAAAACAGAACATTGTACCTCTGTTTTTTTTCCGTTATAATGGTCGGTAAACAAAACCGCTCCATTAGTCAAATATCCATCTTCATTGTAAAATCCAAGTGACTGAAGTGCTTTTTCTTTCAGTTCCCTTCCGTCATTATGGGCAGCATAGAACGCACGTAGATCCGTAATATCATCCGAATCATATTTTTCATCCGAAATAAGGATATCGTACTGGACATTCTTGCTCTTCACACTCATCTCTATGATTTCTTCGTAGGTTGCTCCATTGGTAAATCCGTCTCTTCTCATAAAAATAGACGGGATATTCCGGTACTTCAAAATAACCGGCTTTACTGCGGATTCCGGCACCTCGATCTGAATGATGAATCGTTCATTTTCCTTGATTTCATAGCGAAGAAAGGAAATCTTCATCTGTGGTCTTGGTGTCAGATGTTCATTCACCTGATTATTGAAATAGTTTCGCTCATTATCCGCATTCTTTTTGTCAAATCCGATCAGCTTGTTTGTTTTATCCTCTACGCCGATATAAAAGGTACCTCCGGATGCATTTGCAAATCCGGCAATGCTTTTCAACCATCCAACCACATCTTCTCGATTCAGCTTGCTTTTACATTCTAGCTTATCATTTTCCAGGCAAACACCCGGGATCAGTTCTTCCAGATACATATTTTGTCCTCCTGATTCAAACAGGGTTGTACTTGCACGAACCCATATTTGAATCACAAATCAAGTTTGAAAGTTTACTTTCAGACTTACTTGATCTCCGTTGATATCGCTAATTGAGTTACAGTGGCAAACTCCATCCCCATGCCATGATTGCAAGTCGGTGCAAGATAGCATTTATGACCTGTATTACTTCTAGTTTACTTCACAGTAACTTCAATGTCAACTTCAATGTTACTTCAATATAAAGTTCAATATCACTTCAAATTAACTTCCATGTGAATTGAAGTGCTTGAAGTATGATATTCGGTCGTAAATAAAGAAGGCTCAAATTTTTGTAACTGTTCAGAGCCAAGCAAAATTTCATAAATCAGACGTGAAATGCTTGC
>CAVALB010000082.1:0-10544 GCA_963589345.1 uncultured Selenomonadales bacterium | reverse complement strand
GTCATTATCTCATATGGTGAAGCGTTTGTGTGACGGTGGGTTATTCATCGCTTACGCAGTAATCGTTGGAGTATAGGCTTTCGGCAATCTTATTTGCCGTTGTTCCCGTAATGACGCCTATTTGCATGAAATGCGAAAGAATTTCACTTTTATATACGGCGGCAATTTCTTTGTTAGGAATAGACACGACACACAGAAAGGAACCATCGGTCTGTAATTCTTTTTTTAATGCTTTTAAGTATCCGGCTACAAGCAATAAGCTGTAGACATTTTCAGGGTCTAAACGCAGAGAACGGTAAATAACATTTTGGTCAATTCTGGCCATTGTACTTTTCCCCTGTAATAAAGCATACAATTTTTCAATGATATCTTCCGAGGCTGTTTTCAGAACCTCCTCCAGAACTTCGATTTTGCCGGTATTGACCCAGTAAGCCTGCGGAGTGCAGTTTTTTGCAATATAATTGATCACTGACCATGGATTATAGATTTCCTGGCTGCCGAATAAATATCCGTCATACCAGTTTTTCAATTCAGCCTGTTTTTCCGACACGCCATAGTAAATCAGCATATCCGCAACCTCATCTTCGGTGAATCCAAAATACTGGCTGTATTCCTCGTCCAGGACAGAATTGACCGTCAGATTGTTTAAGCCGCTGAACATGCTTTCCTGTGCGATCCGAAGGATTCCGGTCAGAAAGCCGTAGGAAAGATATTTATTGTCTTTAAAAGCTCCGGAAAAGAAATTTCGCATAAACATGACGATTTCTTCGTAAAAATCCTTTGAATGTCCTTCCTGAATCGGAGTATCATATTCATCAATGATAATGATCGGAGCTACGCCATAATGAACCGCAAGCATTTTTGACAGCTTTTCAAGGGAAGAGGAAAGCTCCACTTCAGTGGCAGTTCCGTTCAGAACCTTTGAAAAATAATCTCGTTCATACCTGGAAAGCTTATCACTCATTTCCAGTTCATGGTGCCGGTCGTACTCTTCCTGAAGAAGACTTCGTATTTTGTCAATAGTAGCTTCCCAGGTATCAAATTTTACATCCTTAAAGGTCAGGAAAATCACCGGATATTTTCCCTAATGCATGTGATATTTCTCCCCGCAGTTCCAGATTTTTTTATCTTCAAAGAATTTGGAGGTATCTTCTTTTGAGATTTCAAAGAAAACGCGGAGCATATCCATATTTAGGGTTTTGCCAAATCTCCTTGGCCGCGTAAACAGGGATACCAGAGGTTTTTGATCCAAAAAATCCTTGATCAGCAAAGTTTTATCTACATAGTAATACTCTGACTGCGCACGCGCATAATCGGAAATTCCGATTGGTAAAGCTTTGCGCTCGGTTGGTTCGGGCTTTTTTATATATCTTCCGGAGGAAATTCTGCCGTCGATCAGTTTTTTTGCATCATCAGGAATCTGCCAGCTTTTTCCTTTCTTGATCGCTCCGGCAATCTTGCCTTTTCTGCATAAATCGGCAACCGCATGTTCTGACATGTTCCATTCGAAAGATAGCTGCTTGCATGTTTTCATATATATTCTCTCTATGTGATTGATCAACGGTAGCAATGGGGGAAAATACCTTTTTCCTCCGACATTATTATATATGATTTTGGTATATATATCAATTTAATACGGAAAATTCGGATTATTATATGCTTTGATTCTCATGAATACAAAAGTTACATGATATAAATCCTTGAAAAATAAAAAGAGGACATCGATGGAAGATATCACGAAAAGGATATCGCCTAAGTTCGCTGGTGCGTGTAAATCTTGTTTTTCAATGTGGAATCCTATATAATGACAGAAATAGATATGAGGAGGTTAGCATGGCTCTTGAAAATAAATTAGGCATTACCAGTTCTGCGGAACTTGCTCGGGAAGAAGAGCGGATCAGTAAGAAAAAGGCAGCAGAATTGTTTGAAAGCGGAAAGTTGGACCTGCTCCCTGCCGGAACATTTGCATCATTAAAAGAGATACATCAGTGTCTTTTTGAAGATATTTATGAGTTTGCCGGAAAAATACGAACCGTGAATCTGGCAAAGGGCAATTTTCGTTTTGCACCGTTGATGTATCTGGAAGCGGCGCTGGCGAACATTGATAAAATGCCATGGTCTACGTTTGATGAAATCATCGAAAAATATGTGGAAATGAATATTGCGCATCCGTTTCGGGAAGGAAATGGACGCAGTACCCGCATCTGGCTGGATCAGATGCTGAAAAAAGGCATTGGGCAGGTGGTAGACTGGAGCAAGGTTGATAAAGAAGATTACCTGCTCGCCATGGAGCGCAGCCCCATTAAGGATGTAGAGATCAAAGTATTGCTGAAGGCTGCGCTGACGGATGAGGTGGACAGTGGAGAAGTATTTATGAAGGGAATCGACCACAGCTACTATTACGAGGGCTACACAACATTTAAGACAGAAGATTTATAAGATAGACAAGGGACGAAAACATTTCACTTTTGTATACAGCGGAAATAAAAAAGCCTAACCTGTCGCCGCAGGTTAGGCGATGTCCTTGGGGACGTTTACCTTGCTTGGGAATCTCCACTCTTGGAGTGAGTTCCTGAAAGACATCTGTTAGCAGCAGACGTCTTTCTTTAGGTTCAATATAACACAATGAATTGATAAATTCAATTGTTTTTATTTATCACGAAAAGGCATACATCCTGTTTGAACAGGACCGTATGCCTTTGTTTTGTCTGATTCATTCCCAACAGCAATTGTTACAGCATATATTCCTAAATAGAATAAAATGACAAAAAAGCGAATTGCTTGAAAAATCTGAAATCATTATACTGAAAGAAATAAAAGGTTTACAAATGTACAGGGAAAGGGGAAGTGTTTTATGAATGCAAAAAAGTGGTTTGTTGTATTGGTAAGCTTGTTTTTGATGTTTGGCCTGGGCTTTATCCCGCCGATGTTCGGGCTGTCTGTGTTGGGGATGCAGGTGGCCGGAATCTTTCTTGGGACCGTTCTTTTGTGGCTGTTTGTGTCGGTTTCCTGGCCTAGTGTATTGTGTATCGTGGCATTGACATTTACTTCGCTTTACAGTTATTCAGATGCGCTAAAGGCCTCCATGGGCGGCTGGATCGTGTCCTTTGTTTTGTTCAGCTCCATGGTAACCTGGGTGCTTGGACAGACCGGCCTCTTAAAACGTGTGGCCGTTTGGTTTGTAACCCGTCCTTTCACGAAAAAGAATCCGTGGATCTTTATCGGACTTTTGTTTCTGGCTCCGCTCGTGATCGGTTCCTTTATGTCCCCGGTTCCGACCTTTATCGTATTTGTGCCGATCGTGGAGCAGATCTTTGCAGAGCTTGGTTACAAGAAGGGCGATAAATTCCCTCAGGTGATCATGCTTGGCATCCTGTTCTTTTCTTCACTTTCGACGATCACAACACCGATCGCTCATACCGTGCCGATCCTGGCCATGTCCTTATATGAGAAGGATATGGGACAGCCGATTGATTTTGTAAGTTACACGATTTTCGGCGTCGTTTCCGCCATCGTGATTTTTGTGATTGCTCTGCTTTTGTGCAAATTTGTATTCCGTCTTGAGACGGAGCGTCTGCAGAAGCTGGATACGGAAGTTCTGAGTCAGGGCATCAGCAAAATGGGTCGCGAAGAAACCTATTCCCTGGCAGTATTTGCAGTTGTTGTGTTCTTATGGATGATTCCTGGTCTGATCAAGGGTGTGCTTCCGGGAGTGGCTTCTTTCATCAATGGCCTTGGCACTCCGACTCCGGCTATGATCGGTGTGGTTGCCCTTTGCCTGATCCATGTAGACGGAAAGCCGCTGATGAATTTTAATATGGCAATTTCCAAGGTTCCGTGGACAGCGGTGATGATGGTTGCCGCCACCGGTATCCTGGGAGGAGCCATGACCAATGAAGAGGTAGGACTGACTGCAGTGGTGGTGGATGCCCTTTCTCCGCTAATCGGAAACATGCCGCCGATGGTATTTGTGGTATGTATTTCCGTGGTAACGGTCATGCTTACAAACTTTGCGTCCAACACCGTAACAGTTACTCTGCTTTACAGCATTGCGCTGCCGCTTGTATATGGAGGCGCTGTATCCGGTGTCAATCCGGGAGCTCTTGCGAGTGTGATCGGTGCGGGGGCCTGTGTGGCACTGGCAACTCCGCCGTCTACCGCCCATGCAGCAGTTGCGGCAGGTACCGGCTGGTTGAAGACGGATCTGATGCTAAAGTATGGCCTGATCCTGTCCATTATGTCTGCTGTTATCATTGCTGTAGTTGGTTATCCGATCGCAGCGATGTTTATGTAAATGCAGCCGATTTTGCTGCTTCGAAATGTGAAACATCGGAAAAACACGTTGCTGTTTGCATACGGCATGAATCGTGACGGATTTGCCGTAAGACAGTGTGATAAATAAACATGGAGGAAACAAGAAATGGAGATCAAAACCTGGAAGCAGCGATATGAGTGCATCGTAGTCGGAGGCGGAACCGCCGGCTTTGCTGCGGCGGTCACTGCTGCAAAAAGCGGAGTAAAAACCTTACTGATCGAGGAGCGCGGCAGCCTTGGCGGCACAGCCACCGGAGCCAGAATCGGTCAGCTGATGGGCTTTGCAGCCGGAGAAGCTGAGGCAGAGAAAAAAGGAATCATAAAGGAGGTGCTTGAGCGCCTTTTGGCAGAGGGAGGAAGCAACGGCATTGAAACCATTTATCTGTGCGGAGATCCGGATCTGGATGTTGCCGTGATCCCATATGATTCGGAAATCATGAAGGATGTGATGGAGGATCTGGTATTTGAGTCCGGAGCCGATGTGCTCCTTCATACGCGGGTCATCGGGACGGAAACAAGGGACGCAAAGATCGAGGCGGTTCTAATCCACAATCAGGAAGGAATACAGAGAATCTGTGCGGATACGATCATCGATGCGAGCTTTCACGCATCGGTGGCAGCAGATGCAGGCTGCAGCTGGAAGGCCGGAAATGAGAGCGGACAGCTGCAGCCGGGAACCTTAATGTATGAAATGGGAGGTGTTGATGCAGAACGCTGGGCGAAGGTAACCCAGGGAGAAAAGCGTGAACTGGCAAGTCAGGGACTGAAGGAAGGCTGTCTTTATGTCAATAACCTGCTGGCGCGTCCGCTTCCGAGCGGCATTTACTACTGCAACATGAGCCGGATTCGGGTGAATCCGTTTGATACCTTACAGTGGAGCCGGGCAGAGTATGAGGCAAGAAAGCAGGTCAAGGGGATCAGCCGCTTCTTTAAAGAGCATGCACCGGGGTTTGAACAGGCATATCTGACTGCCACCGGAGACTTTGCCGGTCTGCGGGATTCCAGACGCATTATGGGAAAATATGTGCTGACCAATGAAGATATATTAGAAGGAACAGAATTTGCGGATGCGGTGGCAAAGAGCTCTTACCCCATCGATATCCATGATACCAACGGGGTATCCAGTACCATCATCAAGCCAAAGACCGGAGTGTTTTTTATTCCATACCGCTCTATGGTTACCGATGCCTGCAAAAATCTGATCCTGGCCGGCCGCTGCATCTCCACGGAATATGAGGCCCATGCCTGCATCCGTGTGATGATCACCTGCATGCGGTTAGGTGAGGCAGCAGGACGTGCGGCCTATCATTGCAGAGAGCAGGGCGTGGATGCCGCTTCTCTGGATGGCAGTATCCTAAAGCAGGAGTTACTGTAATTAGGAATGACGGTTTAGAAATTAAGCGCCTGCTTCATGTAATTCCAGAACAGGGTAACGGATTCCTCTTGCGGATGATTTCGCATGACCATCTGTGTATCCCGTACCAGACCGCCCTCCAGTGGGATGATGTCCAGATCATCAGAATCCTCGATGACCAGGCGGGTGAGAATGGCGATCCCCAGGTTCTGGGAGACCATATGCAGGACGGAACGCACGCTGCTGCAGCAAATGGAAGAGTGGCTTGTAACATGATAGTGATCAAACAGTCGTTTCAGAGCTTGGTGATAGACATCCATGGAGGAATCGGTGAAAATAAAAGCCTGATTATCCAGCTCGGAAAACGACAGGTGCTTTCGCCCGTGGAACGGATGCCCCTTTCCGACAACCACATAGTACGGATCCTGGAAGCAGGAAATGCTTTTTAAGGAAGGGTTATCGGCGAAGGTCTTTTTCGGAATCGCGTCCGCATACATACTGGAAACAAAGATGATGTCCAGTTCATTCTTCAAAAGGGCATGAAGGAGCGGAGAAGTGGTATCGTCCTTTACCGTGATCTCAATGGATGGATGCAGGTTGATAAACTGTGCGATAGACGGAGCCAGCAGATTTTTTCTGCCAAAGTAAATGCTGCCGATGCGAAGCTTCTTTCTGGTTTCTTCCTGATGCCTTGCCACGGACTGGCAAATTCCCTCGTACGCCTCCAGGATTTTTGTGCCGTAACGGACAAAATCTTCCCCCACTGGAGTCAAATGTACCTTTCTTGTGGTGCGCACAAACAAAGGGGTGCCAAGCTCCTGCTCTAGCTTCTGGATTTCTTTGGAAACGGCAGACTGGGAGCGGTTTAAGGCCAAAGCGGCCTCCAGGAAGGTTTTATGCTCTACGATGGCGAGTACACATTTGACTTGTTCAATGTTCATAACGTCTTCCTTTCCAATTGATAACGTTTCACATACCTCGTAAAGGAGCGGATGGATGGATAATCCAGAAGCTCCTTTAATGTTACATAATAAATGGAGCGGTGCAGGCGGTTTTCGAAGGGGAGGATGGCATAGGTGCCGTCCTGCATGCTGCTTGCAATGTTTTGTGAGGAGATCCCGACACCCAGGTCGTGAGCCGCGAGCTGGATGACCAGATCCGACTGGCTGGTTTCGCAGAGAATCTTTGGTGTGATGCCGGCTTCTTCGAAGATCCGGTCGAGGTTTTTTCGCAGTGCAGAAGCCGGGGCCGGCATGATGATGGGTGTATCCTTTAGGTCTTCCACGGAGATGATCTTTTTTGCAGCCAGGGGATTCTGTCTGGAAATGATCACGGAATAAAAATCCTCCTGGATCTTACAATGATAAAGATCGGTCTCCTGTTCTAACTGCTCCTCCGTACTGATGATAAAGGCCGCATGGATCTTGCGCTCCAGGAGGAGCTGTAAAAGATGGGAGCTTCCGTTTACATTGAAGGAGTAGTTTAAACCGGGATGGAGGCAGTGGTAATCGCTCAGGATCGGAAGAAGGTTTGCATATCCGGCAATCCACAAAAGGCCGATCTTTAAGGTTCCGGCCTCCAACAGGCTTTGCTTGTGCATAAGCTCGGATAGCTGATCCACACCGCCGAGGATCCTCTGGGCATGATGGGCGAACTGTTCTCCGGCATCGGTCAGGGAGACCGATTTGGAGTGACGGATGAGAAGCGGTACTTCCAGCTCCTCCTCTAACTTCCGGATCTGCTGAGAAAGCGAGGGCTGAGAGAGATAGAGGTTCTTGGCAGCAGCAGAGATGTTCTTTTCACGGGCAATCTCGAGAAAATAGCGTAATTGTTGCATTTGCATAAGAAGGGTCTCCTTTTGGGTGAAAAATCCTGTTTGATTTGTGCTTTGTTTCTATAAAAAAACAGTGATATAGGAAAAAGCTATCGATTTGATAATATTATGATATTTTACAAATGTCAATAGGAGTCCTATTATAATGTACAAAAGGAAATACAAAAAAGGAGAAAGGGGTTTCATTTATGAACAACAAAAGCTGCAAAGACACGATTTTTCTGATCCTGTCGTTGGCAATTATCATCGGGTCACGATTCGTACCGGCATGCGGAGGGCTTTCTTCCGAGGCGATCGGAGTATTGGGAGTATTTTTCGGATCCCTCCTGATGTGGATTACCATTTCCATTGACTGGCCGAGCATGATCACCCTGATGGCACTGGGTCTGATCCCGACCTTCGGCTTTTCCAAAACGTTTTCCGGAGCATTCGGAAACACAACTGTAGCATTTTTGATCTTTACCTTTATGCTGGTATATCCGCTTTCGAAAACAAATTTTGTCAGACGGTGTACCGTATCCTTCATCACCAACAAGATCGCAAGAAAGGGACCGTGGTATTTCGTATGCTTCCTGTTTGCGGCAGTAACCTTCATGGGCTTATTCGTATCTCCGTCGGTTCTCTTTGTTGCTTTTATGCCGTTCCTTGAGGATATCTTCCAGGTGCTTGGTGTAAAGAAGGGCGGCAAGACCGGCAACATGATCATGATGGGTACCGCATTCTGCATCAGCCTTTCCTCTGGTATGACTGCCATCGGACATGTATGGCCGACCATGGCAATCGGTTACTACAATGCAGCAACCGGAAGTGATGTTAACCAGTTCCAGTTCATGGCTATGGGTATCCCGACCGGTATTCTGCTGATCATTCTGCTGATTTTAGTATTTAAGTTCATTTATCGTCCGGATGACATCCATGAGATCAAACCGGAGAATGCTATGGGGCTGCGCGGAAGTGTTCCGAAGGCAGATCTCAAAGAGAAGATCATCCTTTCCGTTGTAGGTTTAACCGTATTCTTATGGGTAGGCCCGAGCCTGATCAAGGGAAGCTTCCCGGAGCTTTACAAGACCATCAACAGCTGGTCTACCGCAATGCCGCCGTTATTAGGCTGCATCCTTCTGTTCATCACCAAGGTAGACGGCGAGCGTATTTTAAACTTCAAGGAAGGCGTTACCAAGGGAATCCTTTGGGGAAGTATCCTGATGACCGGCGCAGCAACCTGGCTTGGTTCCTGCCTGACCAATGCAGACATCGGAATCAGCGACTGGCTGACCGCCTCCCTGTCTCCGCTTACCGCAGCACTTCCGGTTACCGGAATGATCCTGTTCTTCATGCTGTGGGCACTGCTTGAGACAAACTTTTCTTCCAACATCGTTACCACAACCGTTGTAAGCGCAGTGGCACTGTCCGTATTGACCGCACTTCCGGCAGGCAGCGTAAGCGTTGGTTCTGTCGTATGTATGGTTGGTATCGCAGCAGCAGTCAGCAACATGACACCGGCAGGACAGAGTACCATTAATACGGTAGCGATTGGTTCTGGCTGGACTACCACAAAGGATATGTTTATCTGGGGCGGAATTTTTGCACTGATGGCTCTGTTTGTTTTGACCTTCTTTGCATATCCGTTAGGAGCACTGATCATTGGATAAGAAGGAGTAAAAATCATGGAACGAAATTATCAGTATGATGTCGTTGTTGTCGGCGGAGGAACCGCCGGAGTATCTGCAGCGGTAGGTGCTGCAAAAACAGGAGCAAAAACGCTTCTGATCGAGCGCAGCCCTTACCTTGGCGGCGAGGCAACACATTCCGGAGTCAGTGCCTTCTGCGGATTTTACACCTGCGGTGAAAATCCGGTCCGTGTTGTGGAGGGCGTTGGCCAGCTTGTGTTAGAGGAGATGGAGGCCCTGGGACCTACGGTGGATTACATCATCTCCGCCACCGGAAACCGCAACATCAACTTCCAGCCGGAGTATTTAAAATGTGCGATGGACAACCTGCTTGATAAGGAGAAGGTGGATTACCTTCTGCACGCTTCGGTGATCAGCGCCGAAACCGAGAATGGAAACATCGTTTCCATTGGCTGCACCGATGATGAGGGCGTCTTTAAAGTAAGCGCAAAAACCTTTGTAGATGCCTCCGGAGATGCGAATCTTTCCCATCTGGCCGGTGCCCATCTGGTATGGGGCGGCGATGACGGATGTCCGCAGGCTGCAACCATGCCCTTCCGCTTAAGCGGAGTCGATACCGGCTGTGATATGACTCCGGCCGCTGTGGAACGTGCCGTTGTGAAGGCCAAGGAGGCCGGAATCCCGAATCTCACAAGAGAAAAGGGCTTTATTCTGAAAAAAGAAGGTTCCAATATCGTTGGTGTGCTGCTTCCGAGCATCATGCCGGAAGGCCTGAGTGCAAAGGAACTGACCCGGATGGAGAAGGAGACCAGAAAACAGGTACTCAGCTATGTTCAGGCCTTAAAGACCTACATGCCGGGGATGGAGCACGCAGAGCTGGCAGTCATCGGACCGTCCATCGGTTTCCGTGAGACCAGAAAACTGGTCGGAAAAGAGACCATCACCGTGGACGATGTGCTGAACCGGAAAAAATGCGACAACAGCGTGGCTCGGGGCGGCTGGAAGCCGGAGATCCACAAGGATGTCAACAAGATGGCAACCTACCTGGAGGTAAAGGAAGGAAGCTATTTCGATATTCCGCTGGGCTCTCTGCAGTCTGAAAACATTGAAAACCTGTACGGTGCGGGACGTATGATCTCAGCAGATGAGGCAGCCTTTGCGGCAGTTCGTGTTATGGGAACCTGCTTTGCTACCGGACATGCAGCCGGAGCTGCAGCAGCCTGCCAGGCACTGGATGGAAAAGTAGATATAAAACATATCCGTGAAGTCTTGATTAATCAGGGCGCTCTGGTGTAGAATGGTAGCTGTTTTGTGCCTATATGCAAAAATGATAACTGTTCAGAGCCAAGCAAAATTTCGTAAATCAGACGTGAAATGCTTGCATTTCTAAGGCTGATTTTGAAATTTTATTTGG
>CAVALB010000081.1:0-11109 GCA_963589345.1 uncultured Selenomonadales bacterium | reverse complement strand
TGCGCTTGGAACGATCCTTTTCTTCGGGAAGATCTACTTCCGGGAAATATTTGATAAAGTTTGGATTTGGATACATCATGGATGAATCTAACGAATCCATCTTCCCAATCGTGGTTCGCTGTGGTACATTGTATTTCTTTTTCGGAATATATTTTCGCCCATATGTGTATTCTACATAGGTTGTTCCGTTCCTCTTATTGAGTGAGATTTTTCCGGTATCTTCCGGAATTTTTACCTGAAAATCGAAGTACATTTTCTTCTCCTACTTAAGTATGATATCCTACTCAATAATTGTATCAAATATAGCCCAGGAAATCAAGCAATTCTGTTGATTTTCTGGGCTTTTTCGCGATTTTTTTGAGTGTCAATTTCATTTGAGTCGGAGATTTATTGGAAGTTCAGATTTAACTAAGAGAGCAGGGAAAAACAATGCGAATATTGCAAATGAAATAAAAGTAAAAAGAAATGCAATCTATATGAAATAAAAATGCAAGAATATTACATTTGTATCATTTCATAACTGCGATTTGGATATTCTGCCTATTGTTTGGAACCTCAGGTTTGATTATAATCCAAACATAAGCTGATGGGAGCCAAGAGATAAACTCCTGTCAGGGAAACCAAAGAAAGATTTTTTTCAAGAAAGAGAGGAATTCAAAATGAAAGTTGGATTTATCGGATTAGGTATCATGGGAAGACCGATGGCAAAGAACCTGGTAAAAGCTGGTTACGAGCTGGTTGTTTTCGATTTCAATAAAGATGCAGTAGCTGACCTGGTTTCCTGCGGCGCAACCGCAGCTGAGAACAACAAAGACCTTGCTTCCAAAGTAGACGTTGTAATCACCATGGTTCCGAACTCCCCGCACGTAAGAGCAGCAGTTCTCGGTGAGAACGGTGTTGTTGAGGGTGCAAAAGAGGGTATGGTTGTTATCGACATGAGCTCCATCGACCCAACCGAGAGCAAGGCAATCGGCGCTGAGTTAGCAAAACACGGCATCGAGATGCTGGACTGCCCGGTATCCGGTGGTGAGCCGAAGGCAATTGACGGTACTCTTTCTGTTATGTGCGGCGGTAAGAAAGAGCTGTTCGACAAGTACTATGACATGCTGATGGTTATGGCTGGTTCCGTAGTTTACGTTGGTGACCTTGGTTCCGGTAACGTAGCAAAATTAGCTAACCAGATGGTAGTAGCAATCAATATCGCAGCTGTAGCTGAGGCTCTGACCTTCGCTAAGAAAGCAGGCACCGATCCTGAGTTAGTATACCAGGCAATCCGCGGCGGTCTGGCTGGATCCACCGTTATGGATGCAAAAGCTCCGATGATGTTAGCAGGCAACTACAAGCCGGGCTTCCGTATCGAGCTTCACATCAAGGATCTGAACAACGCTCTGAACGCAGCTCATGCAATCAGCTCTCCGGCTCCGTTAACCGCTGAGATGATGGAGATCATGCAGTTCTTAAGATCTGAGGGATGCGACAAAGAGGATCACTCCAGCATCGTTAAGTACTACGAGAAGATTTCTGGTACCAGCATCGTAAAATAAGATTTTCTATCATTTAAAATAAGGTTATCATGCGCTGCTGCTTACGGGTTCGTGGGCAGCAGCGTGTCAGATAAGGCGTTATGTGTTGGAAGGAGAAGAGGAATGAATACAGATTTTATTAAGGGCGTAGTTGTCCCGATGATCACCCCGATCGATAAAGATGAGCTGATCGATGAGGCTGCAATCCGCGGTCAGGTGGATTACGTGATCGATGGCGGCGTAAGCGGCATCCTGTTATTCGGCAGCAACGGTGAGTTCTACGTAGTAGAAGAAGACGAGATGGAGAGAGGCTTAAAGATCGTAGTAGATCAGGCAGCCGGCCGTGTTCCGGTATACTTCGGTATCGGTGCGATCAGCACCAAGAAGTGCATCCGTCTTGCAAAGATGGCAGTAGCAAACGGCGCAGCAAGCGTATCTGTTCTGCAGCCGATGTTCTTAAAGCCAACTGAGACCGAGCTGTTTACTCACTTCAAAGCAATCGCAGACGCAATCCCGGAGACTCCGGTACTGCTCTACAACAACCCGGGACGTGTAGGCTACACCCTGTCTGCTAACCTGGTTGAAAGACTGGCTCATGAGGTTCCGAACATCGTAGGTATGAAGGATACCAGCGGTGACATCACCCAGACCTCTGAGTTCATCCGCAGAAACAGAGACGTAGACTTCAAGGTATTCGGCGGCAAGGACACTCTGCTGTATGCTTCCATGTGCCATGGCGCAGTGGGCGGTGTATGTACCGCAGCAAACTTCATGCCGGAGCTGATCACCGATGTATACAACAAGTACGTTGCAGGTGATCTTCAGGGTTCCCTTGAGGCTCAGTTCAAATTAAATCCGGTACGTCTGTCCATGGACGGCGCAAGCTTCCCGGTAGCAGCAAAGGATATGGCTAACTTACGCGGCCGCAACATCGGTGTTCCGTACACCCCGAACCTGGCTACTCCGGAAGGACCGGTATTAGACAAGATCAAAGCTGAGATGACCAAGGCTGGACTTCTCTAAGATTATAAAAAGGGCATGGATGATGGACCGGCGTTTCCTCTGGAATGCCGGTCCGTTTTCTGTTATAATGAATAGGTGTGTGATCATGCTCCTTCGATCATTACACAGGTACAAACATAACTGACTCACACGTATAAGGAGGGTTTTATGAAATTACTGTTTGCTTCCGATTCCTTTAAGGGAACCTTATCTTCCGACCAGATCATCAAGCTGTTAAATGAGTCCGCACAGCGCATTTTCCCGGGCTGTGAGACCGTGGGTGTTCCGGTGGCAGATGGCGGAGAGGGAACCGTTGATGCTGTTATTGCAGTCACCAAGGGTGAATATCGCAAGGTAAAGGTGCACGGTCCG
The DNA here is from genome assembly GCA_963589345.1 of uncultured Selenomonadales bacterium. Taxonomy (GTDB): domain Bacteria; phylum Bacillota; class Clostridia; order Lachnospirales; family Lachnospiraceae; genus Brotaphodocola. The sequence continues at coordinate 8,212 of CAVALB010000081.1, read as the reverse complement.
CTCATGGAGGAGGCCGAGGCTTCCTACGGTGTGTTCCATGGTGATTCCGCTATCATCGAGATGGCTGCAGCATCCGGACTTCCGATGGTTCCGACCGAGAAGAGAAATCCATTAAATACCACAAGCTTCGGTACCGGCGAGCTGATTAAGGATGCGCTTGATCACGGCTACCGCAAACTTTCCATTGCAATCGGCGGAAGTGCTACCAACGACGGTGGTATGGGTGCCATGAGCGCACTGGGTGTTCGTTTCCTGGATGCAGAGGGCAATGTGCTGACCGGTGTCGGTGCTGATCTGGAAAAGGTTGCAGATATCGATATGAGCGGCCTGCATCCGGCTGTAGCTGAGGCTGAGATCACCGTAATGTGTGACGTGACCAATCCGTTAACCGGACCAGACGGTGCAACCTATACCTTCGGCAAGCAGAAGGGCGGCACCCCGGAAATCTTAGACCGTCTGGAGGCCGGCATGAAAAATTATGCAGAGGTTCTTCGCAAAAACGGCATGGACGTTGAGATGAAGGAGGGCGCAGGCGCAGCAGGCGGCCTTGGTGCAGCACTCTGTGGCTTCTTAAAGGCAAACTTAAAATCCGGTATTGAGACTGTGCTGGATCTGATCGACTTTGACGGCCTGTTAGAGGGAACTGACCTGGTAGTGACCGGTGAGGGACGCATCGACTGGCAGTCTGCTTTCGGCAAGGTGCCGAGCGGCATCGGCATGCGCTGCAAGGCCAAGGGTGTTCCGGCTGTTGCGATCGTAGGCGGCATGGGCAATGGTGCTGAGAAAATCTATGACTTCGGTGTAGAGAGTATCCTTCCGACCATCAATGGCGCCATGGATATTGAGGAAGCGTTGGAGCGTGCAGAGGAGCTTTATGCAAATGCTGCAGACAGAACCTTCCGCATGATCCGTGTAGGCATGGAGCTGAATAAATAGATAGGATACCAGGGACAAAAGTGCAAAGCACGAAGCCTTCTGTATCAATTTCACGTGTGGCCGGTCATTTGCTGACCGGCCATCTTTAAAGGAATCAAAAGGGGTGGAATGAGATGGATATCAGTAATTTGTGGACTCTGCAGATCATGATGTTTCTTTTGGTGGCTGCGGGGGCAATTTTAAAAAGCACGGGCATTTTAAAGGACGATGCAAAATCGATCCTCACGGATCTGGTCCTTTATTTTTTTCTGCCCTGCAATATCATAAACTCCTTTCGCATGGAGTTCAATCTGGATATCTTGAGAAAATTTGCGGTAGTTTTGGCTATTTCCCTGCTGGTGCAGCTTTTGTGTTATATTCTCAGCCGGGTGCTTTATAATCATAAGCCGAAGGAAGTTAAGCGTGTCATGCAGTACTGCACGATCGTTTCCAACTCCGGTTTCCTGGGACTTCCCATTGCGCAGGGAATTTACGGTGCAGAGGGCATGATGTATGCCTCGATCTTCATCATTCCGATGCGCGTGATGATGTGGTCTGCCGGCATTGCCTGCTTTACCGAGAGTCCGGACATGAAGAGTGTAGTAAAGAAGCTGGTGGTCCACCCTTGTATCGTGGCCGTTTATATCGGACTTGGACTGCTGCTTTTTCAGGTTCCCTTAAATCAGATGTACAATGCTGTGCTAAACTGCGGGCTTCCGCTGGTGCCGGATCTTACTAAGGTGCTGCTTGGCGCCTTAGATAAGGGTGTGCGCTCCGCAGGCGGCTGCACAACTGCCATGACCATGGTACTGATCGGCATGATGTTTTCCGGAATGTCTGTTCGCAGTATGTTGGATGGCAATGCACTGTTTATCTCAGCACTGCGTCTGGTGATCCTTCCGGGACTGGTGCTTTTGGGCTGCCGTCTGGTTGGGGTCGATTCATTTTTGACAGGCGTCTGTCTGCTGATCACCGGTATGCCGGCGGGCAGCACTTCGGCGATCCTGGCAGCAAAGTATGGGTGTGATTACACCTTTGCGACCAAATGTATTGTGGTTTCCACCCTTCTTTCTATGATCTCCATCCCGATATGGGCGATGTTTTTGGGATGATTATGCAGCGTTTGAACAGCAACGCGGAGGATGCTTTGTCGGCATCCTCCGTTTTTTGTTTCAGTATTGGTTACAGTGTCAAAACATCATGTTTATATAAACCGCTCCTGCAGATTCTGTCCGTAGCGTTTGGCGAGGCGGATCAGGTAGCGGTGGGCTTCACTCAGGCTTGTGTCCTTTCGTCTGGCAAAGCAGACCTGCCAGTTTGGGCGTCCCTGCAGACGAAACCAGGCGCAATCCCCACTGTAGGGACTGTTTAACATTCGGGAATAGGGGACGATGGTGCAGCAAAAGCCCTTGCTGACCAGCTGGATCAGGGCATGGTTCATGGCCGTTTCGATGAGAATCTGGGGTTTGTATCCGGCCTCCTGAAATAAGGGATCTATGAGCTGACGCATGGTGGAGGTGCCAAAGATCAGAGAAAATTTGCTGTCATGAAACCGCGTCAGGTCTGTCGTGGCAAGGGGCATGCCGAAGGCATTGGCTCTTGCGGCTTCTGGATGACTCTTGGGGATACCGAGAATCAGCTCCTCATCAAAGAGCCTTATATATTCCAGGTTGATCCGCTCCGATTCCCGAAGCATCACAAAACCCAGATCCAGCCGGCCGGAGAGCAGCAGCTCGTTTTGATGGGAGACAATGGCCTCGGTCAGGGCAAAGGAGATGCCCGGATAACGCTGGTTGAAGGCGGTAAAGACGGAGGTAAACAGGTCAATGCCGTGCTCATGGGTCAGTCCCAGGTTGATTTCGCCGGTGGCATCTTTTTTTAAGTCCCCTAATTCTGTATAAGTATTTCGCTTAATCTTTAAGATCTCAATGGCATTCTTTACATAGATTTCTCCCGCTTTGGTGGTTCTTAAAAAATGTTTGTTCCGTTCAAAAAGCTGCAGTCCCAGCTCCTTTTCCAGTTTGATGAGCTGCTGGTTTAATCCCGACTGGGAAATGAAGAGCGATTCTGCCGCCTTTGAAATACTCTTATTTTCAGCAATCGCCACAATATATTCCAGCTGTCGAAAATCCATAACATCCTCCTGTTGGTAAAAATGATCAAAAAATATACTTTGTGAAAGAAAAAACAGCATTGTTTTTGTGGAAAAACAATGAATTTATAAGAAGTAAAACTGTTTACCAATAGAATATAAAGTAATTTTACTTCTGATTATACCATGAATATAATAAAAACACATCAAGAACAAAAAGCTTTTTGGACAAGCTGTATGAGGGGACGCCAATCGCAGCAAAATGTAGCATCAACTTTTGAGAAGGAGTGGAGTACTATGAAACAAATCAAATGGCTCGAGAAAAATTTTGAGCTTCTGGTTCTGGCAATCATGCTGGTCGTCATGAGCTGCCTCTCATTTGTCAACGTGATCATGCGTTACTGCTTTCAGCATGCGTTAAGCTGGTCAGATGAGGTATGCTGCTATTGCCTGGCACTTTCAGCATTTTTTGCGCTCCCCTGCGCAGTACGGCTCGGCGTAAGCATTAAAGTAGATACCTTTACCACCATGCTTCCCAAATCGGTTCAGAAGATCCTCGGACTGATCTGTGACGTTGTGATGATCGTCTTTTTATTCTGGCTTTTCAAGGGAACCCTGGAGATCACTGCCAATGCAGCCTCCGTTAACCAGGCAAGCCCGGCACTCGGCATTCCAATCGCGAACATTTACAGCACGATGGCATTCGGAATCGCTCTGGCCATCCTGCGTTATGTGCAGCTGATCTATCGTGTAGTGACCAACAAGACAGACGAAAAGGAGGACAAATAAATGGCAATCGGTTTATTTTTCCTGGTGCTGGCAATATTGCTGGCAGCAGCGCTGCCGGTGGGCGGTGTATTCGGCCTGATGGCCATGCTGCCGAACCTTTTAAACTCCAGCTTTTCCTATGCGGCAGGCGATGTTGCCCGCGGTATGTTTGCAGGTTTAAACAGCTTCACGCTTCTGGCTGTTCCGCTTTTCATGGTATCCGGCATGATCATGGCGCAGGGCGGTATCTCCGAAAAGCTGTTTAACTTTTTCGGCTATTTCATCGGCAACAAGACAGCCGGTTTCCCGTGCGCAGTCATCGTAACCTGCATGTTCTACGCAGCGATTTCCGGTTCTTCCCCGGCAACGGTATCCGCAGTCGGTGCCATGACCATTCCTTTCCTGGTGGAAATGGGATACGACATGGTATTTGCCACTTCCATTGTAACGGTAGCCGGCGGCCTGGGTGTTATCATCCCGCCGAGTATTTCCTATATTGTATATTCGGCAGCAGCCAATGCATCACCGTCGAAGCTTTTCATTGCCGGTATCTTTCCGGGACTTCTGATCGGCTTTGCTCTGATGCTTTACAGCTATTATTACTGCAAAAAGCACGGTGAGGATAAGGAGAAGCTCTTAAAGAGCTATAAAGCGATCCGTGCAAAAGGATTCTGGCCGTTATTAAAGGAGAGCTTTTTTGCCCTCATGACTCCGGTCATCATCCTGGGCACCATTTACTCCGGTGTCTGCAGTCCGACCGAGTCCGCTGTTATCAGCGTATTCTACGGCTTATTTGTATGTATCTTCGTATACAAGACCATCAATATTCGCAATATCGGCACGGTCTTCATGGAAGGTGCAAAGACCTATGTCAACATCCTGTTTGTTATCGCAGCTGCTTCTGCCTTTGCAAAATGCTTAACGCTGCTTCGTTATCCGCAGACCATCAGTGAGGCAGTGCTGCAGATTTCGGACAATAAGATCGTAATTCTCTTAATTATGAACCTGATCATGCTGGTTTGTGGTATGATCATTGATAACATCCCGAACATCATGATCTTAACCCCGATCATGGTTCCAATCGCAACTGCGGCCGGTGTGGATCCGGTACACTTTGGTATCATCATGACCTGTAACCTGGCAATCGGTATGGTTACCCCGCCGATGGGCATCAACCTGTTTGTTGCCTCCGGCATGACCAAGATCCCGATGTTAAAGCTTGCCAAGGCCTGCATGCCGTATATCGCAGCCTTCCTGGCATCCCTGGTCCTGATCACCTACATTCCGCAGATATCCATGGGTCTTCCAAACCTCCTTTCCGGAGAAGAGACCAAGGCAGTTGCGGCAAATAAGAGTGACAGTATAGGATCCGGCAGTGCAGATGATGGCCATTACGGCGCCGATATTCCGGCACTGGATCCGTCTGAGATCGACGGGGAGTATCACTGGACTGCAGCCATGACCGTAGCCGATACCTCCATCAACTACATGATGGTCGATAAGTTTGCACAGCTCATCCATGAGAAATCCGGCGGCAAGATCAGTGTCGACATCTACCCAGGCGGCCAGCTTGGAAATACCACCGAGTTTACCGAGGCTGTCATCGGCGGTTCCATCGATATCGGAACCGGCATGACCACGGATCTCGTAGACTTTATCCCGCAGTTCGCAGTCTTTGATATGCCGAACCTCTTTGACAATACCACCCAGATGCGTGCAGTGCTGCAGAGCGATTTCGTGGATGTCATCAATGAGTACTGCAACGCAGGCGGCATTCAGATGTTAGGCTATTCCGACGCAGGCTTCCGTGTGCTCACCACCAACAAGGAGACACACTCCCTGGCAGACTTAAAGGGTCAGAAAATTCGCGTTATGACCAACAAGTACCATATCGCATACTGGAATGCAATCGGCGCAGCCGCAACCCCCATGCAGTTTACTGAAGTATTCATGGGTCTGCAGCAGGGCACCATCGACGGTCAGGAAAACCCATACATGAACATTGTCGGAAACAACGTACAGGAGGTTCAGAAGTACGTAGTTGAGACCAATCATCTGGGTCACATCATTACCTTCTATATGAATGCTGACCTTTACAAGAGCCTGCCGGATCATGTCAAGAATCTGGTAGATGCCTGCGCAAAGGCCGCAACCGAGTACGGCAATGACCGTGCCGATGAGAGTATCGCTGAGTACAAGCAGATCTGTGAGGATGCAGGCTGCCAGATCATTACCCTGGATGATTCCGTACTGGCAGAGCTTCGCGAGAAGGCACAGGTGGTATACGATATGGTTCGTAAGGATCTGGGCAATGAGATCGTAGACAAGCTGCTTACAGCAGTGGATACGGTAAGAGCCAATACAGGCAATGGAACTGCGCAGGGCGACGAGCCTGCCGCAGCGGATCCGGCAAATTAGATAAACTGGATACACGATCAAAAAGAAAATAAGGAGCAAAGGGAAATGGGAGCATTTGTAATCAGAGGCGGAGAGATTTATGATCCGGCTGCACAGAAATGGGAGAAGAAGGATATAGCGGTGGAAGACGGAGTGATCATCTCCGGCGAGCCGTCCGGAGAATACCAGGTAGTGGATGCATCCGGATGCAAGGTCACGACCGGCTGGATTGACTATCATGTGCACTATTTCAATCACGGAACGGAAAACGGCATCAATCCCGATGCAGCGTCATTCCCCTGCGGTGTCACAACCGCAGTGGATGGCGGAAGCTGCGGTGCCGCCAACTATGAGATGTACAGAAAGAGTGCCATGGCCTACAGTGATGTCCGCATCCTGAATATGCTCCTGGTAGGAAGCGGCGGCCAGATTACCGATCGTTATCCGGAGCGCCTGGAAAAGAAATATTTTGACATCCCAAAGATCAAACGGCTGTTTAAAGAGTATCCGGACAACCTGGTGGGCTTAAAGAGCCGCCTGTCGGTCGGCATCATTGCTCCGGAGGATGCGGAAGAATCCATCCGCGCTACCGTAGAATTGGCAGAAGAACTTGGCTGCAACGTATCCGTTCATGTTACCAACCCGGTTATGGATTTAGAGAAGCTTGCAGGCATCCTGCGCAAAGATGATATGATCTGCCATATTTATCAGGGAAAAGGAAGGGAGACCTGCCTGAATCCTGACGGAAGCGTGCGAGAGGGGCTTTTAAAGGCAAGAGAACGCGGTGTCCTGTTTGATGCCAGCAACGGATGCAATAACTTTGATCTGGAGATTGCGCAGAAGGCAGTAGCGCAAGGCTTCAAACCGGATATCATAAGTTCTGATATCAACACATCCGGATTTTTCCTGCAGCCGCTTCACAGTCTGCCGCGCATCATGAGCAAATATCTGGATTTCGGTATGAGTCTCAGTGAAGTGTTAGATGCGGTAACCCGCGTTCCGGCAAGACTCGTGCACCGTGAGAGTCTTGCGTCCATGGAGGCAGGGACAGAGGCGGATCTGGTCATTTTCAAGATCAAGGAAAAAGAGGTGCCGTATTATGATCGCACTGGGCATAGATTTACGGGGCATCAGGTAATTGTGCCGCAGCTGACCATGAAGGATGGAGTGATCATGTATTGCCAGGCGGACTTCATGTAAACGAATAAAGTTGCGGGTCTGAAGCAGAGGGTCCGAAGCCGGTTGGGGCAGTTTCCTGCTATGCAAAATATAAGTGTTGTGTTCGGACGGTGTAACTGACAGATGTTTGCGGATGTCGGACAATAAATTGTCCGCCTTCCACAAACATCAGTCGTGACACAGCCGGACACAGTACACTTATATTTATGCTACGCAGAAAACTGCCCCAACCGGCTTCTACTTTACTGGCAGCGCTGGAAAAAGAAATGCTTTTCAATTTATGGAAAATATGCTATGCTAGGAATTGTCAAGGCGAGTGCTCAAATAGGAACAAATTATGAACTTGCCAAAAATGGCCTTCAAAAACGCCGTTTTCAGAATATTCTGAAAAACTTCCGCAAAAATGTGTTCACAAAGCCTTGATCTATGCGGCTCCCCAGAGCCAAGGGTAGAAATGAAGCCCGCCCCATTCAGGGCATTGACACAGAGTCATCAATACGTGCCGGCTTTACCGGAGGTCTCGTAGAAATGAAGGCCGCCCCATTCAGGGCATTGACACATCTTCCCATAAATTCTGGAGAGACATTGACATACTGTAGTAATGAAGGCCGCCCCATTCAGGGCATTGACACACCTCCATATATTCGGAAGAAATGTAGCGCGAGATGTCCTTGTAGAAATAAAGTCCGTCCCATCTAGTGCACTGACACATTCATATTTCAACTAATTGACTTGTCTATTTTCCCATTGAACTGCGTTGACTTCAATCGACGATGCCACCGCATCGCCTCTTTCAGTCGCCTTGTCAATGAAAAAATATTCAGCGTCATTAGTCTGAAAATGAATGTGCCAGTACACTAG
>CAVALB010000080.1:0-11399 GCA_963589345.1 uncultured Selenomonadales bacterium | reverse complement strand
ATACGCCACACCGACGAAATGCGAAGCATTTTGGAGGTTGGTTCTGAACAGTTACGCTTATTTAACAAAGGCAAATGTATGTTGAACAGTATATTAAATAGTAACGAAAAAAATAAATCCCCGATGCGTGAACAGTTTGACGGAGAAGGTGTGGAAATGATAGACAGTTATTGCGAGAATGGGGGTGTTCAGAGTAAGAATCGAGATGAATTGTACAGAGAACAGCTGATGGCTTTTGACACGCTTGTTCGCCATTTCCAAAATGTCTATTGGTGTGATTTGGAAAAAAGAACAGCGAGAATCCTGAAACTGGATGCAGACTATGTGGACGTTCCGGGCAAGACGGATCATCGGGAGTTTGGGTTAGAAGCGGTTCTTGAAAAGTGGATTAACACAATTGTCTACTCAGAAGACAGAGAGAAAGTCCGCAGTACCCTTACGATAGAAAACATAAAAAAGGTTTTCGAGACGAAGGAAGAGTTTGTCGGAAATTACCGCAGTTTTGTGAATGGGGAAATTCATTATTTTCAATACAGCTTCGGCAAGGCTGATCAGGATGGCAAAAAAGCAGTAGCAGGATTTCAGAATATCGATGACATTATTGAAGAACATCAGAAAATAGAGAAAGCGAAGCGAGAAAAAGAAGCTGCCCATCAAAAAGAGATGGAAGAACAGTTTGCAATTATCAAGGCTTTATCTAAGAGCTTTCGAAATGTATTTGTTGCAAACATGACGGATGGAACTGCACGGGCTATACGACTTGCCGACAACTATACTGTAAAAGCCATCAGAAATGTGAAAGATCAGACTTTTCCGTTTGATGCTGTTGTTGACCGGTGGGTGCGTGAAACGGTCCATCCGGATGATAAGAAGCGGATCAAGGAAACGCTGAATGTAGAAAATGTCAGAAAGGTATTCTCCAAACAGGATAAATTCACCGGTACATATCGCAATATAGAAGATGGTGTACAGCATTATTATCGGTATGATTTAAGAAAAATCGATGGTACAGACAATGTCGTAGCAGGATTCCAGCTGATCGATAAGATTGTAGAAGAACAGATTGAAAATCAAAAGAGAGAAAGGGCACTCGAAGAAGCGCGGCTTCAGGAAGAAAAAGAGCACGCAGAGGTGATTAACTCTCTGTCGACCATTTATTCCACAATTTTTCAGGCAGATATCGTGACTCATGAATATGAAATCCTAACCAGCGTGCCGCTTATGGGAATGGTTGCTGCAAGTAAGGGTAATTTTGACGATGTAAAGGATACGATCATAGAAAAATTCATGGAGCCGGAATTTCGGGAACCTTTGCGGGAATTCTTGGATTTGAATACATTGGCTGACCGATTGGAAAAGGTAAAGACGGTAGCAACGGATTATAAAGCACCCACAGGGCGATGGATGCAGGCTCGTTTTATTGTAAAACGCAGAGATGAAAATGGCAGAACAGTGGAAATTCTGTATGTTGCTCGTGATGTTACAGATGAGAAGCTTATGCAGGATCGGGCGGAGCGTGACTCGATGACCGGTGTGCTCAACCGAGGATCCTTTGATCGAATTTTGCAGTCTATGGAAAAGAATAAGCGAAATTCTGCATTGATCCTTGTGGATATAGACAAATTTAAGAGTGTCAATGACAACTATGGGCATGATGCCGGAGATGCCATCCTGAAACGAGTGTCAACGCTCTTGGGGGAGGAATTTCGCTCGATTGATTATATCTGTCGAATCGGTGGAGATGAATTTGCGGTTGTCATGATGGATGTGACAAGTGATCTTGGCTATACGATTAAACATAAAATAAGCGAGATCAACAAGCAGCTTGCCATGCATGACGAACATGTGCCGACGGTGTCGCTGAGTGTGGGCGTTGCCTTTATGGATCGAGAAAACCCAGGAGAAAGCTTATTTAAAGATGCCGATCGGGCTCTGTATTATGTGAAAGAACACGGACGGAACGGATGCCATATTTACTAGGGTTCAGAGCTTCAGCATGTTGACAGTATTGTCTGGCTGCTGAAGCTCTTTCTTTTCATTCATAGGAAATTGTGTCCTATGGTTTACCGTGGTTTACCATGGTGTTATAATGAAAAACATGGGAACGTTGATCGGAACAGCGGATGGGGAATTTGGCAGGGAGGTGTGCATGATGACGAAGGTACCAACTGCGGCAAAGTTGGATTTTAAGAAACTTACTTTGGATGAGGTTACAAAAAGCTATGAAAAGCTCGATGCGATGCAGGAAATCCTTGCGGCGTCCGGGATGGGGATCTGGAATATTTATCTGATTGATGGGCAAGCTCCAAGGATGGAAGCGGATGGTCTGATGCTTGAAATTCTGGGCGTGGCAGATAAGAAACTGACACAGGAGGAAGTCTATGATGCATGGTTTACAAACATCACTCCGTCCTCCCTGCAGTCCGTTTTAAACAGTGTTGAAAAAATGAAAAGTGAGGGACGGGATGAAAATACGTATCTCTGGAAGCATCCTGTTCTGGGCGAACGCTATGTGCGCTGCGGAGGAACGGCAAAGCCGATCGAAGGCGGATTTGTGCTTAGAGGATACCACTATGATGTGGATGAACTGGTTCGTGAACAGAAGAAAAAGGATGAGGCACTGACAGAGCAGGTTGCAATCATCAACTCACTGGCTAAAAATTTCAAAAATGTATTTATCGCTAATTTAAACAGTGGGACAGCGAGAGTGGTACGGCTTGCAAGGGACTATGATGTTAGGGCTGTTAGGGATGTGAAGGAAACCGAATTCCCCATCGATTCTGTGGTGAAGCAATGGATCCAGGAAAATGTGCATCCGGATGATAAGGAAAAAGTGGCCGAGGCATTTGCTTTTGAAAATATCAAAAAAGTATTTTTAAATCAGAATGAATACAGCGGCACCTATCGCAGCATAGAGGGCGGAAAACTGCATTATTACCAGTTCAATTTCAGAAAAGCGGACGACAGGGGAATTGTTGTAGCCGGTTTTCAGGTCATCGATGCGATTGTGAAAGAGCATGAGGAGCAGGCAAGGCGGGAAAAAGAGCCGGAGGATGCGCGTCTGCGCGGAGAAAGAGAACACGCGGAGGTGGTGAATTCCCTGGCGACGATCTATTCCACGATCTTTAGCGTGGATATTGCTGATCACCGCTATCGTGTGCTGACCAGCGTCCCTCTCATGGGAGAGGTGGCAGAGCCAAGCGGTAATTTTGACGATGTGAGGGATAAGGTTCTTGAATCCTTTATCGATCAGGAATACCGGGAATCGATGCGTGAATTTTTGGATTTCAATACTCTTACAGAACGTTTGAAGTACGTGAATACGATCACAACAGAATATAAGGCTCCGGACGGTCGGTGGATGCAGTCACGGATCATTGTAAAGAAAAGAGACGCGGACGGCACAGCGAAGGAAGTCCTTTATGTTGCCCATGATATCACAAAAGAGAAGCTGCATGATCTGAAGCAGCAGGAGGCGCTGGCACATGCTTTGGCGGCAGCCCAGCAGGCCAGCAAGGCAAAGACAACCTTTTTAAACAGCATGTCCCATGATATCCGCACTCCGATGAATGCCATCGTTGGATTTACGGCCTTGGCACAGACCCATAGCGATGACCGGGCACAGGTACAGGATTACCTTAGCAAAATCAGCACCTCCAGTACACATCTTTTGAGCCTGATCAACGACATCCTGGATATGAGCCGGATCGAGAGCGGTACGGTAAAGCTTCAGGAGACGGACGTACATCTTCCGGATCTCTTACATGATCTTCGCACGATGATCCAGAGCTTGATCAAGGCAAAAAATCAGAATCTTTTCATTGATACACAGGATGTGGTGCACGAGGATGTGCTCACAGACAAGCTTCGCCTGAATCAGATCCTGCTTAATATTGTAGGAAATGCGATCAAATTCACACAGCCCGGCGGCGATATCATGATTCGGCTTGTGGAGAAGCCTTGCAGCTTAAAGAATTATACAACCTATGAGTTTTCTGTAAAGGATAATGGCATCGGTATGTCCAAGGAGTATCTTGGACACATATTCGAAACATTTTCCAGAGAATACAGTGCAACTGTCAGCGGTATTCAGGGAACAGGCCTTGGCATGGCCATCACCAAAAATATTGTGGATATGATGGGCGGTGATATCCGTGTTGAGAGTGAAGTGGGAAAAGGTTCTTTGTTTACCGTTACACTGGATCTGAAAATTGGCGGCAGAGCTGTTAAGAACGAGCCGATTCCGGAGTTTCTGGGCGCAAGGGCACTGATCGTGGATGACAATATGGATACCTGCAGAAGCGTCAGCAAGATGCTTCGGGATATACAGATGCGTCCGGACTGGACGACATCCGGCAAAGAGGCGATTGTCCGCGCTCAGGATGCTGCGGAGATGATGGACGAATATAAGGTTTATATCATCGATTATCTGATGCCGGATATGAACGGGATTGAGACAGTCCGAAGGATTCGAAAAGTCATAAGTGCCGACGTTCCGATCATTGTGCTGACAGCCTATGACTGGGCAGATTTTGAGTCTGAGGCCAGACAGGCAGGCGTTACGGCCTTTGTATCGAAACCGATCTTCATGTCAGAACTGAAAGAGGTGCTGACACAGCCGATGATTCGGGAAGGCATAGAAAAGGAAAAAGAAAAAGAGAATAAGATTCATGATTACAGCGGTAAGAGAGTGCTTCTGGTGGAAGACAATGCACTGAACCGAGAGATTGCGACGGCGATCCTGGAGGAAGCAGGCATGACGGTAGACAGCGTTAATGACGGCGATGTGGCGGTTGTCACCATCGACAAAGCCCCCTCGGATCAATATGATCTGATCTTCATGGATATTCAAATGCCGAAGATGGATGGTTATACAGCCACCAGAGAAATTCGAACACTGCCGGACAACAAAAAGGCCAACATCCCGATCATCGCGATGACCGCAAATGCCTTTGAAGAGGACAAGAGAAAATCCTACGAGTCCGGGATGAACGGTCATATCATAAAGCCGATCAGCATGGAGGCAATTGCCAAGGCTTTGGAGGGGATTTTTGCGGGAGAATGATACCGAAGATCTATAGATGATGTTGAAATCTTTTGGGATAGACGGCGATCTGTTTCGGCTGCAGGTATCAGCTTATATCATAATGAGGTTTTTGAAATGGTGATTCTATGAATGAAGAAAGATACAAACACACAGGAATACGACAACAGGTGATCGACGAAATCATCGCATTCGCGCAGAAAAATAATGTAGAAAAAGTAATCCTTTTTGGCTCCCGTGCAAGAGGTGATTTTAAAGAACGCAGCGATATTGACCTCGCGTTTCAAGGCGGAAACAGCAGTTCCTTTATTCTGGATGTGGATGAAGACACTACAACCCTGCTAGAATTTGATATCATCGATTTAGATAAACCAATCCAGCAGGAATTATTGGAATCGATTCGACAAGAAGGAGTCCTTATTTATGAAAAAATATGCCATGTTTCTCAAACCGGAGCAGGCAATAGATACGGACAGGCTCTGATTACAGAAAAGACAGGAATGGAAGAGAATGACATAAATGCGCAGAATTGGAACAAGGCTCTTTATAAAAAAATGGCAGCTGAACAGGATATATTCCGGGAATGGCTGAAAGGTCTGCCATACGAAGAAATCCTCCGTTATGCTTACGAGTATGCAGTTCGAGAGGACATTGTGATGGCAATGGAGGAATTGGAATTGACAGATGCCCAGGCAAAAGCTCTTTTGAAATCCCCCACGCCGCTTGCAGATGTGTACAGATATTTCGAAAAACTGGAAACAGGATATATGGATATTCTCAGAGCCGGCATAGAAAATCGAGCGAATGATGCGAGGAAAATATATGAAGAAACTTGACGAGGTGAGGCTCGGATTTGAAACAGCATACATCGATGGCTCGGTTGTTTCGAGCAATGTATACAGACCGCAGTTTGTATCGAACAATCATAAGGAAGGAAAGAAGGTACTCTCATCCATCGAGGATGAGCTGTTATCATGCGATCAATTCCAAATCAGTGTTGCCTTTATCACAATGAGCGGCCTGACTCCGCTCCTTCAAACGTTGAAGGAACTTGAAAAGAAGAATATCAAAGGACAGATCTTAACAACGAATTATTTAAGCTTCAGTGAACCAAGAGCCTTGAAAAAGCTTCATGAGTTGTCCAACATTACACTTAAAATGTATGATGCGGAGGCTGCAGAGAATGGATTTCATACCAAGGGCTATATTTTTAGAAGGGAAGAACTTTATCGAATCATTATCGGCAGCTCTAATATCACGAATGCTGCTCTTACCAGCAGCAAAGAATGGAATACCAAACTGATTTCAACAGAGCAGGGAGAAATTGCAAAAGCGATTGTTGCAGAATTCAACGCATTATGGAATTGCAGCAGTGCAATGACATTTGATGAATTTTATGAAGGTTACAGCGAAAGGTACCGGATCATTCAACATCAGCGTGAGATTGCCAGGCAGGAAAAAGTAACATCGATTGAAAAGTTCAATCTGCAGCCCAACAGTATGCAGGTTGGGTTTATTACGAATTTGAAAAAGATTCTTGATGCAGGTGAAAAACGAGCACTGCTTATTTCTGCAACCGGAACCGGAAAAACCTATGCCTCTGCTTTTGCCATGAGAGAACTCGGATTTAAGAGAGTATTGTTCTTAGTTCACAGAGGTCAGCTGGCCAGACAGACAAAAAAGTCCTATGAAAAGATTTTTGCAGCGTCTGTTTCCATGGGGCTGGTCGGTGACGGCTGTCATGACTATGATGCGAATTATGTGTTTGCGACCGTGCAGACGTTAAATCGTGATGAACATTTACTTCAATATAAAAAGGATGCATTTGACTGCATTATTTTAGATGAAGCTCATCATGTTCCGGCGCAAACTTATCAAAAGATCATGAAGCATTTTACGCCAAGGCTTTGGCTGGGAATGACTGCTACACCGGATAAGCGCGATGATCATGTGGAAGGCAGAAATGTCTATGAATTATTTGATCATCAGATTGCTTATGAGATTCGATTGCAGCAGGCAATGGAGGAAAATCTTCTTTGTCCCTTTCATTACTTTGGAATTACCGATTTAGCAATTATTGGTGATTCCAAAGAGGCGCACCGAGATTTTTCGATGCTTGCTGGTGATGAGCGAGTAAGGCATATCATACAACAGGCAGATTATTATGGATATAGCGGAAGTAAGGTGAAGGGACTGATCTTTTGCAGCAGTATCAGGGAGACGGAAGAATTATCAGCGAAGTTCAATGCGCAGATCAATCCATCCACCGGACAGAAATTCAGAACCCTTGCGTTAAATGGCAGTGCATCGGAGTTGGAGAGGCAGGCCGCATTTGAACGTCTTGCTATGAATGAGGAAGATGCATCAGTGGCTCAAGAACCTCTGGATTATATCTTCTCTGTTGAAATTCTAAATGAAGGAATTGACATCGTCGAAGTAAATCAGGTGATCATGCTCAGACCAACGCAGTCGCCGATCGTATTTATTCAGCAGTTAGGTCGGGGACTCAGAAAAGCAGCCGGGAAAGAGTACGTTGTCATTCTTGATTTTATTGGCAATTACGCAAATAATTTCATGATCCCGATTGCTCTGTCCGGCGATCGAACCTATAACAAAGATAATATTCGCAGATATGTTACAGAAGGCGAACGGGTGATTCCGGGAGCATCTACGGTACACTTCGATGAGATTAGCAGAAAGAAAATTTTTACATCGATTGATAATGCGAATTTCAGCGATATCAAGCTGATCAAAGAGAATTATGCGAATCTGAAAAATAAGCTTGGACGCATTCCCGGCTTGCGAGATTTTGACGATTACGGAGAGATGGACATCATCCGTATCTTTGATAACAACAGTCTGGGATCCTATTACATGTTTTTAAAGAAATATGAGAAAGACTACAAGATTCGACTATCTGATGATGAAGAGAAGATCATAGAATTTGTCTCGAAAAAACTGGCGAACGGAAAACGAATTCAGGAGCTTCAGATGCTGCGGCGAATCCTGTCATATGCGCATGGACTTGCCGGATATGGATTGCTTGCAGGACTTTCAGAGGATTTGAAGGACTATGGAAAATCTGTGAGTCAGGAGCAAATGAAAAACATTGTCAATGTTATGACGAATGAATTTCCTGCCGGTGCGAGCAAGAAAACATACTCGCAGTGTGTATTTATTGAAGAAGAGGGAACCGATTATAAGCCGGCAAAGACCTTCCTGCAGATGCTGAAAAATGATGATTTCTACGCAGTTCTGAAGGAGCTTGTCGAATTTGGTATCAGTCGATATGAAAGAGATTATAAAAATTCTTATGATCAGACGGATCTGGTTTTATATCAGAAATATACATATGAGGATGTTTGCCGTTTGCTGAACTGGGAACAGAATGAGGTGCCCTTAAACATTGGCGGCTACAAGTATGATAAAAAGACAAAAACATTTCCGGTATTCATCAATTATGATAAAGATGAGAATATCAGTGATACAACAAAATATGAGGATCATTTTGTACCGGGCTTTCGAGATCGATTGATCGCCATTTCCAAATCAGGAAGGAGTTTACAGTCAGAGGATGTGCAGAATTTTCTGAAAGCAAAAGAACGCGGTATACAGGTAGAGCTCTTTGTCAGAAAAAACAAGGATGATAAGATTTCAAAGGAATTCTATTATCTTGGTCATATGACGGCAAGCGGAAAGACAAGAGAATTTACCATGGCAAATACAGAAAAAACAGCAGTAGAAATCGAGTGGATCCTGGATACTCCGATCCGTGAGGATATCTACGAGTACATTGTGTCATAAGGAGCAACATGAAAACAATAAGAGTAGTCGCAGCGATTATTAAGGCTGTGAATGAGAACGGAGAACCAATTATTTTAGCCACACAGCGAGGATATGGTACTTTCAAAGACGGGTGGGAGTTTCCCGGAGGAAAAATCGAACCGGATGAAACACCCAAGGCTGCAATCAAGCGTGAGATCATGGAAGAACTTGATACAAAGATCACAGTTGAGGAATTGATCGATACGGTTGAGTATGATTATCCGGAATTTCACCTTTCGATGGATTGCTTCTGGTGTAAAATCGCAAAGGGAGATCTGGTGCTGAAGGAACATGAGGCTGCAAGATGGCTGACAAAAGAACAGTTAGACGATGTAGACTGGCTGCCGGCGGATCGAGGACTTATAAAAAAAATTGCGGCGGCGCTGCATGCTGAAGCAAAAAAACGGGAGGATTCTGATGCTAACATCAAAAGATGAATATCTGATCACCGATGCGCCTCTGAAGGCCTTGACGGTGTTTGCACTGCCGATGATCCTCGGCAGTTTTTTCCAGCAGGTATACAATATGGCGGATTCGATCATCGTGGGGCAGTATGTCGGATCCTCTGCCCTGGCGGCGGTCGGTGCCTGTGCGGCACTGACGAATGTTTTCATTTGCGTGGCTCTGGGAGCCGGTGTCGGTGCCGGAGTGCTTGTGAGCCGCTATTTCGGTGCCAAGGATTATGGCAGAATGAAAACGATCGTGTCCACTTCCTTGCTTAGCTTTTTGATCCTGAGCATTGCGCTTGGAATTTTGGGATTTTGTTTTTCGCGTTCGATGATGATCGCGCTGCAAACTCCGGACGACATTCTGGATGCGGCCGTGTTGTATCTTCGCGTTTATTTTGTGGGCTTCCCGTTTTTGTTTATGTACAACATTCTTTCCACCATGTTTACATCGATCGGGGAGTCAAAGATTCCGCTTGGATTGTTGATTTTTTCTTCCGTCTTAAATGTTTTTTTGGATCTTTGGATGGTGATCGGTCTTGGCCTCGGCGTATTTGGAGCTGCACTTGCAACCCTGATCGCCCAGGGCATTTCTGCCGTGTTTTCGTTTGCGATTTTCCTTTGCCGGATGCGGCGGTATCAGAGCAGCTTCTTTTGGTTTGATGGGCGGGAACTGCGCTCCATGCTTCGGATTGCTGTTCCGTCCGTGCTTCAGCAGTCTACGGTATCCATCGGGATGATGATCGTGCAGGCGGTCGTCAATCCGTTTGGCACACAGGCGCTGGCAGGATATTCCGCAACGATGAGAGTGGAGAGTGTTTTTTCTCTGATCTTCGTATCCATCGGTAATGCGGTTTCACCGTATGTTGCTCAAAACCTCGGGGCAAGTAAGTCACAGCGCATCAAACAAGGCTACCGCGCGGCTCTGGTGCTTGATCTGTGCTTCGCAGTCCTGGCCTTCCTGGTCATTGAAACATTGCATACGCAGATTTCCTCTCTCTTTCTCGGAAAAGATGGAACTGCCCTGGCCTATCAGGTGTCCGGAGATTACATGAGATGGCTCGGCTACTTTTTCATCTTCATGGGGATCAAGATGGCAACCGACGGAGTCCTTCGCGGACTTGGGATCATGCGGCCGTTCCTCGCTGCAAACATGGTAAACCTTGCAATTCGTCTGGCAGTGGCCTTGCTGTTTGCACCGCGGTTTGGCATTGCGTTTGTCTGGCTTGCGGTACCGGCCGGTTGGCTTGTAAATTTTCTGATTTCCTATGCGGCACTCAGAAAATCCTGGCCGATCGAAAATGCTGGAGCGTAGAGCACACTTACCGCGGGGATATGCGGCTGCGCTAAGCAACAGCGCCTTGGCGCGAGGATGTGCCAAGGCGCCTGATCAGAAAAATAAAAAGGCTTCGGTTCCACACACCCAGGAACCGAAGCCTTTTTTCATTTATAATATTCCAGTCTTATGATTAAGCCATTGCGCTTACAGCTTTAGAGAGGCGGGAAACCTTTCTGGAAGCGGTATTCTTATGGTATACACCCTTGGTGCAAGCCTTGTCGATCTCGGAAATAGCAGCAACTAAAGCGCTCTGTGCAGCAGCCTTGTCAGCAGCGGTTACAGCAGCTTCTACTTTCTTACAAGCAGTTTTAACTTTAGAACGGATTGCTTTGTTTCTAGCAGCCTTGGTCTCGTTTACTAAGATTCTCTTTTTAGCAGATTTAATGTTAGCCAATCTGGGCACCTCCAATTTAACAAATATGATTTATAGTCTTTGGTTTGCATCAAAGTCTGGACACGGACAGTTCAATGTAAACATACTATTGCATTCTACCTAATCCGGCAGAAATTGTCAATATCTAAAATGCGGATTTTTTGCGAAAAACTTGGTTACAGTGTCAAAACTCATCTTCCACGACATGCTCGCATGTCGGTGGGAGATGGAGTTTATGACACGCCCTTCAATGAGGATGAAGTGGGGCAAAAGCACCACGGGAATCCGAATTGAAGCAGGATTGTGGGAGTGCAAAGCACGAAACAATCCGTGTAACCGGAGGTTCGGGTGTTTTGACACCCGAACCAATTT
>CAVALB010000079.1:0-11671 GCA_963589345.1 uncultured Selenomonadales bacterium | reverse complement strand
AACTCATCTTCCACGACATGCTCGCATGTCGGTGGGAGATGGAGTTTATGACACGCCCTTCAATGAGGATAAGTGGGGCAAAAGCTCCACGAAAATCCGAATTGAAGCCGGATTGTGGGAATGCAAAGCACGAAACAATCCGTGTAACCGGAGGTTCGAGTGTAAAAACAGGCGGTCGGAACTAGTGCACTGAAAATGAATGTGCCAGTACACTAGTCCGCCGCCTGTCTTTGTGTAACCCAATGTTTAGTTCAGGCTGTCAATTGCTGCCTGTGCGTGCTCAACAAAAAGCTGCTGAATTGCTTCTAACTCGCCTAAACCGCGAACCAGACAGGTCACCTCATAACCTTCCTTTTCAAATCCGCTCTTCCAGGAATCATCGTCATCGCCTGCCATATCGTTGTTGGCATGATCACCTGCAACGATCATAAGCGGCTCCAGAACAACCTTCTTGTAGTCGCCCTCTTTGACCTTTGCGATCACATCATCCAGGCTCGGTGTTGCCTCTACAGTACCTACATAGTAGTTCTTATAGCCCTCAGAAACCAACATATCCTGCATCTTCGCATAAACCGCATTGGAATCGGCCTCGGTGCCATGTCCCATAAAGCAGATTGCAGTCTCACCATCGTCATATTCTGTAGTTGCTTCCGTGATTGCCTTGATCACAGCCTTAAAATCGTCATCGCTGGTCAGCAGCGGCTCACCGATTGCTACCTTCTCGAAGGCATCCGAATACTGTGCGATCTCGTCTACCAGGTCATTGTACTCCAGACCATTCATCAGATGAGTCGGCTGAATCACCAGCGTCTTTACATGATTGTCCACTGCACGGGTCAATGCTTCGCCAACATTATCAATGGTTACATTATCTCTGGATTTCACATGATCAATGATGATCTGACTGGTGAATCCACGTCTTACTGCATAATCCGGAAATGCCTTTTCCATTGCATTCTCAATTGCACCGATGGTGAAACGACGGCTGTCGTTGTAGCTGGTTCCAAAGCTTACCACCAGAAGTTCCTGATCGCCAATTTCGTCCTGATTTCTTGTGTTGTCCATAGATGCATCTCCGGTATCGTAATTTTCTTCGTCTTCTTCCTCCGCCTCAGCTTCGGTCTCTGTCTCGGCTTCGATGGTCGTCTCCTCTGCAGCCTCAGCCGTGGTTTTCTCTGCTGTGGTTGCTTCTGTTTTCTCTGCCTTGCCTGCGCAGCCTGCCATCATCGCAGCAGAAAGTGCAGTCACTGCAAATAATGCTGTCAGTGTTCTCTTTTTCATGATACGTCCTCCTATAAAAATCCATACATACTGACATATCGATCTGGGGATACCCGGAACATACCACGAGCTGTGGCTTAGAATAAAAGACAGGAAACCATAAATTTCCCTTTTTCTGATTTTCTCGGCACGACCAAGTCCTCGTGGTCTGGAATGCTCCTGTACCAACAGCAGGCAGGTTTCCTGGCTTGCAGATCAACACAACCGGATTACCTTCCCAGTCTCCAAAAACCAGTGGTCGGCCTGCCCTCCTCGGGCAGGCACAAAATCCGGTGCTCCCTGCTTACAGTGACGAGATCGCGCAGGTTTTTCACCTGCTTCCCTTTTACCTGCAGTTTCTGTATTGCTATCCTTGCATTGCACGGTCGATTACATTTCGTTCTTCTCATACAGTGTAACAACCATTACAGACTGCAGCACCTGCTGTCCTATTTCGATATGAGATCATCATACCATTTACATGTGAAAAAGGCAACCTATTACGGTACAACGTGTTACTATATGTTACTATATGTTACTGTTTATGTTACTGTTTATGTTACTGTTTATGTTACTGTTTATGTTACCGTTCAGGGTCCGCCAAACTGTTGATATATGGAATCACCATCACTGCAGCAACGATCAAAGAAATCACCTCTGCCACCGGCGTGGCCCAGGCAACGCCCCGGATTCCAAACAGATGGTTAAACAGAAGCATAAACGGGACATCCACGGTTCCTTTTCTCAGCATAGAAAGGATAACCGGCTGCCATTTCTTTCCGGTTGCCTGAAACACAGTCAGAGAGAAGAAGGTCAAGGTGGTCATCGGGCTGGCTGAACAGATAATATGCAAAAATCGACTGCCATATGCAACCGTATCCGCATCATTGATAAACAGCCTGCTCACCAACGTCGCCTGTGTATACAGTAAGATTGCAATCAGCAGTGCTACACAAAAGCTGAACGCGCACAGCTTGCGGATCGCATCCATCATCCGTTTTTTATTCCCGGATGTAAAATTATAGCCAATGAGGGGCAGCGTTCCCTGAGTAATCCCCTGTCCCACAGCAAAGGCCAGCAGATTGAGTTTTTTTGCAATCCCCATTCCCGCCACTGCGACATTGGAATATCCTGCAATGATATTGTTGAGCACCATATTGGAAACCGTTCCCATCATGGAAATAAGAAAGCTCGGCAAACCTACGCTTAAAACCTCGGACGGAATATGATTCTCCACTGTATACATTTTCGGTGACAGCGTCAGCACACTGTTCTTGCGAATCTTCCAAATAAATCTCAGAAAATACAGCAGGGCTATGGTATTCGAAAGAAAGGTAGCAACCGCCGCACCTTTGATATCCATCCGGCATCCGTAAATCAGCAGCGGATCAAGCAGCATGTTCAAAACACCTCCAAAAGCCACGCCAAAGCTTGCCTGACGCGAATATCCTTCCGCACGGAGCAAATGCGCCAGAGCCGGATTCATCACCGTAGGCAATGCCCCCAGACCGATCGTCCAAAAAAGATACACCGCCGCCAAACTGCCGGTCTCCTCATTCGCTCCCAGGATTGGAAGCAGGGTCGTCCTGCTAAGCAGCACCAGGATGCCATATAACGCCGATACGACCGCTGCTGTCCAAATGCAGAATGCGCTGCACTGCGATGCCTTTTTTCGCTCATTTGCCCCCAGAAAACGCGAGATCAGGCTTGCACCTCCCACACCAAACAAATTGGAAAGTGCTGTCATAAACATAAACAACGGCATAGCCAACGTTGCAGCTGCCACCTTCTTTGGATCCCCTAATTGGCCGATAAAGAAGGTATCCGCCATATTGTATATGATCGTGATAATCTGGCTCACTACCGTCGGTACGGCCAAGGTCAGTATGGCCTGCATCACCGGCATACTGCGAAAAAGTTCTTCGTTTTTCTTATCCTTCTCCATCTCAAAACACCTCTTTTCTCGTTGTGGTTTTGATTTAGTGCATCGTTTCAAATAACCGGCTCAATTTCTCCCCCTGTTTCAAGCTTTCTATATAACACTGTATTGCAAAATGGAAGCTATCCTCCGCATTTGCCGGATAGTGCGAGAAAAATCCCTGCTCCTCCTGTGACACAAACCCATGAACAATAGCACGAAAGAGCCTGCGGTAATGAATACTGTCTTCCTCTTGGATCTTGAAATCCTGTAGCATCTGCTTCAGCGGATCTGTAAACAACACTGCTGCATCATCCAATACGCGGTGATCCTTTGCAGAACGGTTCATGATCAGATCATAAAGCTGCCAATGCTCCTTCGCAAATCCGCGGTAAGTTTTCGCCAAAATCCTCACCGCTTCCTCCCCATGTTTTCCTTCAATGGCCTGCAACTCTTCTTCCTTTTGCAGACAGAGCCCATACCTGCATACCTCTGACAAAAGCGCATCCATATTTTCCACATGATTATAAAGAGAAGCAGTCTTTATCCCCAAACGATCTGCCAAAAGGCGCATGGAAAAAGATTCATATCCATGCTGCTCAATCAGCTCTGCTGCCGCCTTTATTACTGCTTCTGAAGTTAACCCTTTATGTGCCAACTCATAGCCTCCTTTTAAAACTAACGGTATTAGTTTTATTTTAAGCTAACGATATTAGTTTTGTCAAGTATCCAGTATGTTTCACGTGAAACATAAAAACACGAAAAAAGTCCCTCGGACGGGTCTGCCGTCCGAGGGACTTTTTTTCGTGTTTTACTTTATTATTTATTTTCCGTAGTAAGCCTTTAAGTACATTTCCTTGATCTCGCTCATAAGCGGATATCTCGGGTTTGCACCGGTGCACTGGTCATCGAATGCCTGCTCTACCATTGCATCCAGAGTATCTAAGAAGTACTTCTCATCTACACCGTAATCAGCGATGGTCTTCTTCACGCCAACAGCGGTCTTCAGGGCCTCGATCTTCTCAATGAGTTTCTTTACAGCTTCCTCATCGCTCTTAGCCTGAATGCCTACAAAACGTGCGCACTCTGCGTAACGAGCCATGGTATGCGGATACTGATACTGGGAGAAGGTTCCCATCTTTCTCGGGCACTCAGCAGCATTATACTCTACGACCAGAGAAATCATCAGAGCATTTGCAATACCGTGTGGCAGGTGATGGAATGCGCCCAGCTTGTGTGCCATGGAATGACATACACCCAGGAAAGCATTTGCGAATGCCATACCGGCCATGCAGGATGCGTCTGCCATCTTGCTTCTTGCCTCAACATTGCTGCCATCGTTGTATGCGGTCGGCAGATATTCAAATACGTTCTTCATTGCTTTTAATGCAAGACCGTCGGTATAGTCGGTTGCCATTACAGAAGCGTATGCCTCCAGTGCGTGAGTCAGAACGTCTACGCCGGATGCACTGGTTAAGCCCTTCGGCTGGCTCATCATGTTATCGGTATCTACGATAGACATGTTCGGAAGCAGCTGATAATCTGCTAACGGATACTTCACGCCGGTCTCCTGATCGGTGATAACAGCGAACGGAGTCACCTCAGAACCGGTACCGGAAGAAGTCGGGATTGCCACAAAGTATGCTTTCTCGCCCATCTTCGGGAAGGTGTAAACACGTTTCCGGATATCGATGAAACGCATTGCCATACCCTGGAAGTCTACCTCCGGATGCTCGTACATTACCCACATGATCTTACCTGCATCCATTGCAGAACCGCCGCCCAGTGCGATGATAACATCCGGCTGGAATGCAGTCATAGCCTTTGCACCTTCGATGGCATTTGCCAGGGTCGGATCCGGCTGTACATTAGAGAAGCACTGGTAAACAATGCCCATCTCGTCCAGTTTGTCAGTAATCGGTTTTGTATATCCGTTCATGTACAGGAAGGAGTCGGTTACGATGAACGCTCTCTTCTTGCCAAGAACATCTTTCAGCTCACTTAAAGCTACCGGCATGCAGCCCTTCTTGAAATATACCTTTTCCGGTGCACGGAACCACAGCATGTTTTCTCTCCTCTCAGCAACAGTCTTAATGTTCAGCAGGTGTTTCACGCCTACGTTCTCAGAAACAGAGTTGCCGCCCCAGGAACCGCATCCCAGTGTCAGAGACGGAAGCAGCTTGAAGTTGTACAGATCACCGATACCACCGTGAGAAGACGGGGTATTAACCAGGATACGGCAGGTCTTCATAGCCTCAGCGTGTTTTGCCATTTTCTCTTTCTCATTTACATTGATGTAAAGAGAAGAAGTATGGCCATAACCGCCGTCTGCTACCAGACGCTCAGCCTTTGCAATCGCCTCATCGAAGGTCTCAGCCTTGTACATAGCCAGAACCGGAGACAGTTTCTCATGTGCAAACTCTTCACTGATATCTACGGACTCTACCTCACCGATCAGGATTTTGGTATCCTCCGGAACCTCAACGCCAGCCATCTGTGCGATCTTAAATGCGCTCTGTCCTACGATCTTTGCATTCAGAGAACCATTGATCAGGATAGTTTTTCTTACCTTCTCGATCTCATCCGGCTTCAGGAAATAGCATCCGCGATATGCAAATTCTTTCTTTACTGCATCGTAAATCGGTGCCAAAACGGTAACAGACTGTTCAGATGCACAGATCATACCATTATCAAAGGTCTTAGAATGGATAATGGAGTTAACAGCCAGTTTGATATCTGCGGTCTCATCAATGATAACCGGAGTATTGCCGGCGCCTACGCCAAGAGCCGGTTTACCGGAAGAATATGCTGCCTTAACCATGCCCGGGCCACCGGTTGCCAGGATGATATCAGCGTCCTTCATAACGGTATTGGTCAGTTCCAGAGACGGAACATCGATCCATCCAATGATTCCCTCCGGAGCACCTGCCTTAACTGCTGCATCCAGAACAACTTTAGCTGCTGCGATCGTGCTTGCTTTTGCACGCGGATGTGGGGAAATGATGATAGCATTTCTGGTCTTTAAGCAGATCAGAGTTTTAAAGATTGCAGTAGAAGTCGGATTGGTTGTCGGAATAACGGCTGCTACCAGGCCGATCGGCTCTGCAATTTTTTTGATACCATATGCTTTATCTTCTTCGATCACACCGCAGGTCTTCATATCCTTGTATGCATTATGAATATGCTCTGCTGCGTAGTTATTTTTGATGACTTTATCTTCTACAACGCCCATGCCGGTCTCTTCTACTGCCATCTTTGCTAATGGGATACGCATCTGGTTTGCTGCAATTGCTGCTGCATGGAAAATCTTATCAACCTGCTCCTGCGTATAGGTAGCAAATACCTTCTGTGCCTCACGCATAGCAGCCATTTTTGCTTCCAGTGCCTCTACGTTGTCGATGATTTCCGGAACTGCTGTCATCTCTTTCTTTGCCATGTTTTTCTATCCTCCAATGGTTTGAAATGGGGTTTATAACTTTCACTTTTCATTAAAACCGATATCATTTCGAGTTCTTATGATCAACTCTGTTAGCATTATACCACTTGTTAAATAATTGTCAATATCTTTCCAGCTAATTTATAGGAATTTTATGATCTTTTTTTCGTACATAGATATCTAAGATGTTGTAACAAAACTATGATTGCATGTTTCACGTGAAACATGCAATCATAGTTTTTTGCCATTTATTCTTCTGTTGGCTTCTTTTCCTTATATCCAAGAGCCTGTTCCAGTGCTTCCTTCTCTTCTGCTCCCAGCAAAACTTCTGTTTCTCCGCGCTCTACGTCCTTCAAATACAGATAACAGCCCTCCCGGCTATGCACCGAATTCAGCACAAACCCTGTATTGGTATAGTCCAAAAGTGCAAGAGCAAAGCTTAAATTGCCGCCCATTCCCTTGAATGCATTGTACTTTACAATGCCAATTTTCTGAAATGCAGCGCGGCTGTTTTTATTTGCTGAACGGATCGAATCTTTGTTATAACGATCTTGAGACTGCAGCTGAATGATCGCATTCATCTGATCAACGATCATATTTTCCATGGATTCCGCATCTTTCCCACGCATAAAAATATCATAGCGACGATAAAGCTTTCTCATATTGATCAGGGAAATCACCGTCACGATCAACAAAATCAGCGTCAGAAATGCCGATGCAATTAAAAGATACACCGGATCGAATCCCAGATTATTTAAAATACTTCCTTCCATATAATAATATCCTGTCTTTCCATTCTTAATCCGTAGCCTCTCGACTTTTAGATAGTTATTTTTTTATCAATGTCGTACTATCTTCGCTGTATCATATTACATTTTGGGATTAAAATTCAGCATGATATAGTAACTATAACGTCAAAAATTTTGCATCGCGCCTGCAACTTTACACCGGTTGAATGGATTCGATCAGTTCTACAAGACGCTCCAGCTCAGCCTCAGAGTAATACTCGATCTCGATCTTTCCTTTTGTCTTATCTTTTCGGCTGATGTTAACCTTCGTTCCCATCACCGTCTTCATACGGTTCTCCATATCCTGGAATACAAGCTCTACAGCCTCATCCACCGGGTCTTTTTTCTTTTCTTTTTTTTCTTTTCCCAGCAATTTCACTGCCTTTTCAATCTCACGGACGCTCATGCGCTCCGCTTCAACCTTTTTGGCCAGTTCTAACTGCTGTTTCGGATCTGCTACCGCAAGAAGCGCTCTTGCATGACCGCTGGTCAGGCGCCCCTCCACAAGCATCTGCTGGACTTCCGGATTCAGATTTAACAGACGAAGACTGTTCGTTACGGTCGTACGATTTTTCGATACCCGTTCTGCTATCTCCTCCTGTTTCAAAGAAAATTCCTCAATCAGCCGCTGATAAGCCTGAGCTTCCTCAATCGGATTCAGATCCTCTCTCTGTAAATTCTCGATCAAGGCAATTTCCATTGCCTGCTGTACACTATATTCACGAACAACAGCCGGAACTGTCTTCAAGCCTGCCAGCTTTGCTGCTCTCCATCTCCGCTCCCCGGCAATGATTTTATAACTGTCATCCTTTTTCTGCACAAGGAGTGGCTGCAAAACGCCGTATTTTCGAATCGAATCAGCCAGTTCTTCCAGCTGCGCCTGATTAAATGCTTTGCGCGGCTGGTTCTGATTCGGTTCAATTTCGGAAATGTTCAGCTCCAGCTCTGTTTTGTCCTCAAGTTCCAGGATATTGGTTATCTCTGATTTGATTTCATTTACCGGATTAACTTCGGTTTCAATCTTGTCTGTTGCCTCTGCTGCAATTTTGCTGTCTTCCTTTGACTGAATTCCTGCTTCCGAATTTATCCTTGCAGCAGTTTTGATTTCTGCATCCGTTTTGACCGCTGTATCAGTTTTCGTTGCTTTCTCCGCTTTGGTTGCATTCTCCGCTTTGATTGTTCTCTTCGCTTTGGTTGCATTCTCCGTCTTGATTGTTCTCTCCGCCTTGGTTGCATCCTCCGCCTTGATTGTTCTCTCCGTCTTGGTTACTTCCTTCGCCTTAATTTTTTTCTCCGTTTTCACTGCTAATTGCGGATTTGTCTTAGATTTTTTTCTTTTTTCTGCTTTTTTATTGTTTTTTTCTACAATTCTGGCAGCACCGTTGGCTACGCTTCTGTCTGCAGCCTTTTCATCTGCAACAACTTCCTCCACGGTATCCTCTCCAAATAATGCGCCAAGGCCTCTGCCCAATCCTCTTTTTGCTCCTGCCATATTTATTCTTCCCCTCTGCTAATTACTTCTGCGGCTAACATCCGATAACTCTCAGCTCCGGTCGAGCGTGTATCATAAATATTGATGGGCTTTCCATGGCTCGGTGCCTCAGCCAGTCTTACATTTCTCGGAATGATGGTATTGTAAATGTTCTTATTTAAATGTGTTCTAACATTTTCGACCACTTGCTGTGACAGGTTTGTTCGTGCATCATACATAGTGAATACGACACCTTCGAGCTTCAGTTTCGGATTTAATTTTTTCTTCACCAACTCTACCGTCTGTAAAATCTGACTCAAGCCCTCCAGTGCATAATATTCACATTGGATTGGAACCAAAACTGTATTCGCCGCTACCAGTGCGTTGATCGTGAGAAGGCTCAAAGATGGCGGACAATCAATTATGATATAATCATACTCATCCTCCACCTTTTCCAACTCTTTTCTAAGCAACGATTCCTTGTTCGGAATATCCAAAAGTTCGATTTCCGCGCCTGCCAGATTGACGTCTGAGGGAAGCACATCCAAATTTTCCTGAACCTCCTCAATAATGCATTCCTCCAGAGTGCATTCACCAATCAGCAATTCATATACAGTCTTATCCATGTATCCCTTTTCAAATCCCAGGCCGCTGGTTGCATTCCCCTGCGGATCGAAATCCACTGCCAGGACCTTCTGTCCTGCTTCTGCCAGGCAAGCAGATAAATTAATCGCGGTCGTTGTTTTCCCTACGCCGCCCTTCTGATTTGCAATCGCTATGATTCTTCCCATATATTCACCTTTAAATCAATTTTCAATTTCTTATTCTAATATGACAGCATCAGTATAACACACATTCTTTGCTTTTCCTATTCTTTATCGAAAAAAACACCAATGTTTCACGTGAAACACAAAAAACGGTATCAATGGGGTCAAAACATACTTTGACCCCAACATCATTTTTATTGCATCTTTGTCAAAAAAATACTATACTTGAGGTGTACCAAACATATCGTTTATAATCTGAGTTTGGTCGACAAAATCGGCCAAAATGCAGACATTAGAGAGACTCCGAGAGTACATACAAGATAAATGGAGGAAATATGAAGGCAAAAAACAAATTACTCACACTCCTTATTCTTTCAGCAAGTGCGGCTGTTACTACCGCCGCCATCAATAAAGCCATTCAGGTTTCCGCAGTTTCCAAGAACCTGTTAGCAGAATCAAAGCCGCTCTGTTTCAAATGGCGCCTTGGCAATGTCTATTATACAAAAGAAGGAACAGGAAAACCGCTCCTGCTGATCCATGATCTGAACACCTGCACATCCGGTTACGAATGGAAGCAGCTCATTCCGCTTTTGCGTAATGACTATACGATATATACCATTGATTTATTGGGATTCGGTCGCTCCGAAAAAGTAAATATGACATACACTAATTTTTTGTATGTACAAATGATTTCTGACTTCATAAAGTCAGAAATCGGGCATCGTACCAACGTGATCACCTCCGGTGAGTCCGCTTCCATTCCACTGATGGCATGTGCCAACAATTCCGATTTGTTCGACCAAATTATGGCAATCAATCCGCTGAGCCTCTTGGATTTCAGTTCTGTTCCGGGAGACACAGCCAAAATGTATAAATGGATGATAGAACTTCCCATTATCGGCACTTTGCTGTATCATATTGCAAGCAGTAAAAAAATGATAAAAGAGGAACTTATAACAAAAAAGTTTTTCAACCCATATTCTGTAAAACCAGACTATGTGGATACCTGCTATGAAGCAGCTCATCTTGGTGTTTCTCCGAAATCTACGTATGCAAGCATCCGCTGTAATTACACAAAATGTAATCTGGTAAATGCTCTGAAAAAAATCAATAACAGCATCTATCTGGTTGGCGGATCCAGCGTAGATAATATAGAAGATCGTTTAAATGAATACAAGGATTATAACCCTTCTATTGAGACTGTTTTTGTGTCAAAATTAAAGGAGCTTCCTCATGTCGAACAGGCGGAAAAAATTGCCGAACTGGTAAAAACATATTTCTGCTAATGCATCGGCCTTTCCGCGCCATAACGTTTCACGTGAAACATCAATTTTATAAAAAGGAGATCAAATTTCCAATGATTCAGTTTAATCACTTTAATTTTAACGTTTTAAATTTGGAAAGAAGTTTAAAATTTTATAAAGACACGCTGAACCTGGAACCGGTTCGCGAAAAAGATGCTTCAGATGGTTCTTTCAAACTGGTCTATCTCGGTGATGGCATCAGTGACTTCACCCTGGAACTCACCTGGTTACGCGACCGTACAGAACCGTACAATCTTGGCGAATGCGAATTTCATCTCGCATTTGTCACCGACGAATACGAAAAACTACATGCAAAGCACAAAGAGCAGGGAGTCATCTGCTACGAAAATGAAGCCATGGGAATCTACTTCATCTCCGATCCCGATGGATATTGGATTGAGCTTGTGCCGGCTCAATAAAAATTTATACGCAACATCAACGTCATATATAAAGGGCCGAAAGCGCCCGCCCCACCACACATAAACGCATTCACGGCAATTTTCTGTCCGTTTTGCTCCGTCGCCCATTTGACAGGTCTACCGCAAACTCGCTCACTGCGTTCGCTCAGACAGGCTCCCGACCTGTCGCTATACTCACAAAACGGACAAAATTGCCTATCGAATGCTTATTATGTGTGGTGGGGCGGGCGCTTTCTACTTTATTGGCTGCATAACATTTTTGTGCTTCAATGACGACACTGGCTTCGTTTAGCTTGTTGGCCGCGCTG
>CAVALB010000078.1:0-11913 GCA_963589345.1 uncultured Selenomonadales bacterium | reverse complement strand
TCAACGCAGTTCAATGGGAAAATAGACAAGTCAATTAGTCGAAATATGAATGTGCCAGTGCACTAGTCAAAGGCTCAACCATATGTTATAATATTTTCATTATGAAGAACTACATTGTATTTGATTTAGAATGGAATCAGAGTGCGAACGGAAAAGAGCGCTCCATTCCGCACTTCCCCTTTGAGATTATTGAGATCGGCGCAGTAAAGCTTGACGAGGGCTTTCAGATGACCGGTGAGTTTCACCGCCTTGTCCGCCCGCAGGTCTATACTCAGATGCATCACGCCATATCCGAAGTTACCCATATGAATATGAAAGAGCTGAAGCAAAACGGCATTTCCTTTCCGGAGGCTGCAGCCGAATTTCTGGCCTGGTGCGGTGAGGATGCCGTGTTTTGCAGCTGGGGCAACATGGATCTTTTAGAGCTGCAGCGGAACATGGATTACTACCACATGGACAATCCCTTTCCAAAACCACTTCTCTACTACGATGTACAGAAGCTCTACGGTCTGTTCTACCGGGAAAACGCAAGGATCTCCCTGGATGCTGCCGTGGAAGCGCAGGAGCTTTTGGAAAAACGTCCCTTCCACCGTGCGCTTGACGATGCCTACTACACCGGAAAGCTTCTCACCCTGCTTAGTCGCACGCCCGGCCCTGAAGCCATCCTGCCGTTTTGGTCTGTCGATTATTACCGCCTCCCATCCAGCAAAAAAGAAGAGATCCGCATGACCTTTCCCGGATATTCCAAGTATGTCTCCCGGGTCTTTGACACCAAGGAGGATGCCATGGCAGACAAGGGTGTCACCGAGATGATGTGCTACCGCTGCGGACGCATGCTCCGCAAAAAGATCCGCTGGTTTACTCCAAACCAGAAAACCTACTTTGCCCTGGCTCGCTGCCCGGAGCACGGCTACCTAAAAGGAAAGATCCGCATGAAGAAGGTGGAGGAGGAATCCGTATTTGCAGTCAAGACTTTAAAGGAAACAGATGAAGAAGGCGCCCAGTCCATCATCCAAAAAAAAGACGATGTCCGTAAAAAACGTGCAGAGCGCAACCGCATGAAGCGCCGCCAGCAACGCAGCCTGAAAAAGGCACAAAAAGAAAAAGCAACGAATAAAAAACAATAAAAAACTTCCGTGACCATCATTCGTAGTCACGGAAGTTTTTATTATCCAAAAAGGATTTATGCTTTTTCGGACGCTTATGCGGGGTTGTCTGCTTCAGAGCGGAATCCGATCGTTTTTTCTGAAGCATCATATCAAACTCTGATGTGGTCATACCAATATCCTGCAACCGCTGTTTACGACGTTCATAACGCTCGGAGCGTTCTTCCTCCTCCCGCTTTTCAATACGGTATTTCGCCGTAAGAACTCCGGAACCAAGGATGGCAGCCACAGCCGCAGCTCCCACAATGATCCAGAACACCGGCGGGATATTAAGGTGAAGTCCCATCTTACGGGCACCGGAAAGCATCCTCGTCTGTGCCGGATTCGAAGCCTCGGTCGACTCTGTCTGCGCTAACGCAAGAGGATCCTGATCAAAAGCGGTTTCACCTTCTGTCTCAGCCGCCACAGCCAGGTCGGAATTCAGGTCTGAGTCAAGTGCCTGTGCCGAATCCTGCTCCGTTTCTTCCTCTGCCTCCTTTCGAAGCAGATAGCTTGCTCCGATCTGGCGGTCATTGTACTGATACGAGATGCGAGCCACGGCGGCTGTCGGTGCCGAATCCGGAAGCTCATAGCTGATCGAGGACTGTGCGTCAGAAATGTTTGCCGTTTTCGGCAGCGTCACATAACAGTCCTTCTGCATCTGCAGCACGGAAAGGTCTGCCGCCGGAAGCCCGGCAATGGTCATGTCGTTTGTCACCGACGAATAGGTGCTGTCCGCATCCGCAATATTCACCGACTGAAAATTCGAAAATCCAAAGTCCAAAAGAGCCTTTGTATCACTGTAGTGGGTCTGATGGCCGTTTAAGACCACGGCGATCAGCTTCATGCCGTTTCGCTCCGCACAGGTCACCAGGGTATTGCCTGCCAAGGTGGTATATCCGGTCTTTCCGCCGATGATCCCTGCATAATACTGGGGCGCATTCTTCTTTAACATCCGGTGTCCCGGATATACCCGAAATCCATTCGGGTTGTGCCTGGTCGGCGGCAGATCATAGTACAGGCTGGAATCAATAGTGACAAAGGTCTCGTTCTGAAATGCTGCCTGGGCGATCAGCGCCATATCGTAGGCTGAAGTGTAATGCTGCGGATCATTTAAGCCGCTCGGATTGTTGAAATGGCTCTCCTGGCAGCCGAGCTCCTTCGCCTTCTCATTCATCATGACAGCAAAGTTGCTGATGGAGCCTGCCGTATGCTCCGCTAAGGCATTCGCCACCTCATTGGCTGATTTTAGCAGCATGGCATACAGACAGTCGCGAACCGTCATCTGATCTCCCACATCCATACCGGCACTGCTGCTGCCCTGCTCCACATTGTAGATGGCATCATGAGAAAAGGTCACCACATCATCCAGATTGCAATGTTCAATGACGATCAGCGCTGTCAGGATCTTGGTAATGCTTGCCGGATAATAGGCAGTATGCAGATTTTTTCCGTAGATCACAGCGCCGGAGCGGGCATCCATCAAAACAGCGCCCTCCGCCTCCACCGATACATTGGACGGCCATTCCGCTGCCGCAAATGCCGGTGTGACCTGCGTGCCTGTGATCATTACAATGCACAAAAGCAGGGTCCAAATTCGTTTCATGTCATTATCTCCCAAAAAAGCCGGCCGGGGCACCCTGGCTCCCGGATCCGGCAATCATAATTATTTTTTTCTTCTATAATACAGGATAATGAGACAAATTGCAAACACTGCAAGAACAGATACTCCATAGATTGCGGCGATCCGCATGGCCGTATCCATAAAGAAAGGTTCCGGAACAATATTGATCAGAAGATCCGTCTCCGGATTCAGCATCCATAAGTCGTTGTTGAAAAAGATATGATGAAATATGATAAAGTATTTATTAAAGTCCGTGGAGATGATACCGGCCAACACCGCCAGCACTGCAAAAAATAGTGCGGATCCCACACAGATCATCTTCGGAAGTACGCGAAGGATGTCTGCCTTCAAAACCAAAAGCAGGATCACACAGAGGGCAAGCACTCCGATCGCACCTTTTCGCAGAGCGATCCCGCCCAAAAACAGCCCCCGCACATCCTCCATATGGGCAATCTCCCGGTCATTAAAAAATTCTCTCGGCTGTCCGTCCACGATCGTCGGCACGTGAAGGTCTTCCCGGTTGCCCCGCAGGTATGCCATCATCTCATCCGTCACATCCAGAAGATCATCCATCTCCATATGAACATCCTCTAAGACATGGTATTTCGCATATTCCTTTTCATAGTAGCCCGGCGTCCAATACGTGACGGCCTCTATGGAGGTAATAAACAGGATGATCATCAGTGCAATGCCGCAAAGGATCCCCAGAGTATTCTGCAAAAGCTTCATAGCATCGATTCCTTTCTTCATTTTCAGAGCGCACCTCCAAAGCGTACCTCTTTTAGTCGGTGCTGCGTGTCATGTATATATGCAAAAAGCACCGACCCCACAGCTCTCAGTCTGCAAAATCAGTGCTTTACAATGCGCCTTCAGGGACTCGAACCCTGGACAAATAGATTAAGAGTCTACTGCTCTACCAACTGAGCTAAAGGCGCTTATTTAATTTTCCTCTCCGCTTTCGTTTCCGTATCAGCGGCACGGTCATTATTCTATCGCATGTCCCATCAAAAGTCAACACTTTTTTGAAATTTTTTTTAAAAAAATTTTGATTGACCTTTGATGGGGGCAAAAAGCCTTATTTTATGCGGGTTTTACGACATCTGCGATTACTGGATCAGGGCTTTTAATTCTGCCTTGCTCTGAACACCGATGCGTTTTTCTACTGGTTCTCCGTTTTTAAACAGGATCAAAGTCGGGATGGACATCACCTTATATGCACGGGCAAGCTCCGGTGCAAAGTCCACGTTCAGCTTTCCGACAACCACAGCATCCTGCTCATTGGCCAGCTCTTCCACTGCCGGAGCCATCATCTTACACGGACCGCACCAGTCTGCATAAAAGTCCACCAGTACCGGCTTTTCTGATTTCAATACCTCTGCTTCAAAATTTTCGGATGTAAATTTCTTTTCCATAATAAGGTACTCCTTTCTCTAACGACTTGCGATCAGCTTGCAGATGGGATTGCCCATCGCTGAAAACTTCGTCTCATATTCCGTCATGACATTGCCCTCGGCCATATCGCTGTGGTGCAGGTCACGGGTAAAGGCTTCGATCTTCCATCCTGCTTCCGGAATGGCTTCCAGGGAATAGGTAAAAAGATCCTGATTGTCCGTCTTAAATTCCACGCGTCCGTCTTGTGCCAGAACCTGATCATACACCTTCATGAAATCCGGTGAGGTCAGGCGGCGTTTTGCATGGCGATCCTTCGGCCAGGGGTCCGAGAAGTTTAAGTAGATCTTCTCCACCTCGCCCGGTGCAAAAATCTCGCCAAGCTCCTTTGCGTCCACGCACATAAAATAGATATTGGGAATCTCCAGCTCTTCGCGTTTCTGGAGTGCCCGAAGCAGCACGCTGGAATAACGCTCAATTCCGATGAAATTCGTCTCCGGATGTTTCTGGGCCAGCTCCATGATAAACTTTCCCTTTCCCATTCCGACTTCAATCTGAATCGGGTTTGTATTGCCAAACAAGTCGCAGAAATGGCCGCGATGCTCTTTCGGCTCCTGAACCACGAAAGGGCTGGTTTCAATGGCTTCCTCAGCGCCCCGGATGTGGCGTAATCTCATAATGTTTTCCTCCGTTTTATGTTCATGCACTCCCGAATTCTTACTTGCACCTGCCTTTGGGACTGATTTTCCGAGAATACATGCTAATACAGATGATTCCGCCCACACCCTGTGCCGGCAAAAAACACCTGCATCCATTCTATCATCGCGCCACACAGTTTGCAAGGAAAAGGAATTTCATTAAAATGCCTGATCCAGGATCTTTCCGTCGATGGAAATGGTCACAACCTGCCACGGAATGAATTTTCCGCTGTTTTGAAGAGCACGGATGGCTGCATTCTGCAGTCCGCCGCAGCAGGGAACCTCCATGCGGACGATGGTCACACTCTGGATATCGTTGCCTTTTATGATCTCGGTGAGTTTCTCGCTGTAATCCACATCATCTAACTTCGGACAGCCGATCAGGGCAACCTTTCCTTTGATAAATTCCTGATGGAAGTTTGCGTAAGCGTAAGCGGTGCAGTCTGCAGCGATCAGCAGACGTGCATGATCAAAATACGGTGCACGGATCGGAGCCAGCTTGATCTGTACCGGCCAGTTGGTCAGCTGAGACTGCATAGAAAACGGCACGGCTGCCTTCTCTCCTGCATTCTGAGTCTCATCTTCCTCTTTTTCATGACTGATCTGCTGAAAGCGGCTTCCCGGACATCCGCTAAATACCGGTGCGGCTTCGCGGACGATCTGGCGTGCACGGCTTCCCGGGCATCCTGTAAAGACCGGAGTTTCCTTCTTCTCGCTGTTATTCTGGTCCGCACTGTGACCGGCAGTCTGACCGGCTTCTTTCGCTTTCCTTCTGTTCTCCATGTGAATCTTCACTGCCTCCTCATCGTAGGCCGCTGCCTCACGCTCCACAAAGGTAATGGCACCGGTCGGGCAGCTCGGCAGGCAATCACCCAGTCCATCGCAGTAATCGTCGCGCAGAAGCTGCGCCTTTCCGTCCACAATGCCGATGGCTCCCTCATGACAGGCATTGGCACAGATGCCACAGCCGTTGCATTTCTCATGATCGATATGAATCACCCTTCTAACCATAAAACTCATCCTCCAAAAATGATCGATAAATATATATAACTGTGAATTTTCTATACTTCCTTGATTGTACAGATCGATTATACTATAATAGCTCTGATAAATATGTTGTTTTGACAACGTTTTGCAACGGTAAGGAGGCGCTATGGATTATCAGTTTCTCTCCCAAACCATTCTGTTTCAGGGCAGCGAACCGAAACAGGTGGAGGAGATGATGAAATGTTTTTATGCCAGAGAAAAGCATTTTCATAAAGGAGAAATAGTCTTATATATGGGCGACCTCGTAAAAGACCTTGGGCTGGTGCTCTCCGGCAGCGTGACCATCGAGCGCGATGACCTGCTTGGCAACCGCAGCATTTTCGGTCATGCAGGACCCGGACAGATCTTCGCAGAAACCTATGCCTGCGTGCCGGGAGAACCCCTCATGGTCAATGTCGTGGCCGACGAGGAGACCGATATCCTGTTTCTGGATATCAGCCGGGTGCTGACCACCTGCCAGAGCACCTGCAGCCATCACAGCCAGCTGATCAAAAACCTGCTTTTAGCATCGGCCCGCAAAAACCTCGGACTTTCCGAGCGGATCATGCACACATCACCCAAATCGATCCGCGGCCGCCTGGTTTCCTACTTTTCTGCCCAGGCCGCCAGACAAGGGAACAAAAACTTTTCCATTCCCTTTAACAGACAGCAGCTGGCAGATTATTTAGGTGTCGACCGAAGTGCCCTGTCGGCAGAGCTTGGAAAGATGAAAAAAGAGGGACTGCTGGATTTCTGGAAAAATCAGTTTGTATTGAAGACGGAGGAAAAGCAATGACAAAGAAATTATATTATGAAGACAGCCATCAGGACAGCTGTCACGCAATGGTACTGTCCTGCGAATGGAACGAAAAAAAGAAATGTTTTGAGATAGTTCTGGATCAGACCATCTTCTTTCCGGAAGGCGGCGGCCAGTATGCCGATACCGGGGTGCTGGGGGATGCTAACGTCCTGGACGTACAGGAAAAAGAGGATGTGATCTTCCATTACACTGACAAGGAGCTGAAAGCCGGCACAGAAGTAGTCGGAACCATCAACTATGCGGAGCGTTTCTCCAAAATGCAGCAGCATACCGGCGAGCACATCGTTTCCGGTATCGTCCACCGCACCTTCGGATACGACAACGTAGGCTTCCATCTGGGCCAGGAACTGGTCACCATGGATTTCAACGGCACCTTCACACCCGAGCAGCTTTCGCAGGTAGAATACGAGGCCAACGAAGCCGTGGTGAAGAACCTTCCCATCGTAGTCACTTATCCTTCTAAAGAAGAACTCGACCGTCTGGATTACCGCAGCAAAAAAGAGCTGACCGGCCAGGTACGTATCGTGGAGATCCCGGGATACGATGTCTGCGCCTGCTGCGCACCCCACGTCAAGCTGACCGGTGAAATCGGCATCATCCGCCTGATCGATGCCGTCAAATATAAGGGCGGCACCCGCGTGACCATGGTATGCGGCTTCCGTGCCTTAAAGGACTGCCGCATGAAGGAAGACAATATCCGTGAAATCTCCCACCTTCTCTCCTCCAAACCGGAAGAAAGCGCCCAGGCCGTGCATCGTCTCCAGGACGAGGCTCGCATGTGGAAGGACAAACTGGTCCACTCACAGAGCCGCGCCATGGAACAGATTCTGGATAATCTTCCGGAGAATGTGGAAAACTATGTTATTTTCGAAGAAGATGTGGATAAGAATGTGGCTCGCCGCTTCGTTGACGAAGGAAAAGGAAGATGCCACGGCATCTGCGGCATTTTCCTGGGCAATGACAAAGACGGCTATCGCTACATCCTCGGCAGCGAATCCGTGGACTTAAAAGCTTTTTCAAAAAATTTTCACGAAGTTCTTGGCGGAAAAGGCGGCGGCAAGCCAGAGATGATTCAGGGGACGGTGAATGGAACAGAGGAAATTGTACGAAAATTTATGGAAGGGTAAATCGCGCTTGCAATTGCGGCAACTCCGGTAACAAATATGTAAAAAACACTTGACCTAAACTCAGCTTTCGGTTGTACAATAGACTTAACCATCATCTACTTTTATGAAGGAGGAGTTTTATGAGTTATCTGGGTCAGGATATCAAAAAACTCGGTTTTGGCCTGATGCGCCTGCCGAAATTAGACGAAAACACGATTGACATTGAACAAACCAAAAAGATGGTAGATATGTTCCTGGATGCAGGATTTACCTACTTTGATACTGCATGGGCTTATGCCGGTTCGGAGGATGCCATCCGCCAGGCTTTGGTGGAGCGCTATCCGCGCGAGAGCTATCAGCTGGCTACCAAGAATGCGGCATGGATCAACTGCAAGACTAAGGAAGAAGCCTGTGCACAGTTTGATACCTCTTTAAAGCAGACCGGTGCCGGATATTTTGATTTTTATCTGCTGCACAACCTTGGAGAGAGCCGTACTGCTTTCTTTGACAAGTTTGATATGTGGAGCTGGGTTCAGGAGAAGAAGAAGGAAGGTCTGATCAAGCATGTCGGCTTTTCCTTCCACTCTACACCGGAAGAACTGGAAGCCATCTTAACCGCGCACCCGGAGATGGAATTTGTTCAGCTGCAGATCAACTACGCAGACTGGGAAAATCCGGCTATCCAATCCCGCGCCTGCTATGAAGTGGCAAGAAAACACGGAAAGCCGGTTATCATCATGGAGCCGGTCAAGGGCGGTATGTTGGCAACTCCGCCGGAATCCGTTGCAAAGATTTTAAAGACTGCAGAACCCGAATCCTCAGTTGCCTCCTGGGCAGTTCGCTTTGCAGCCAATCTGGAAGGTGTCATCACGGTACTGTCCGGCATGAGCAATATCGAACAGATGCAGGACAACTTATCCTACATGAAGGACTTTACCGGCCTCACCGATGCGCAAAAGGCAACGCTTCATCAGGCACAGGAGGAATTAAAGAAGATCCCTCTGATTCCGTGCACCACCTGCAATTACTGCGCAAAGGTATGCCCGATGGAGATTGGAATCTCCGGTTCCTTCACCGCCATGAACTATTTAACACTCTACGGCAACAAAGCCAATGCCGTGCATCAGGAAAACTGGCTGGTAGGGCGCCACGGACGAAAACGCGCTGACCAGTGCATCAAATGCGGCAAGTGCGAAGCCGTCTGCCCGCAGCATATCGCCATCCGCGAAAAGCTTGATGGAGTGTGCAAGGAGCTGCTGGCTGAGTAAAAACTTATAAGGGTCCGAAAGCGCCCGATCGGGTGCTTTCTACGTTATTGACTTCGGATCTATTGATATTACTATGTTACACGCTCCGCCAGTCCGCGCCGAATTGCCCGAAGCATCGCATCCTTGTCCATCGGCTTTGCAATATGCAGGTTGATTCCGGCCATCCTGCTGCTCACGACATCTTCTGCGAAGGTATTCGCTGACATCGCAATGATCGGAATGCGTGCTGCATCTTCCCGATCCAGCCGCCGGATCATTCTCGCTGCCTCCCACCCGTTCATGTTGGGCATCATAATATCCATGAAGATCACATCATAATATCCGGATGCAGAGGCAGCAAACATGGAAACTGCTTCCTTTCCGTCCATAGCACATTCCACCTGCATACCATTATCTTCCAGGATAAACTTTGCAATCTCCATATTTAACGCATTATCCTCAGCTACCAGCACCCGAAGACCGGAAACCGAGATTCCCTCGTAATCCGCTTTCTCCTCCAATTTATCCGAATGACCGATTTCAAACGGAATCCTTGTAATCACCGTGGTTCCGACATGTTTCTCGCTTTGGATCTCAATCGTGCCGTGCAGGCGATCTGCCATCTTCTTTGCCAAGGCAAGCC
This sequence comes from uncultured Selenomonadales bacterium, assembly GCA_963589345.1. Taxonomy (GTDB): domain Bacteria; phylum Bacillota; class Clostridia; order Lachnospirales; family Lachnospiraceae; genus Brotaphodocola. The sequence continues at coordinate 2,215 of CAVALB010000078.1, read as the reverse complement.
CCAATCCGGTTCCTGCATACTCCGTCCTGCTTGCCGCATTCTCCTGGGAAAACAGATCAAAGGCATGACCGACAAATTCTTGACTCATACCGATGCCCTGATCCTGGATACCAAATTCAAAGACCACATGTTTCTCGTCCAGCTTTTCTTCGTGGATCCAGACCGTAATTTGGCTCCCGGCCTCCGAAAATTTAACTGCATTATCCGAGATCACTTCCAGAATCCGGTTGGTATAGATCGGATTTCCGATCAAATATTGATGCTCATAGGAAGTGCGGTTCCAGTCCAGCACATACTCAATCTTTTTCGCTGCTGCTTTCTTTTCCCCAATTTCGATCCGGCCTCTCAGAAGATAGATGATATCAAAGTTGATAAACGGAACTTCTCCCTCATCCGATTCAAGCTTGTTCATATCCAGCACATCATTGACGATCGATAAAAGATATTGCGACGTTTCCCGTATCTTGCTCCGGCAGTATTCCTGCGTCTCCTGATTCATTGGGTCATGCTCTGCCAGATCAAGAAGTCCCAGAATTCCGTTCATGGGAGTGCGGATATCATGGCTCATATTGGAGAGAAAACGGCTTTTTTCTGCTGCCTCCCGCTTAGCCTGTTCCTCACTGCGCTTCAGACTCTGCTCCCGTTTCTTGATCTCGCTGACATTCATGATCATACAGAGCACATGGGTGACCTGACCCTCTTCGTCTCGCTTCTTTACGACAAACTGCATTCGATTCCAATTTCCGTCCCTCAGCCGGTATTCCAGCTCGATCGATTCTTCTGTTGCCAAACGGTCCGGCAGCGTAGATATATCGGTAAACTGCAAAAAATCCTCCTGATATTCCTTTGCCACCCTTTTTTCACACATCAATCTGGCATTTTCCGAAGGACTCCCGACCCGGTTTCCAGCCGCGGTATGAAACTCCTCCAGTCCGCTGATCTCCTCATAATAATCAGCCCGGATATCAATCCGAGAAATGTATTGATAGATTTTTCCGATGGCTGCAATGATTTCATGTTGAATTTCCGAAACACTGATCAAATCTTCCATCTCTCGATTCCGGCTGCTGTTTTTATCCATCCTTCTCCTGCCTTCCTAACCTGAGTAAACTATACAGAATTTCCCATGTACATTATACAGGAAAACTTGTGGCTTTTCGATGATCTTTTACTGACTTTTTTATTAAGGTTCTGAACCGTGAAATGCTTTTATTTATCCACAAACAGAAAGCCCGAGCACAGTTTATACCAGCTGCACTCGGGCTTTCTGTTTATATGTTACGTATTAGTATAATGATGTTGGAGCCAAAAGGTATTTCAACTCCATTGATACCGAATTGTTTCGTTACACAAATGCTTTTACAGATACATGGATTCCTGCTGTATTCAGGCCATATTTCTCAAGCGGTCCTGTTGGGTCAGGTCTGTTCCTTCGTACACGCACTGATTATTCGCCGAATACTGCCTTGTAATCTGCCTGGAATTTCACGATTCCCTGATCGGTAAGCGGATGTTTTGTCATCTGCTCGATTACCTTGTACGGAATGGTTGCGATGTCAGCACCTGCAAGTGCGCAGTCGGTTACATGAATGGGGTTACGGATGGATGCTGCAATGATCTCGGTCTCATATCCGTAAATATCGAAGATCTCTGCGATCTGGCGGATCAGGTCGATACCCGGCTGGCTGATGTCATCGAGTCTGCCTAAGAACGGAGAAACATAAGTAGCACCTGCATTTGCTGCAAGGATTGCCTGGTTTGCAGTGAAGATCAGGGTAACGTTGGTCTTAATGCCCTCAGCAGAAAGAACCTTAACAGCCTTCAGACCTTCTACGGTCATCGGGATTTTAACCACCATGTTCGGATGGATAGCAGCGATCTCACGTCCCTCTTTGATCATGCCCTCTGCATCAACGGTGGTTGCCTTTACCTCGCCGCTGATCGGTCCGTCAACGATGGAAGTAATCTCTTTGATAACCTCATTGAAATCTCTTCCCTCTTTTGCGATCAGGGACGGGTTGGTAGTAACGCCGCAGATCACCCCCATGTCATTGGCTTTTTTGATGTCCTCTACATTTGCTGTGTCAACGAAAAACTTCATACCAAATACCTCCTCTTTATTTACGTTTTTGTAACTGTTCAGAGCCAAGCAAAATTTCATAAATCAGACGTGAAATGCTTGCATTTCTAAGGCTGATTTTGAAATTTTATTTGG
>CAVALB010000077.1:0-12059 GCA_963589345.1 uncultured Selenomonadales bacterium | reverse complement strand
GGATACGCCACACCGACGAAATGCGAAGCATTTTGGAGGTTGGTTCTGAACAGTAAAAAAGTGGAAGGAGTAACATGACATTAGAAGAAGTACGAAAAGAAATCGACCAGGTGGATTCTCAGATGAAGCCCCTGTTCTTAAGCCGTATGGTTTGTGCCCGACATGTGGCAGAGGCCAAGGCGGTCACCGGAGCGGATGTTTTTGTTCCGGCGAGAGAGGATGAGATCATCGAAATGCGTACCGCTGATGTGGATCCTGACGTGAAACAGGAGTATGAGATGTTTTTGCGTCATCTGATGAGCGTAAGCCGCAGATATCAGTATGGGATGCTTCCGGGGATGCAGGATCAGGTGATCAAAAACGCCTTGAATGAGGCAGGACTTGACGGGAATGCTGACCATGAGCAGGTTACGGTAAGCTTTACAGACAGCCGAAAGAAAAGCAACCTGAACCTTTTTCTCAACATGATCCGCTTAAATGGGATCCTGATCGATGAAATGACGGTCAAAGGTGCCGCAGACTGCCAGCAGGTTGTGCTTGCGCTGCATGGCAATGTCAATCAGCCGGATATGAGAAGGTTGCTGTGTCAGATCGGAAAAGAAGCAAAAGAATTTAGAATTACTGCACTGGGAAACAGCGTGGCATAAGAAAGAAGGACGAGAAATCATGAAACGGAATGCAGGGTATCTTTATTTACTGATCACCTTTTGCTGTTGGGGAAGTATCTATATTGTAAGCAAGTATGCGCTTGCTGTCATGGGGCCGGTTACCGTGTCGTTTTGCCGGTATCTGATCTCCGTGATCTGCCTGTATGGACTTTTGAAGCTGAAGGGTGGCCCAAAGAAGGTAGCCCGGGAACACTGGCCATATCTGCTGCTTTTAGGCGGCCTCGGATATTTTGCCGGGATTATCTGTCAGCTGGGCGGAACTGCATTATTATCCGGTTCACTGGCTTCTCTGATCAACTCCTTAAACCCGGTTGCAATTTCCATCATGGCGGCTGTTTTCCTGAAGGAAAAGATCACCTGGAAGAACGTGGTAAGTATCATCGTTTCCCTGATCGGAGTATATGTCATCCTTGGAAACGGCAGCACAACCTTTAATCCGCTCGGCGTCCTGCTTTCCGTCGGATCCGTGGTTCTGTGGTCCTCCTCAGCGGTGGCGATCCGAAAGATTTCCGGATACTATGATCCGGTGCAGACTGCGCTGTACGGTATGAGCATCGCACTGATCTTAAATGTGCCGGCAGCTATTTTTGAAAACATCTTCATGACCCAGAGTCATCCGACAGGTCAGGCACTTTTAGCCTGCCTCTATGTGGCTGTGATCGGTACCGCTGTAGCGCATACCTGCTGGAACAAGAGCTTACAGCTTTTAAATGCCAGCACCTGCTCTATGTTTTATCCGCTGCAGCCGCTGATCTCTGCAGCACTTGGTGTCCTGCTTTTACATGAAGTCATCACCATGCAATTCGTGGCAGGAACCGTGCTGATCTGCTTCGGCATCGTGATCATGTTTTTGCCGACAAAGAAACACTGCAGATGTTCCGAGTTTGGCAAGGCTTCATAATAACATAATCCGTAACTGTTAAAAGGTATAACTCCTGAGATACACCGGGAGTTATACCTTTTTTGTTTTCCTTAAAAAGTGTCTGCTGCACTCTTGTAAAATTCTAACGAGAATCCCTCCTTAAAAGGATAAAAAATGAGAAAAAATTATGCAATACAAACAAAAGGTGAAAAAGGAACAGAGAAAACGACGGCAAAGTGTTGAAAAAAATCAGCGAATAGAGTAAGATGGAAGCAGATAACGTGCTCGTGCACGCAAATATAGAAAAGGAGGATTCACAGTATGGAACTGAAACATGTAACGGATGCGGCTTTTAAAAAATACGGACGGGTGATCAAAGGAATTGATTTTAGCGGACTGGTAGAAGCCTTAAATACCAAGACTCCGACCCCTGATGACGTGATATACGAGCCGTCTATCCCGGGGCTAGAGGCACTGCCGGTATATGAGGAGCTCAAAGCCAAGACCTACGGAGAGTTGCCGATCCAGATCGGTTACTGCAATGGTCAGAATTATCTTTTAAATGCACTGGAGTATCATCGTTCTTCCGAGATCAATGTGGCCGGTACCGATGCCATCCTTTTAGTAGGCTCTGAACAGGATATCACAGAGGACTTTACCTATGATACCTCCCTGGTAGAGGCTTTCCTGCTTCCGAAGGGAACCGCAGTCGAGGTTTACGCAACGACGCTTCACTATGCACCGTGCAGCGTAGGAGACAGCAAATTCCAGGTAGCCATTGTGCTTCCGAAGGACACAAACCTTCCGCTTGAAAAGGGTCACGAAGGCGGGGAAGATAAGCTTTTAGCAGCAAAGAACAAATGGCTGATCGGTCATCCGGAGGGCGGACTGCCGGAGGGCTCCCATATCGGACTGATCGGAGAAAATATCAGTGTCCGTTCATAAAATCATATGAAAAAAAGTGCAAAACTCTGGGTTATGAGTATGATCCTGGTAACCTTGGTCTGCATGACTGTTTTTCACTATGGCATTCACCGGATGAATGAAATACCGGAAAATCCACCGGAGACCTATGAACGTCACTATGCCCTGATCACCAATGAAGACGATGGCGATTTCTGGGATAAGGTATATGAAAGCGCCTATGAAGCCGGAAAGGAAAACGGGGTTTACGTGGAGCGCTTCGGCAGCCAGCTGGCAGTGGATTATACAAGAAACGAACTGATCAAGCTGGCCATTCAGGCCTCAGTGGACGGGATCATCCTTCAGGGCGATGAAGAGCAGGAGACCATGGAGCTTTTAAATCAGGCGGTGGAAGCCGGGATTCCGGTCGTGACCATGTTAACAGACAGCCCGGGCAGTCTCAGGCAATGCTTTGTGGGAATGAATAATTACAACCTGGGTCAGGAATACGGAAAACAGGTTGCTGCACTTCTGAAAGAAAAATTGGAGGACGTGGACAACCCTGCCCGCGTCCTTGTCCTTATGGATGAGGATCGCAAGGACAGCAGTCAGAATCTGATCCTTCTGGGGATCCGCGAGACGATGAAGCAGCTTTTGGGAGAAGACTATCCGGTCACGGTGGAGACCAAACAGATCGACAGCGCGGGAAGCCTCAGGTCTGAGGAATCGATCCGGGATATTTTTCTGAACTGGAGTGTGCTTCCCGATATCATGATCTGCTTGAATGAAGTGAATACACGGTGTGTGTTCCAGGCAAGCGTAGACTACAATGTAGTAGGAAATGTGCAGATCCTCGGATATTATGATTCTGAGACAATCCTGGATGCCGTTGCAAAAAACATCGTATATGCGACTATAGCACCGGATACGAAACAGATGGGTGAGGACTGCGTGACCGCACTGGAGGAGTATCTGAATACGGGATATACCAATGGATATATGGCAGTGGATGCGGCTCTGATCAAATCCGGAGAGGCGGTGGAACGGCTGAATGAAAAGTAAAAACCGTTGGAAGGATCTGACACTGCAGCAGAAGCTGACGGCTATCTTTGTCCTGACTGCGGTGATCATTCTGGCAGTCAACCTGTATATGTATGCCCTGCTCAATGCGATGACCGGACGTGTGGAGCAGGTCTATGACAGCAACCTGCAGCTGAATGATCTGACGGAGCATTTAAATCAGGTACACAGCAATGTCAAGGAATATCTGACAACAAAAAGCTCAGACTCCATGGAGAATTACTACCGCAGCGAGCAGGATTACCGGGAACAGCTGACAGGACTGAACAGAACGATCTCGGCAGATGAACGCCTGATCACGGAAAAAAATATTGCAAGCCTTTCAGAAACCTATCTGGAGCTGACCGAAGAGATCATCCAGGCCAAGCGGGGCAGAAATGTAGAGCGTTACAGTAAGCTGTATGAGGAGGCGGATAAGCTGCACGGACAGATTCTGGCCTTTATCTACAGTCTGAATAATGATCAGTTTAAGGAAAACTCTGTAAATTACCGGGCGTTAGTAAGCTCACTGCGCTATACGGAAATTTTAAGCATGTCCATCCTTCTGATTGTCATGTTCGGAAACATCAGTCTGATCATGTTCAGCACCAAGTCCATCACTGAGCCGCTCCACAAGCTTGCGGATGCAGCAGGAAGGGTGGCGGAAGGCAATTTTGAGATCGCCAAGCTCCCGGTCGAGAGTATGGATGAGGTCGGTGTAGTGACAAAAACCTTTAACCAGATGGTGGAAAGCATCCGAAATTATATCGAACAGCTTCGTCTGACAATGGAACGAGAAAATCAAATGAAGGAACGCGAGCTGATGATGCAAAGCCATTTAAAGGATGCGCAGCTTCGATATCTCCAGGCACAGATCAATCCTCATTTTCTGTTTAACACACTGAATGCCGGTGCCCAGCTGGCCATGATGGAGCGTGCAGGAAGGACGGAAGAGCTTCTGGAAAATCTGGCGGAATTTTTTCGCTATAATGTGCGAAAAAACTGTCAGGACGCAACGTTAGAAGAGGAGCTTCGCTTGGTGGACAATTATATCTACATCCTAAATGTGCGATTTTCCGGTGAGATCCATTATGAAAAGGATGTGGATGAATCACTTTTACGGACTCGGATCCCCAGCATGAGTTTACAGCCGCTGGTGGAAAACGCGGTCAATCACGGAATCCGTGGGATCGACAGGGAAGGTCGTATCGAGGTCTCTGTTCAGAAGCTAAACGATGCGATCTGTATCAGTGTCTGGGATAACGGTATCGGTATGGAAGCGGAGCAGATCCGGCAGGTTCTTGAGGGACATGCGGGAAAATCGGATCAGAAAGCCGGCTCCAACGGGGTTGGCGTGAAAAATGTGATGGAACGATTGGAGCTTTATTATCACGGAAAGGCAAAATTTGAAATTTTCAGCGAAGGCAAGGACACGGGGACCGAGATGCTGATCACGGTTTCCAAAGAGGCAGTTGCAGCTTGTGGAGAGGAGAGAGAAGATGTATCGAATCATGCTGGCGGATGACGAAGGAATCGTGCTGGATTCCCTGAAAATGATCATTGAAGAAAATTTCCCCGGGGAATGCCAGATTGAGACGGCAAAAACAGGACGTGCCGTGATTGAGCTTGCAGAGAGCTTTCGCCCGGATGTTGCCTTTATGGATATCCAGATGCCTGGAATCAACGGAATCGATGCAATCCGGGAAATCCAGAAGATCAATTCCGGCATCCGGTTCATCGTCCTTTCTGCCTATGACAAGTTTGATTACGCAAAGGAAGCCATCAACCTGGGCGTATTGGAATATTTGACCAAACCGTTTACGGCAAGAAAGATCACGGAAACCTTAGGCAAGGCTCTGCATGAGGTGGAAACAAAACGAAAAAAACGAAGCGATGATCTGAGAATCCGGGAAAAGATGGAGACCGTCACTCCGATCATCGAAAACGGTTTCGTCTATGCCATCATGTTTCAGGAATATTTTGCGGAGGAAGTGGACAATTATAAGCAGCTTCTGGGCCTTGAGGCAGATTATGGCTGTATGCTGGCGCTGATGGTCGGCGATGAGCAGCATGGCGGCCGCATGGTCAATGCGGTCGGAGCCGGAGTCCGCACTCAGATGAATTATGCGAAGGTGCGGGAGCTTTTAAAGGAAACCCTTCCCGGCTGTGTGGTGGGATCGGTGATCTCCAATAAAATCCCGGTATTTCTCCCTATGGCGGCAGGAAAACTCGAATACGAAGAGCGCATCGGCATGATCGATGTCTGCAGGGAGCTGAACCGACAGCTCAGAAGGGTCACGGACATCACCTTCCGCATTGGAATCGGCTCGATTAGAAAATTAAAGGAAGGCATGGAATCCTACGAGGAAGCCTTAAAGGCTTTGGCCAATTCGACGGGAAGTGTTGCTCATGTGGATGATTTGCCGATCCAGTGCCGTTACGATGAGGAATATCCGCTGGAGCTGGAAAAGGAGCTGTTTGATGAACTGCGGGGTGGAAAATGCGAGGAATGCGAGCGGGCAGCCGGGAAGTATTTTGACTGGATGCTTGCAAGCTACGATGAGAACAACATGAGTGTCCGCTTAAAAACCCTGGAGTTTGTCCTGCTTGCCGAGCATGAAGCCTACCAAAACGGTGGCATGACCTATCATTTCGAAGAACGGGAGAAGTATCTTTCCACGGTGATGCTGGCAGAGAAAAACAGTGACTTAAAGAACTGGTTTGTAAAGAAGTTCGGGGATGCCTGCCGGAATATGGTGACAAGGAAGGAAGAGCATGAAAATCAGCTGGTGGTAAAGGCGCAAACTTATATCCAGGAAAACTTCCAGAAAGATCTGTCGTTGGATGAGGTATCCAGACAGCTCGATCTGAGCCCTTATTATTTCAGCAAATTATTTAAGGAAGAAACAGGGTGCAATTTTGTAGAATATGTGACGGAACTCAGGATCACGAAAGCCAAGGAGCTTTTGAAGCAGGAAGACCGCAGCATGAAGGAAATCTGTGCTTCTGTCGGATACGGGGATCCCAATTATTTCAGCCGGATATTCAAAAAGCATGTCGGGGTGACACCGACAGAATACCGGGATAGGGGGTGCCGATGAAAAAGAAAACGAGAACATGGAGGATCGCTGTTTTGCTGTTGTCGCTGTTTTGCTTAAGCGGATGCATGAGGACAGGAGAGGCAAAGCAGGAAACCGACCAGAAGTCAGACGGGAAGATCCGAATCGGGATTTCCTTTGACACCTTTGTGCTGGAACGCTGGCAGAGAGACCGGGATGTGTTTGTGGCTGCTGCTCAGGAGCTTGGAGCTGAGGTCAATGTGCAGAATGCCAACGGTGATATCGAAGAACAGGCGAAGCAGATCAATTATTTCACAGACAAGGGCATGGATGTGATCGTGCTGGTACAGGTGGCGAGCGACACGAATCAGGAAGTGCTGAGGGGAAGCATAGAACGCGCAAAGAAAGCCGGGATCCCTGTGGTAGCCTACGACCGTCTGGTGAGAAATGCAGGAGTGGATCTGTATATTTCCTTTGATAATCGGAAGGTTGGAGAGCTCATGGCCGAGCACATGAAGGAGCATCTGGGCGATTCCGGAAAGATCCTGCAGATCTGCGGTCCTCTGGCTGATTACAACGTGCCGCAGATGATGGAGGGTTTCTCATCGGTTCTTAATGCAACGGACCTGGAAATCGCAGAGACGGACTATGCACCGGGGTGGCTCGGTGAGACGGGATTTTCCGTGACGGAAACTTACCTGGACAAAAACGGCCGTCCGTCCGGGATCATGTGCGGAAACGACGGGATTGCCGGAAATGCCGTCAAGGCATTGTCGGAGCGAAGAATGGCCGGAAAGGTCTGTATTGTCGGTCAGGATGCCGATCTGGATGCCTGCCAGAGAATCGTGGAGGGCACAGAGTGCATGACTGTCTACAAACCGGTGGAGCAGCTGGCAAGGCGGGCAGCGGAGCTTTCAGTGGCACTGGCAAAGAAAGAAAAACTGCCGGTCACCGAAACCATGTATGACGGCAGTCAGGAGGTTCTGTATGAGCGGCTGGAGCCCATCTCTGTTACAAAGGAAAATATGGATGCTGTCATCACCGGAAAGTATCATGAAGAGAGCGACATTTACCGGAATGTAAGACGATCAAGGCAATAGGACAATTTTGTGCAGGACAAATTTGCAAAGACAAATTTGTCCTGTTTTTTGTTCTGAAAACAGGACAAGTGCTAGAGAAAATATGCAGAAGAAGACAAGTTTGTCCTGCAAGTCTTGTGATATATTCGTATTATCAAAGAAAGGGGAGGTATTTCCAAATGAAAAAACAGTTAATGGCAGCAATGTTGACAACCGCAATGGCAGCATCTCTTGCAGGATGTGGTTCAGGCTCAAGTTCAACCGCAACCACAGCAGCAGCGGCTGCAGCAGAGACCGAAAAAGCAGCTGATACCGCAGGGGGAAGCGGTGAGGCAGCAACCGGAACTGCAAAGATCGGTATCTCCATGCCGACCCAGTCATTAGAGAGATGGAACCGTGACGGCGCATATCTGGATGAGCAGTTCAAGAAAGCAGGCTTTGAAACCGTGCTGACCTACTCTGATAACGATTCCGGAAAACAGGTCAACGATATCCAGAACATGTTGGCTGACAACGTCGATCTTCTGATCATAAGCGCAATCGATGGTGAGGCTTTAAACACTGCACTGAACGAGGCAGCAGAGGCAAACATACCGGTTATCTCTTATGACCGTCTGATCCTGAACGATGCAGTTTCCTACTATGTATCCTTCGATAACTACACCGTAGGTACCCTTCAGGGACAGTTCATCGTAGATCAGCTGGATCTGGACAATGCAGGAGATAAGACCTACAACCTGGAGATCACCGCAGGTGACCCGGCTGATAATAACGCAGGCTACTTCTTCAACGGTGCAATGGATGTCTTAAATCCGTACATCGAAAAAGGCACCCTGAAGGTTCCGTCCGGACAGACCGATTTCGATACCGTAGCAACCGCACAGTGGAGCACCGATGTCGCTCTTGAAAGAGCACAGAACGTTTTAGCTTCCTACTATGCAGACGGCACTCAGCTGGATGTATGGCTTTGCTCCAATGATGCTACCGCACTTGGTGTAGCACAGGCACTTACCTCTGACTACAAGGGCAGCAACTCCGTAGTGATCACCGGTCAGGATGGTGATGAAGCAAACTTAAAGAACATTGTTGACGGCATCCAGACCATGACTGTTTACAAAAACGTTAGCAATGAGTCTATTGTTACCCTGGAGCTTGCAAAAGCAATCCTGGATGGCAGCACCATCGATGAGTCCCTGATTGACAAGTTCGGCGTAGAATGCACCTATGATACAGAGTCTTATGAGACCTCTGCCGGCAAGAAGTGCCCGTCCTTCCTGCTTGTTCCGAACGTAATCACCAAGGATAATCTTCAGGATCTGGTAGACACCGGTCTGTACACCATGGATTCTGACGGATATTTAAAGGCAACAAAATAATCGTCCATAAGTCAAGCAAAAGCACCGGAAGAGGGGGAGGGCTTAGGCCTCACCCCTCTTCATAAAGGAAGGAGGAGATCTCTTGTCTGATATTATTTTGGAGATGAAATCCATAACAAAAGAGTTTCCCGGAGTCAAGGCTTTGGATAATGTAAATCTGGTAGTAGAGCGCGGTGAGATCCACGCGCTGATCGGAGAGAACGGAGCCGGTAAGTCCACGCTGATGAACGTACTGTCGGGTACCTATCCGGTGGGAAGCTATACCGGAGAAATCTTATACAACGGAGAGCTGTGTCAGTTCAAAACACTGAAGGACAGCGAAGCAAAGGGAATCGTAATCATCCATCAGGAACTCGCATTGATTCCGCTTCTTACCATCGGTGAGAATATGTTCCTTGGAAATGAAAAAAAAGACAAATTCGGCAACATCGACTGGAACAAAACCTACGATGAGGCAGAAAAGCACATGAAACAGGTAGGCTTGTATGAGTCTGCTCAGACACTGATCAAAGATATCGGTACCGGTAAGCAGCAGTTGGTCGAGATTGCAAAGGCATTCTCCAAGAATGTAAAGCTGCTGATCTTAGACGAGCCGACATCATCTCTGAATGACGAAGATGCCAAGATGCTTCTGGATCTTCTGATTGCATTCAAAAAGGAAGGACTTACTTCCATTATTATTACGCACAAGCTAAATGAGATCATTTACTGTGCAGATAAAGCGACAATTATCCGCGACGGATCCACCATCGAGACCCTGGTAAAGGGTGTTGATGAGTTCAGTGAGGACCGTATCATCAAAGGCATGGTAGGAAGACCGATGGAGGATCGTTATCCGGTCAGAGAACGCAAGATCCGGCCGGAGATCAGCCTGGAGGTGAAAAACTGGACGGTTCATCATCCGCTTTACCATGACAAGATCGTCGATAAGGACATTTCCTTCTATGTACGAAAGGGCGAGGTCATCGGCTTCTCCGGACTGCAGGGCGCAGGCCGTACAGAGCTTGCCATGTCGATCTTTGGAAGAAGCTATGGATCCAGCATCAGCGGTGAATTATATCTGAATGGCGAGAAAGTGGAATTAAAGAATCCGGAGCAGGCAATCCGCCATAAGCTTGCCTACGTTACAGAGGATCGAAAGACCAACGGTCTGATCCTTGGTGAATCCATCCGGTTTAACACGACCCTGGCCAGACTCGACAAGGTATGCTCGAACGGAGTCATTGATACAACGGCGGAAAAGAACGTAGCAGAAACGATGACCAGAGAAATGGGCACCAAGACACCGTCCATCGAGCAGCAGGTAGGCAATCTTTCCGGAGGAAACCAGCAGAAAGCACTGCTTGGCAAATGGATGTTTACAGAACCGGATGTCCTGATCTTAGACGAGCCGACCCGTGGTATCGATGTCGGAGCAAAATACGATATCTACTGCCTGGTCAACAAGATGGTAGAAAGCGGAAAGTCCGTCATCATGATCTCTTCGGAGATGCCGGAGCTGATCGGTATGTGTGATCGTATTTATATCATGAACGAGGGTGAACTCAAGGGCGAGGTAAATGCAGAAGAAGTGACCCAGGAGAAGATCATGAGCTACATCATCAGTGCTGATAAATAGTGAATGGGAAGGAGTGTGGTATCAATGCCAGCTAAAAATGAAAATCAGGGCGCTGCATCCTTTAATCTTGGAGCATTTCTGACCAGATACAGTATGGTCATTGCCCTTATCGTTGTGTTTGTTTTATTCTATTTCCTGACAGGAGGACGTCTTCTGTATGCACAGAACATGTCAAACCTTCTGCTGCAGAACGGCTACGTACTGGTTATGGCCTGCGGCATGCTGCTTTGCATCCTGACCGGCGGCAACATCGATCTGGCTGTTGGTTCTTTGATCTGTATGGTAGGCGGTATCGCTGCTGTGCTGATCAACAATATGGGTGTCAATACCTATCTGACCCTGATCATCTGCCTTTTGATCGGTCTCTTAGCCGGTGTATGGCAGGGCTACTGGATCGGTTATGTGCGGATCCCTCCGTTCATCACCACCCTGGGCGGTATGTTCGTGTTCCGTGGTATCGGCCGTCTGGTATTAAACAGTAAGACCGTAGCAGTACAGGATCAGGCGTTCTTAAACATCTTCACCGCATACATCAAGGTTCCGGGTCTGGATGCAGACGGCAGGATCCTTTCCCCACTGGTTGTCGGTGTGATTGCTGTTGTACTTATTTTCTGGAGTACCATTCATTCCAGAGCCAATAAGGCGAAAAAGGGTTATCGCCAGAATTCTGCCACCTCAGATTTCGGAAGATGCACCCTGATCAGTGCAGTGCTCTTTATATATTGCTACCTCTTAAGCCAGTACAAAGGCATTTCCGTTATGCTGGTATGGGTTGTTGCAATCTGCCTGATTTATAACTTTATCACCTCCAGAACTGCATTCGGACGTTACTTCTACGCAGTCGGCGGTAATGAGAAAGCAACCAAGCTTTCCGGTATCAACACCAACAAGGTATACTTCCTCGCATATGCGAACATGGGACTTTTAGCAGGTCTGTGCGGCCTCCTTTGCCTGGCACGTGTCGGCTCTGTAAATGGTTCTACCGGTACTTCCTTCGAGATGGATGCGATCGGCGCCTGCTTCATCGGCGGTGCATCTGCATACGGTGGCAGCGGTACCATCCCGGGCGTTATCATTGGTGCACTCCTTCTTGGTGTCATCAACATGGGCATGTCCATCATGGGTATTGGCGATTCCTGGCAGTATGTAGTAAAGGGCGGCGTGCTTTTGATCGCAGTTATCTTTGATGTAGTATCCCACAGAAAGAACGGGAAATAAGGGGTTCCATCATACAAATCCATTGCGTAATTTGAAAATGATTGGTATAATTGCATAAAATGAAGCTGGTAATCCGGATATCTTATGAGCTCCATGAGATATCCGGATTTTTTCCATACACGTACAATGATGTACGCTCGGAGTCTCTAGTGTACTGGCACACTCATTTTCAGACTAATGACGCTGAATATTTTTTCATTGACAAGGCGACTGAAAG
>CAVALB010000076.1:0-12209 GCA_963589345.1 uncultured Selenomonadales bacterium | reverse complement strand
TGTCGTTATTGAAGCACAAAAATGTTATGCAGCCAATAAAGTAGAAAGCGCCCGCACCAGCACACATAATAAGCATTCGATAGGCAATTTTGTCCGTTTTGTGAGTATAGCGACAGGTCGGGAGCCTGTCTGAGCGAACGCAGTGAGCGAGTTTGCGGTAGACCTGTCTAATAGGCGACGGAACAAAACGGACAGAAAATTGCCGTGAATGCGTTTATGTGTGCTGGGGCGGGCGCTTTCGGACCCCTTTTGATTCTTATGAAACAATTCGTTAAATTGGCCTTTCCGCCTCTACCCCTGCATGAAGCGGCTCAAAAATTCCTGCGTCCTTGCCTTCTGCGGATTTCCAAAAATATCCTTTGGATTTCCTTCTTCTTCGATAACTCCGTCTGCCATGAACACCACATGGTTGGATACATCGCGGGCAAATGCCATCTCGTGAGTTACGATGATCATGGTGATGCCCTCTTTTGCGAGAGTACGCATAACTGCAAGCACTTCGCCTACCATCTGCGGATCCAGAGCAGAGGTCGGCTCATCGAACAGAAGTACTTCCGGCTCCATAGCCAATGCACGGGCAATCGCTACACGCTGCTTCTGACCACCGGAAATTTGCTTTGGTTTCGCGTTGATATACGGTGCCATCCCTACCTTTTCCAGGTACTTCATGGCATTTTGTTTTGCTTCCTCTTTGGAACGCTTCAGCACCTTCGTCTGACCGATTATGCAGTTTTCCAGAACTGTCAGATTGTTAAACAGGTTAAAGCTCTGAAATACCATGCCTACCCGAGAACGATAGGCCGGAACATTCACGCCCTTGTCGGTAATATCTTTCTCATGATAAAGGATTTCCCCGGTTGTCGGAGTTTCCAGCATGTTGATGCAGCGCAGCAGCGTAGATTTACCCGAGCCGGATGCCCCTATGATACAGGTCACATCACCGGTATCTACGGTAAAATCGATGTCACGCAGAACCACGTGCTTTCCGAAGGATTTGCTTAAATGACGAATTTCCAATACATGCTTCTCTGCCATTATGACTCCTCCTCCTTTTTCTCTTCATAACGATACATACCGCTGGTATGTGCCAGTGTATCGGTTGTTGCCAGATCATAATTGTCCGAACCATCCATGCGATTTTCCAGCCAACGCAGAATGCGGGAGCAGGTAAAGGTCATGATAAAGTACACGATCATGGTAATGGTATAGGTCTCAAAATTCATGTACAGAGCACCTGCTGCGGATTTGGTCTTGTAAAGCAGCTCTGCCACACCAATGACAGAAAGTACACAGCTGTCCTTGATATTGATGATCAGGTTGTTGCCGATCTGCGGCATGATATTGCGCAGTGCCTGCGGCAGAATGACATAGAGCATCGTCTGTACATGGGTCATGCCGATGGCCTTTGCACCTTCGGTCTGACCCGGATCAATGGAAAGGATACCGCCGCGGACTGTCTCAGCCATGTAGGCACCTGTGTTGATGGACAGAATAAAGTATGCAGCCTGCCACATGCTTAAGTTCAAACCTAACAGCGGGAGCATACCATAGTAGATAAACATCGCCTGTGCCATCATCGGGGTACCGCGGAAAAATTCCACATAGGCGTTTAAGATCAGCTTGATGATCCACAACACAGCCTTCTTAAACGGATTGTCTTTTGCATCCACAGGAATGGTCTGCACGATTCCGACTGCAAACCCGATCATACATCCCACGATGGTACCAACCAGTGCGATACGAATGCTGACTCCGGCACCCTGCAGCATAGACATTCCATATCTTTGGAATACGACCATCACACGGCCGAAAAAGTCTGTTGGCATAATACGCCTCCTCCTAAATTGCTAACTGTGTAACTGATGAGACGCGCCGGATGGCGCGCCCACTCATAAACAAATTACCCTAACACATCGATTTTACATAACCAAAGCCGGTTATTTATGAAACGATGCACTAGTGTACTGACACATTCATATTTCGACTAATTGACCTGTCTATTTCCCCATTGAACTGCGTTGACTTCAATCGACGATGCCACCGCATCGCCTCTTTCAGTCGCCTTGTCAATGAAAAATATTCAGCGTCATTAGTCTGAAAATGAATGTGCCAGAACACTAGTTTGCCAGCGGCTGAACGGAAATAGCCTCGTCCATCATAGCAGAAAAATCATCCTTGGTCATCTTGGAAAGCACACTGTCGATTGCTTCTTTTAACTCGGTATTGCCCTTCTTCATGGAAATACCAATATTAATATCCTCGTCGCTTACCTGGAAATCGTCGTCACCGCCGCCAAACTCAAGCATTTTGAAATTCGGATAAGCAACCAGAGCGCCCTTACCGGTCGGCTGATCGGTTACAACCAGATCACACTTATCTGCATTCAGAGACATCAGCATATCCGGTGCGCTTGCGGTTGCAGCCAGAATGTTTGCATCCTGGATCTGCGGCAGGCAATTCTGATACCAGATGGTACTCTGCTGAGAAGTACAGGTTGCTCCTGCCAGATCAGCAACACTCTTTGCATCCGCATATTTGCCATCCTCTTTTACCAGGGTAACAATGGTTGCATAGTAGTACGGCTCAGAGAAATCAACAGCCTGAAGACGCTCCTCGGTAATGGACTGACCTGCAATCACGCAGTCAACCTGACCGGACTGGATTGCCGGGATCAGGGAATCCCAGTCAAGACGAACGATCTCAAGATCATATCCTAACTCTTCGCAGATCTTCTTTGCCATCATAACATCGTATCCATAAGCATACTCATTGCTGTCTGCAATCGGAACTGCACCGTTAGAATCGTCCGGCTGAGTCCAGTTGTACGGTGCATATGCACACTCCATGGCTACCTTTAATACTTTCTTCTCGCCGTCCTTTGCAGCTTCGGTCTCACCTGCTGCGGTGGTCTCTGCTGCATCTGCGTCACTCTCAGCTGCAGTCGTATCTGCTGCTGTGCCGGTTTCCGTCTTGCTGCCGCCGCATGCAGTCATGGATGCAGCCATCAGAGCTGCCATAGCAGCTGCTAAAAGTTTCTTTGCATTCTTTCTCATAATAATCCTCCTCATACATGAAAAAAAAGTAAAGAAGCCCTTTAATCGAAGGCTCCTTTGCTTTCATTTCACAATTCCTTTTTAATTAATAGAGCGTTTTTATCATACAACCCGTATGTCTCTTTGTCAATTCTTTCTTTTATCATATCATGCACCCGGACCTGCTGTATTTCCAAAGTTTCCCGGAGCACTCTGGACACTGCCGGATCCACTTCCCGGACCGGCGGATGAGGTGTTCTGTTCTGAACTTCCCTGTCCGGGATAAGCCTGTGCGCCCCCCGGTGCAGCGGCGGCTGTCGTTGACTGTGCAGGGGTGACCGGCTGTGATGCGGCGGTGGTTGGCTGTGACGCAGCGCTCGTCTGCGGCTGAGTTGCGGCGCTTGTCTGCGACTGGGCTGCAGTAGTTGCCTGTGGTTTGGCCGCTGCTGTGGTCTGCTGCTGAGCTGCGGTGCTTGCATGAGTCGTTTGGGAAGTCTGAGCAGCCTGGCTCTCATGAGCTGCACTCTGTCCGTTTTCCGTACTCTGCTGCGTCGTCGTTTCCGCGGCTGTATTCTGAGCAGAAGTACTGGTCTTTCCGCTTCCGGAGCCATCCAAATGATAGCATAATACCGGAGTTCCTGCCGAAATGTTTTCAAAAATTGTTTTGGCTACTGCAGGCGGCAGGTTGATGCAACCATGGGAACCGTTTGTTTTGTAGATCGTTCCTCCAAAGCTGGAACGCCATTTCGCATCATGCATGCCGATGCCGCCGTTAAACGGCATCCAGTAGGATACAGGGGTGGAATAATTTGCACCCTTTAATGTTGCGTTTCTCTGCTTATAGGTCAGAGGATAAACTCCCGCCGGAGTACTCCAGCCTCTGGACTCATTGCCGGAAACAAAATCCGACTCCACCACAAGCTTTCCTTCCTTATAGAAAAACATATGCTGAGCAGTCAGATTGATCTCTGCATAAGTGTTTCCATAGTCATTGCCGTCATGAGAAGCTGCAGTCTGACTGTAGACCGGTTCCCGCTCCTGACTCTCGCAGGATAACAGGATCTGGGTCAGTGCCGAAGTCTCTTCTGATTGGTTGATCTTCCATCCGTAAACACTCTTGCTGATAGTCACCGTCTGGCCATAGGATGTTTTCAAGGTTTTTGCCTTATAGGCTGTATTATAGGTTTGAGCCAGCCATGAGACATATTCACTGATCTTTGACTGATCAATCGTTACTCCGCCCTGTCCGTCACTCACCAGCCAGGTATGGATCTTTTCTCCGTCCAACACCTCGCTCTTGCTTCCAAAGCGATAGGTAACTGTGGTATGTACATATTGATTCCAGGCTGCAAGCTCCGCATTCAAGGCTTCATCCTCCGATGTGATCTGAGGCTTTTCATAAACATCCGCATCCTCTAAGGATACAGACTCCTGAAAATTAATGATTCCGTTATGCAAAGCCTCATACAGAAGCTGCGGATTTGGGCTTGCCCCCTGTTCCTCCGGGACAATCTCATATCCAGTGCCGGAAATATAGTCGGAAATGTATGCATTCTGCGGTGCCTGTGCCTGCTCCGGTTTCAGACAATGAAGGGCATTCACCGCGTCGGAGAGCTTTGCCTCGTCAAAAGCCGCCATGGTATCAATCGTATATGCCACATAACGGCCTATATGAAAGCCCCAGGCAAGTGTATTTTGATTTTCAAGGATCTGTTCCAGTGTTCCGTCAAACTCCGGATGCAGGCCAATCTCACTCCCCGTAATGGTTTCACTTGATCCACCGCGTTCCTGGATTGTCAGGGTATAACCGCTGGTTCCTTCGGTGATCAGCTGCTTGGTTTCCTCCGGGGTCATGCCGGATACATCAAGTCCGTTGATCATGGTGTTTGGAAAATAGACCTGTCTGTATTTCTGCCCCATTCCCGCATACACAGCACCGGCTGCAACTGCCACAGCCAGTACAACTCCTCCTGCGATCATGGCAGCCTTTTTCCCTGTGTCCTGTTTTCCCCGAAACTTCCGGTTTTCAAGCGGCTCCTGCTGTTTTTGCTGTTTGCCTGCTCCCTGCTGTCTTTGCTGTTCGCGTTTTTGCTTTTCCTTTTGTTCTTGTTTTTCCCGTTCCAGCTTTTCCCGTTCCCTTTTTTTGCTGTACTTTCCGCGGCTGCGGCCATAGCCTTCCCGCTGATTTTCTGTTTCCATATTACTCTTTTTCCCTTTTCAATAAGACCCTCCCGGATCTCCTTTTACTCGCTATCATTATAAGAGCAGTCAGAAAAACCGTCAAGCAGATGTACCTGACGGTTTTCTTACATTTATCAAAGATGTTTTCAACTGTTCTGAGCCAGCCTCCTGAACAGTTTGAACAGTTACAGATTTTTTTCTGCTGCCTGCTTAGCCAGAGCTGCGGAAGCTGCTTCTGCAATTGCCTGATCGGATGCAGCCTGTGCCTTTGCTTCCGGATCCTGAGGCTGCGGTGCCGGAGTCACGCGGTTTACTGCTAACGGCAGGTTCACACCCATGATGTTGAGCACCACACCCTTTGCTTCTTTATCCAATACCTTTGGAAGCTGTGCTGCATCTACGATCACCGGCTTAAAGGCCTTGTTGCGGTTAAAGCGGCTAAATTCCACTGCATCGGTAAATACCAGCTGATATTTGTCTCCTGTGTTCAGCTTTACGAGCGGAGTTCCTTTTCCATCCTGCTGCAATGCAAAGATAAAACGGCTCTTCATGAAGTCTGCAGACATCTCCTCCTGGAGCTGTGCCATACGTTTTTCATCCTGAAGCTCTTTTGGTCTTCGTACCTCCTGTGCAAAATACAGAGCTGTCAGATGAAGCTGCGGATTCTCGATCCACTGTTTTCCCTCTTCCAGCTGCGGATCCTCTCTGCGCTTTGCAAATTCGTCGATCTGGATGAGTTCTTTCTGATCGTCATAGCTGATCTCAAGTGCATTGACACCCATGGTGTAGAGGTTTGTAAAGAATAACAGCATATGGTTGGCAAGAATTTTCGCAACGCCTACCGGGATTTTTTCTTCCTTCAGCGCTTCTGTCTTATTCTTTGCTGCCTCTTCCTCCATGTATACAAACACCTTGTCATCATAGGATTCCTGATCACACTCTACGTACGGCTCCTTGGTAAATCCTGATATCAGTACGTAAACGGCTCCATCCTCTTCTTTCATCTGCGCAAGCAGTCTGTCTTTTCCTTCGCTCATATTGCTCTCCTGTCTGCGGTTTTTTTGTCACTGTTTTCGGACTCCGCCTGTCTTTTTCATCATCTGCATGTAACTGTCCAATACCTGCACATTTACATTTGCATTTTATTATACAGACTTTCCTGTTCTTTTTCAACCAATGTTTTTTCCTTTGACATCACTATAGGATTCTCGTAAAATAGAATCGAAAAAATAGTAAGAGGATTTACAAATGAGTACAAAACGAAGAAGCGATATTGATATTGCCAAGGGATTCGCCTTATTTCTGGTGGTACTGGGTCATGTTGTGACCATGCATCATACCATTTTTCGGTGGATCTATGCGTTCCATATGCCGGTTTTCTTTTTCCTTTCCGGCATGACGTTTCGTCCGGAAAAGTATACCTCTTTCCTGGATTACGTCAAAAAAAGAGGAAGGTCTCTGATCCTTCCCTACTTTGCAATCACACTGACCGCCCTGGCTGTCTGCACCATCCGCCCTTACTACCATCTGGCCATTACCGAATACGGATGGAAGCACATTTTGAAATGGATCTTTTATTACGGACAGCCTCAGCAAATCTACGTGGGACAGCTTTGGTTTCTTCCGGCTCTGTTTTTTGCAGGGCTGTATGCCCTGATCTGGCTGCGCATTTTTGATGCACACTCCGTAACGGTACGCTGCTACGGAATGTTGTTTCTGGCTTTAGCCGGAACCTATATCCGGCTGGCAGATCCCATCATCCCGGTCATGGATCGACTCCCCTGGAAATTAGATTCCGCCCTGTGTGCCGCCGTATTCCTGCTTGCCGGATATTACGCCGGCCGCACAAAGCTTCCGGAAAAAATGTTTCCCTATGCCGGATTTCTAATCCCGTTTTTTGCAGTCTTAAGCTTCTTTTTAGGGCCTAAGCTCAGTGATTATGTTAACCTTTGCGACTGCCGTTATACAGCACCTCCTTACTATTTCGGTGCTGCCTTCTCCGGCATTTTTGCATTGCTTCTCACAGCAAAGCTGGCTGCGCTTCCAAACGTCTGTGACAGTTTATTTTCCAGATTCTGGCAGTTTTGCGGCCGTCGTTCCATGCTGCTTTTTTCGATCCAGAGTTTTGCGCTCTACTTCTTTGTGGAGTTCATTCTTCGCACCACACATATTGAATTAAAGCCTATGGAATGGATGCCGACAAGACTTTCCACCTTTGCTCTTACCGCAGCCACCTTCGCGCTCATCTGCCTGATCGGCTGGCTCTGGGAGCGCTGTCAGCTCCGTCACAGCAGCCATTAAATCATACCGTTTTTTTCAGCTGCCCGATTTCTTTTTCCAGGGCAGCTTTTTTCTTTTGATCTGCCTCAAACTCTGCCATTTCTTCCGTCCTCAGTTCTTCTCCTGCAAAGCGTAAGAAGCCCTGGGTAAATACAGATGGATACTTGAATTTCTTATCGGCCTTTTCAAAATGTACCAGGAGCGTTCCATGATCATTTGACTGGATCGTACCATTGCCGTAAGTTTTATGACAAACCTGTTTTCCGACAACATCCGGCAGGTTCACCGGCTTATCCTGCAGCTCTTTTAACTGCTTTTCTTTTAATTCGATCTCCTGCTTTCGTTTCTCCAAAGCTGCTTTTTCCTCTGCTGCCTTTGCGCGCTCCCGCCCCGGAGTCTTGCGGATATCCATACCGGCGTAATAGCGGTACAGACTTGCACAATCCATGATATCATACACAAGTATGTGCAGCTGATCATCATAACCGTCCAGCTCTTCTTCGAACAAGTCGCTGCAGAGTCCCGTCAGCTCCTCATTTTCACGGATTGCCTCAAGAAGCTCGTCACACATCTGATAAAAGTTTTCCAACGAAAAGTTCTTATTGCCGAATTCACCGTCATACTCCGCACATGCTGCCCATCCGGAGGCTGAAACAGCATCAAAAATATAGTTTTCTTCCGGTTTCCACAGATTCAGATAATAGATCACATGGTCGCGAGTCTGCAGATATTTTTTGGTTCCGCGCTCATAATACCGAATACGCTCATTGATCTTGTCGGCAAAAAAATCCGCACGATCCTGACGCTTTTGAAGGTCACCGCCGTCATCGCTGAATAAAAAGCGAAAACACTCCCGCACATATTCCGCCTCAGACTCTCTTGCAAGAAGCAAACGCAGACCTGCTACTGGCTGCATTGCTGCAGTATCAAGAATGTTTCCCGCCTCTCTCATGGCCTTTTCAAACATCCCGGCAAAATCCGCAGCTTCCGGATTCCAAAACCGCTTAAAACACCCCACAGACCGCCATTTATAAACCTGATCCGTGTCATCTGCATGCTCAATTCCTGTCAGACGGTTGATGTACTGTTCCAATACGGTTTCAAAATTCTTTCTGTTCATATTCCTCACCTGCTTATTATAGTTTTCATTGATTTCTCATTATAGAGCAGAGAATAATCTCATTCAAGTCTTGACATCCGATCGGTAATGTAGTAAGAATTTCAGGCCATATACTTTACGGATCGTAACAGTAACAGTTTCCGCTGCAGCCGTTCGGAAATAATATCTGCTTCATTGTTTTCTGATACCGTTCATTCGAATCGGAGTGTTCCAGGATTTCCAGAGCTTTTCTCAAATTTCGGATATCCCGCTCCATAAAGTCAGTATAATTTCCTCGTCCGACCAATTTTAAATGCGTAATTCCCGTTTTTTGAAGCCGATACAAACTGCAAAGGCCACAGCCCGTAGCGCCGCAAAGATATCCGTCAGTTTCTTCCTCTGATTCTGATTTTCCTGCTTCTTTTTCTCCCGCTTCTCTTTCTCCCGCTTTTCTTGCTTCTCTTTCTTTTGTTTCTGTTTCTCTTGCTTCCGTTTCTCTTATTTCTGCATCTTCAGCTCCTGTCTTCCATCCTCCAAGCCGATATGGCACACGACAAAGATATCCCATCTCATCACAATGCAGGGAATTGCAAAATGCACCGGTAAAATGGCAGAGTTCATTTAGGACAAATGCTTCAAACTCCTCTCCTGTTCCTGCCTGCACCACCCGTTTCATGTCATCAAAGCTGTTCTTTCTGTGAAAGATCAGCCGTCGGATCTGCTGCCGCTTAAATACAGCAAACATCCGGCTGTTCACCTCCGATGTTTCTCCGCTTAAGTGGATTTCACAGTCGATTTTTTTCTCGCGCAGATACAAGATCAATGCCGGATCTGCCAGAATATAGCTGCGATATCCAAGCTCCATACACTGCCGGATCACTTTCGCAATCTCCGGATACTGTTTTGGAATATAGTACAGCGCATTAAAGGTCAGATGCACCGGCTTTTTATATTTTTTCACCATTGCTGCCAGAATTTCCAGTTCCGAAAAAGATCCGAGCTGCACATTGCTGCAAAAAACCTCCCGACGGTTCAGCGGCAGCACAGTCCCATATTTTTTATTCCATTCATAGGGCACATATCCTGCAAAAAATTCATCTGCACCGGCATTGCAAAAGCGGATATACTCATCCAGAGAGCCAAGGCCTGCTACAATTTTCATTCTGTTTCTCACTCCGTTATCTGTCTTAACGCTCTTATCAATCTTTTATGACTAAGGAATACTTGGAAATACAAGCCTGTCGATTGGATTCTTACGGCAAAATGTTTCAAATATTTCCGGATCATACGGAACAATTCCGGCCTGCCTCAGAATTTTTACATCCATGCCAAACAAGGAATTATAACGTCCCACCATATGCAAATGACGCGGATACAAATAGGCCTGCCGCTCACATCGTTGATCGCAATCCGTCAAAAGATGCTGTCTGCCGCGATCTCTGTATTCACTTCCTGCATACAGCGTGCAATACTGCGATGTATTAGTCTGATAAAAGGGAAGATGCAGATGATTTTCCACCGGTAACTTACTATTATTTTCCGGAAGGCTCTGTTCATAACCACAGCTTTCCCACTCAAAGCGATGGATCCCGAATTCCTGTTTCAGAATCCCTCGATAAAATGTTGCATTCAGACTGTTTTCACCTAAAAGCTCTGTGCATCCCTGTTTATATCTCATACGCGGATCTTTTTTTCGCTTGTTTAACAATCTTCCGTAACAGGGAAAAAGATTCGGATAACCGCATCTTAGCAGATCCGCCAAGCCCCAGTCATTTACTTCGATCTCCAGCTGTGTTTCCGCTTCTTCGCACCATTTTTGAAGCATGATTAGCAGCTGTTCCAGTTTCAGCAGCTGATATTCCCGCACATAGGAAAAGGAAAGGGTAACCATAAGATCATTTCTTTTTGCTTTCTTAAGCATCGCAAAAAGCTGCGTTTCTTTTGGAAACAGCAGATGGCAGAAGGCATTTCCGATATAAAGACGTTTCACTCTTCTGTTATACATCCAATTTCCAAATGCCGGATAGCATTTCCGGTAATCCTCCAGAAATATTTCCAAAGCCCGGTTTAAAAAAATCTCGTATGCACGTGGATGATCAAGGGTCAATGCAAATTCCGGCAATTTTATCTCCGGCTGTCTTCGCATGTTTTCCCCTATCTCACTCTGCCTCACTGCCTCCTTGTAAGCCTTCTTTTGTCCTGCTTCAAGCCACGCATCCATCTGCTCCTGAAAAGACTCTGCAAATACGTCATCCTCACTTGCCGGATAGCCGGTCAGTTGCTTTGCCAGAGCACTGTCATCCTCCTCCAGTTTCAGCCTTATATAGCGATCATACTCCAGAATCAGGCTTCTCACTGCGGTTTGATAGTCATCCTGACATACTACCACCGCATAGCTGATAAAAAATTCGGTTCGCGTTTCCACCTTCCATAGTTCCGGTGTCACTGTGAGTTCTCGGTATCTGCTTTTTTTCATCTCAAAAAAACACAGTTTGAATTTTTCCTGCAGTTTTGTGATTTTCGATACCGCCGAAACGCGAAAGCAAAAACCCTCCTCAGCAAGCTTTGTAATCCGTATTTCCTTCTCTCCGTAAAAGCCGGCCAACAGACCAAACGGGATCATCTCCACCGCATGTTTCGTCCACTCCCAGTCATTTTCTGTTTCCATGCTTTCTAATATTCCATCCATATTAATCATACCGCTCCCGTATGTTTCAGAATTGCACAAGCTGCTTCTCAGCAAAAAAATTCGCGTCCCCTTGCTTATGTCATGATTGCATTCACCGTTCGCCAATCATGCAAACATGTTGGCTCACTTGCGCTCATTATATCAGATTGTAAATAAGAATCATACGAGAATTTCTATTTGCCTTTTTGAGAAAAATATTATATCGTGTAACTATTCAGAGTCAATCTGCATTCCTTAAATTGAGGTAACGGTGAAACGTAAAGTATGTTAAGGCGTTACTCTGAACTGTCACCATATTAAAAAACAGGAGAAGCAAATTTATGGCAAAAATTGATCATGCGGCAATTCGTACCACTTCCTACGAAGATGCCCAGAAATTTTTTGAAGATGTATTTGAAATGCATATGTGGAGAGAAATCGGCGAAAAGCCGGGGCGCAAGTGCTGGTACAAAGAAGGAATCCAACTCTGCGAAGTAGAATCGATCCAGACTGACGGCCAGAATGGATATGATCATATTTCTATCGCCGTGGATTCTGTTGAAGAGACCATGGAAAAGATCAAGGCTTATCCGACCACCGCGATCAACGATCACTGGTTCTATCTGCCAAACGGAACGAAAATCGAGCTGAAGCTTCTTGAAAACTGGAAGGTAAACGAATAAGGCCAATTTATCACTTTGTTTCGTAAGAGTCCGAAGTTCCGGGACTGCCGTACAGAAACGCAGACCCTGTGGAATTTTTACCGTGTGCGCTTGCGCCGCCTATTGTCTCCCCTGCGGCCAAACTCGCGTGCTTCGCACGCTCAGACAGGTCCTCCGGGGAGACGCTATGCTCGCGCACACGGAAAATTCCAAAGGGTCTGCTTATTCTGTACGGCAGTCCCGGAACTTCTACTTTACTGGCTAAGCTAGAATAGTAAACAGACCAT
>CAVALB010000075.1:0-12270 GCA_963589345.1 uncultured Selenomonadales bacterium | reverse complement strand
CGGAGCAAAACGGACAGAAAATTGCCGTGAATGCGTTTATGTGTGGTGGGGCGGCGCTTTCGAACCTCTATGAATGTACTTTATAAATTTTTATTTATCCGAGCACCAGGAATACTTCCTGGGTCTGCTTTCCGTGCTGGCGGGTCTGGGCGTGGGTGTCGAAGAAGATATCTACGTGGTTGCCTTTGACGCCGCCGCCGCGATCCTCTGCAGTGTAGATGACGCCGCCGATCATGACCTTGCTGCCATAAGGGATGACGCGCGGGTCTACGGCGATGGTATGGCCGGAGGTGGCAACGGAACCGGTGCTGGTGCGGCGGCCCCAGCCCTCGGAACACTGCTTACACGGGCAATAGCCGGTGGTGCGGAAGAGGCCGAGGGATTTTAAATGGGGATGATCATGGGTTTCCTCAGATGTGCTGCTTTCTTCTGCAGCGACTGTTTCGCCCTTGACGTAGGTTTTTGAGTTGGAAAATGCCTTGCCGTCTACACTGCCTTCTACAACATAGGTACCGTCCTCTAACGCATCCCAGTTCATGCTGATTTGAAACCCGTGGCGGCCGTTGCCGTAACCCTGTTCTTCCAGCTCAGATCGATAGGTGATGGCAGTCGGGTGAAAGTTTTTTACCTGCTCGCCGGTTTCCTGGTTTGTGATGGTAATGGTAACGGGCACTGCGGTATTCGGCGTGGAAGAATCCCAGGCCCAGCCGGAAATGATATTGTTTTCCAGTTCATCGAAGGTACCCTCAGATTCTGCAGCCAGTGCGGTAAAAGCACCTCCTGTCAAAAATGCTGTGAGAATCAACAGGGTGCCAAGTATTTTTTTGATTTGTAACATGAAATCAGTCCTTTCTTTTCTTAAAACCTGTCACAACACAAAAAAGAGATATTTTGTTCATAAAAAATAAATAAATGTAACAGATTTGTAACATATGAACGACAAGTCCTTATTTTACAGCTTTTTTTAAATTTGTCAAGGAAAAAAGGAAATTCTGAAAAACCATCACAGAAAAAACACAGATTTTTCAGGGAAACCACTTGACAAAAAGGATGGTGTAAAGTATATTAATCACAGAATGTTAGCACTCCTTAGAGTTGAGTGCTAACAGAGAAAAGGAGGAAGTGGTGATATGGAACTGGATGATCGTAAGGTTACTATATTAAAGGCTATCATCAAGACCTATCTGGAAACTGGTGAACCGGTGGGATCCAGAACCATTTCCAAGTATACTGACTTAAAGCTGAGTTCTGCGACGATCCGGAATGAGATGTCGGATCTGGAGGAAATGGGATATATTCAGCAGCCGCATACATCGGCCGGGCGGATCCCTTCCGACAAGGGGTATCGCTTCTATGTGGATCAGATCATGCAGGAGAAAGAGCAGGAGGTCACTGAGGTCAGAAGCCTTATGATCAAAAGGGTTGATCGTGTGGAACTGATCCTGAAAAAACTGGCTCAGCTTCTGGCAAACAACACAAACTATGCAGCCATGATCAGCGGTCCACAGTATCATCAGAATAAGCTGAAATTTATTCAGCTGTCCCAGATGGAGGAGCGAAAACTTCTGGTGGTGATCGTGGTGGAGGGAAACCTCATCAAGAATGCTATGGTGGCTGTTCCTGAGCCGATGAGCTCGGAGGAAATATTAAATTTAAACATCCTTTTAAACAGTGCCTTAAATGGCCTCACGATTGAACAGATCAACCTGGATGTTATTACGAAGCTAAAACAGCAGGCGGGCATGCACAGTCAGGTGATCGATCTGGTGCTCAATGAAGTAGCAGCGGCAATCCGAGCTGACGATGAAGATCTTCAGATTTACACCAGCGGCGCTACCAACATTTTCAAGTATCCGGAGCTGAGTGACGGAGAGAAGGCAAGCCAGCTGATCAGTACCTTGGAACAGAAGGATAAGCTTCAGGAACTGATCGCAGATGTAAATGAGTCGGAAGGCAATAACGGGATCCAGGTTTATATCGGTGATGAGACGCCGCTTCAGACCATGAAGGACTGCAGTGTAGTCACTGCCAATTATGAACTGGGCGAAGGAATCCGGGGAACCATCGGTATCATAGGTCCTAAGCGAATGGATTACGAAAAGGTACTCAGCACGCTGAAGCATCTGATGAAGCAGCTGGATGCCACGTTTAAAAAAGAAGAAAGTTAGCCTGTTTTGCGATAAAACTGCAAAGCAGTCCATAAGAAAGGCGATTATATATGAGTCAGAAAGAAAAGGAAATGAATCAGGATACTGCAAAAGCGGAGGAGACAGCACAGGCACAGGCCGAACAGACAGAGGCTTCTGCTGAGGTAGCAGAACATAAGCAGGAAACGAACGAGGAAGGCGAGAAAAAAGAAGAAAAAGAAGGTACAGAGAGCGAAGCCAAAAAGGCAAAGAAGGATCCGAAGGATGCTCAGATCGAAGAGCTGCAGGATCGCTTAAAGCGCCAGATGGCCGAGTTTGATAACTTCCGTAAACGTACGGAAAAAGAAAAGTCAGCCATGTACGAGGTCGGAGCGAAAGATATCATCGAGAAAATTCTTCCGGTGTTGGATAACTTCGAGCGAGGACTGGCAGCCGTGCCGGAGGATGAGAAGGGTTCTTCCTTCGCCGAAGGCATTGATAAGATCTACAAGCAGTTTGTGAAAACTCTGGAGGATGCCGGAGTGGAAACGATCGAGGCAGTAGGTCAGCAGTTCGATCCGAACCTGCACAATGCGGTGATGCATGTGGAGGATGAGAAGTTTGGCGAAAATGAAGTTGCCATGGAACTGCAAAAGGGCTATAAGTACCGCGGAAGTGTGGTACGCCACAGCATGGTGCAGGTAGCGAACTAAACCGGCTGTGCAGATTATTTTGCGCATTATCAAAATTTTGTTTCAATAGATAGATTAGGAGGAAAGATCATGAGTAAGATTATTGGTATTGACTTAGGAACAACAAACAGCTGCGTAGCAGTTATGGAAGGCGGAAAACCGGTAGTTATCCCGAACCAGGAGGGTTCCAGAACAACACCGTCCATCGTTGCATTTACCAAGACCGGTGAGCGTCTGGTAGGTGAGCCTGCAAAACGTCAGGCTGTTACCAATGCAGACAGAACCATCTCATCCATCAAGAGACACATGGGTACCGACTATAAGGTGACCATTGACGGCAAGAGCTACACCCCGCAGGAGATTTCCGCTATGATCCTGCAGAAGTTGAAAGCAGATGCAGAGGCTTATCTGGGTGAGACTGTAAGCGAGGCAGTTATCACCGTTCCGGCATATTTCAACGATGCACAGCGTCAGGCAACCAAGGATGCAGGTAAGATCGCAGGTCTGGAAGTAAAGCGTATCATCAACGAGCCGACCGCAGCTGCACTGGCATATGGCCTGGACAATGAGAACGAGCAGAAAATCATGGTATACGACCTGGGCGGCGGTACCTTCGATGTATCCCTCATCGAGATCGGTGACGGTGTGATCGAGGTTCTTTCTACCAACGGTGATACCCACTTAGGCGGCGATGATTTCGATAACCGTATTACCCAGTGGCTGGTTGACGAGTTCAAGAAGGCTGAGGGCGTAGACCTTTCCGGCGATAAGATGGCAATGCAGAGACTGAAAGAGGCTGCCGAGAAGGCAAAGAAAGAGCTGTCTACCGCTACCACCACCAACATCAACCTGCCGTTCATCACTGCAACCGCTGAGGGTCCGAAGCATCTGGATATGAATCTGACCAGAGCAAAATTTGATGAGCTGACTCACGACCTGATCGAGAAGACCGCTGTTCCGGTACAGAATGCACTGAAAGATGGCGGTGTTACCACTTCTGAACTTGGTAAAGTCCTGTTAGTCGGCGGTTCTACTCGTATGCTGGCTGCTCAGGATAAGGTAAAACAGCTGACCGGTAAAGAGCCGAACAAATCCTTAAACCCGGATGAGTGTGTTGCAATCGGTGCAGCAATTCAGGGTGGTAAGCTTGCAGGCGATGCAGGCGCAGGTGACATCCTCCTTCTGGATGTAACTCCGCTGTCTCTTTCCATCGAGACCATGGGCGGTATCGCTACCAGACTGATCGAGAGAAACACCACCATCCCGACCAAGAAGAGCCAGGTATTCTCTACCGCAGCAGATAACCAGGAAGCTGTAGATATCCATGTTGTACAGGGCGAGCGTGAGTTTGCACGTGATAACAAGACTCTCGGACAGTTCCGTCTGGACGGTATCCTTCCGGCAAGAAGAGGTGTTCCGCAGATCGAGGTAACCTTTGATATCGATGCAAACGGTATTGTAAATGTATCCGCAAAGGATCTTGGTACCGGCAAGGAGCAGCATATCACCATTACTTCCGGCTCTAACATGTCTGAGGCTGATATCGATAAGGCAGTTAAGGAAGCTGCAGAGTTCGAGGCTCAGGATAAGAAGAGAAAAGAAGCAATTGATGCAAGAAATGACGCAGACGCTATGGTATTCCAGACTGAGAAGGCATTAGGCGAGGTCGGCGATAAGATCGATGCAAACGACAAGGCTGCTGTAGAGGCAGATCTGAATGCACTGAAGGAAGCAATCAACCGTGCTCCGATCGATAACATGACCGATGCTCAGGTTGAGGATATCAAGGCAGGAAAAGAAAAACTGATGAACAGCGCACAGGCATTGTTCAGCAAGGTTTATGAGGCAGCTCAGGGCGCAGCAAACGCACAGGGCGCAGCAGGTGCGCAAAATGCAGGCGCAGCAGGAAGCAACGCAGGCGCAGGCAGCAACGACGATGTCATCGATGGTGACTTCAAGGAAGTATAATAGGAATCGATACTAATTTAGAAGGAAAGCATCATGGCAGAGAGTAAGAGAGATTATTACGAAGTCCTTGGCGTTCCGAAGAACGCCGATGAGGCTGCTTTAAAAAAAGCATATCGTGTTCTTGCAAAAAAGTATCACCCGGACAGCAATCCGGGTGATGCTGAGGCAGAACGCAAATTTAAGGAAGCGTCTGAGGCATACAGTGTCTTAAGTGATCCGGAAAAGAGAAGACAGTACGACCAGTTTGGCCATGCTGCATTTGAAGGCGGCGCCGGCGGCGGTGCCGGTGGATTTGGCGGTTTCGATTTCAATGGAGCAGACATGGGAGATATCTTTGGCGATATTTTCGGTGATTTCTTCGGAGGCGGAAGAAGCCGCGGTGGCAGTCAGTATAATGGTCCGATGCGTGGAGCCAATGTCAGAACAGCGATCCGCATAACCTTTGAAGAAGCCGTATTTGGCTGTGAGAAGGAAATTGAAATCAATTATAAAGAGGAATGTGCGACCTGTCACGGCACAGGAGCTAAGCCGGGATCCTCACCAGAGACCTGTAAGAAATGCGGCGGCAAGGGCAAGATTATCTATACTCAGCAGTCCATCTTTGGTCAGGTGCAGAATGTCCAGACCTGTCCGGACTGCGGTGGCCAGGGCAAAGTGATCAAAGAAAAATGCTCCGACTGCTATGGAACCGGTTATATTACCCGGAAGAAGAAATTTAAGGTTACAATTCCGGCCGGTATTGATAACGGGCAGAGTGTGCGCTGCGCGGGCGGCGGCGAGCCGGGTGCAAACGGCGGAGAGAGAGGCGATCTCTTAGTTGAGGCTGTTGTATCCCAGCATCCGGTATTTAAGCGCCAGGATGTCAACATCTTCTCGACCGTGCCGATTTCCTTCGCTACGGCAGCCTTAGGCGGCCCGATCCGTATCAAGACCGTAGACGGAGAGGTAGAGTACGAGGTAAAACCGGGAACTCAGACCGATACCCGCGTTCGTTTAAAGGGCAAGGGTGTACCGTCTCTTCGTAATCGCAACATAAGGGGTGACCATTATGTGACTCTGGTTGTTCAGGTGCCGGAACGGTTGAACGAGGCCCAGAAGGAGGCACTGAAGAATTTCGATGCAGTGATGCATGGAGAAGCACCGACTGAGCCAAAACACAAAAAGAAAGGCCTTTTTGGAAATAAATAATAAATAAAGGAAAGCTGTCCGTCACGGATGAAAATCTGTGGACGGCAGCTTTTTTTGATTCATAGGAAATTGCATCCTATGAATCAAAAACGCTCCGCGAGGATGCGCACTCGGCGCAAGGGTATGTGGTTGCTGAAGCAACCGCGCCTTGGCGCGAGAATCCGGCTTGCCGGATTCTTTTTTATTTTGAGGAAAAGGCATCATAATGCAGAGACTGTGGAGAGAATAAGTGAGTACTTATAAGCACGACACATATTATTTATAAGTAAAAACTATAAAACTTAATAAGTGAGAAAAAGTTGATGTTTTTCGACTAAAAATTAACAAATGAAAAATGAAAAGATGTTGGATGAAAACCGGTAAAAATCACGTTAAAAACCATTTGGAACAGGATTGGAAACAATCATGGAAACATGTTGAAGGAAACATGTTTTTTTGCAAAAACAATCGAGAGTTTGCTTCTGCTAACATTGTCGGTGATTTAACGTGTATTTGATACAAATATGGTGAAAATGACCTGTTTTTTCAGAAAAAGGCGGGTTGTCCATTGTATACAATATGTAATTTTTGATTGTCGGAACCGGCGAATTATGTTATACTTGGAATGATGGCAAAACGAGAGATTTTGTCGATAGCAAGTTGAAAATGTATAGAAAGAGGGTAAAGGAAAATGGGATTGGCTACATTTAAAGGCGGCGTTCACCCTTACGAGGGCAAAGAACTGTCCGAGAACAAGCCGGTACAGGTCCTGATGCCGAAGGGAGATCTGGTGTTCCCGATGTCACAGGGAATCGGTGCACCTGCAAATCCGCTGGTAAAAAAGGGCGACAGAGTCCTGGCTGGTCAGATCATCGGTGAAGCAGGCGGATTTATTTCCGCAAATGTGATCTGCTCCGTATCCGGTACGGTAAAAGCAGTAGAGCCGAGACGCGTTGCCAGCGGCGGCATGGTGAATTCCGTTGTAGTTGAAAATGATGGACAGTATGAAGCAGTAGAAGGCATGGGCACAGACCGTGACCCGAAAACACTGTCCAAGCAGGAGATCCGCGATATCGTCAAAGCGGCAGGTATCGTAGGTATGGGCGGCGCTGGTTTCCCAACCAACGTAAAGCTGACTCCAAAGAACGAAGATGCAATCGAGTATATCCTGATCAATGGTGCAGAGTGTGAGCCGTATCTGACATCAGACTATCGCTGCATGATGGAATATCCGGAAAAGATCATCGGCGGTTTAAAGGTTATCTTACAGCTCTTTGACAAGGCCAAGGGTGTGATCGGTATCGAGAACAACAAGCCGGAAGCAATCAAAAAGCTGAAGGAATTAGTAAAAGATGAGCCGCGTATCGAAGTGTGCGAGCTTTTGACCAAGTACCCGCAGGGTGGTGAGCGTTCTCTGATCTATGCGATCACCGGAAGAAAGGTAAATTCCTCTATGCTTCCTGCTGATGCAGGCTGTATCGTGGATAACATTGGTACTGTCATCGCAGTTTACGATGCAGTATGCAAGACCACTCCTCTGATCGAGCGTGTTTTCACCGTAACCGGCGATGCCATCGCAGATCCGAGAAACTTCCGCATCAAGATTGGAACCAACACTCAGGAGCTGATCGAGGCAGCAGGCGGCTTTAAGACCGAACCGGAGAAGGTGATCTCCGGCGGACCTATGATGGGCTTTGCCATGTTCGATCTGGATGTTCCGGTTATCAAGACCAATGGTTCTGTCCTGTGCATGACCAAAGACCAGGTGGCAGCAAATGTGGAGACTCCGTGTATCCGCTGCGGTAAGTGCGTAAGCGCATGTCCGAGCCACATTGTTCCGGTTATGATGATGAAAGCAGCATTAAAGGGCGACTGCGATACCTTTGAAAAACTCAATGGTATGGAGTGCATGGAGTGCGGAAGCTGTACCTTCGTATGTCCTGCAAAACGTCCTCTGACCCAGGCTTTCAAGGAAATGAGAAAAACGGTTGCAGCCAACCGCAGAAAAAAAGCACAGGGGGGAAAGTAAACCATGGCTAAATTATTTAACGTATCCTCATCCCCGCACGTGCGGAGTCAGGAAACTACTCGCAGCATCATGATGGACGTAGCGATCGCTATGCTGCCGGCCACTGCTTTTGGTGTATTCCAGTTCGGCCTGCATGCTCTGCTCGTCATCATTGCAACCGTACTTGCCTGCATCCTCAGCGAGTACGCATTTGAAAAGATCACAAAGAGAACCATTACCATCACAGATTTCAGTGCTGTTGTAACCGGTATGATCCTGGCACTGAACTGTCCGCCGGAGATTCCGTTATGGATCCCGGTACTTGGCGGCGTATTCGCGATCGTAATCGTAAAACAGATGTACGGCGGTCTTGGACAGAACTTCATGAACCCGGCTCTGGGAGCAAGATGCTTCCTGCTGATTTCCTTTGCAGGCAAGATGTCTTCCTTCACCCTGGATGGCGTGACCACTGCAACTCCTTTAAACATTATGAAAAATGCATGGAAAGCAGGAGAGTCTGATCTGGGCGTAGACCTTATGGCTATGTTCATCGGTAAGATCCCGGGAACCATCGGTGAGGTTTCTGTAGTAGCGCTGTTAATCGGTGCTGCTTACCTGGTATTTAAGAAAGTAATTTCTCTGCGCATTCCGGTGACCTATATCGTGACTGTTGCAGTATTTGTATTCATCTTCGGCAGACAGGATCTGAACTTTGTTCTGGCTCATATCTGCGGCGGCGGTCTGATCTTCGGTGCATTCTTCATGGCAACCGACTATGTGACCAGCCCGATTACCCCGAAGGGTCAGATCGTATTCGGTATTCTGCTTGGTGTGCTGACCGGAACATTCCGTCTGTTTGGTGGTTCCGCAGAGGGTGTTTCCTATGCGATCATCATCAGCAACCTTCTGGTTCCGCTGATCGAGCGTTATACCCTTCCGGTAGCATTTGGAAAGGAGGGCAAAAAGGCATGAGTAAAGGTGGATTTATGAAAGATGCCTTCGTTCTGTGCGGCATCACTCTGGTGGCCGGCGCATTACTGGGCGGTGTTTATGAGATGACCAAAGCTCCGATCGATGCAGCAAACCTTGCAGCAAAAGAAGCCGCTTATCGTACCGTATTCCCGGATGCGGCAGGTTTTGATGCAGGTGATCTTGCTGACAAGATCCCGGCTGCAAACGAAACCATTGCAACCCTTGGCTATGGCAATGTAACCGTAGATGAGGCTGTTGAGGCAACCGATGCTTCCGGCGCAGCTGTAGGCTATGTCGTTACTGCTACTTCCAATGACGGTTACGGCGGTGCTGTTACCGTTTCCGTAGGCATCCAGTCTGACGGTACCGTAAACGGAATCGAATTTTTGACCCTGGCTGAGACCGCAGGTCTTGGTATGAATGCTCAGAAGCCTGAGTGGAAAGGTCAGTTCGCAGGCAAGAAAGCGGAAGTGTTTACCGTAACCAAAGATGGTGCCACTTCCGATGATCAGATCAACGCAATCAGTGGTGCGACTATTACTTCAAAAGCAGTTACTGGTGCGGTGAATGGGGCAGTTTATTTTGTAGATAACTGCCTGGCACAGTAGGAGGTAGGAAGTCATGAATAAATGTATCGAACGTTTATACAACGGTATTATTAAAGAGAACCCGACCTTCGTCCTGATGCTTGGTATGTGTCCGACCCTGGCCGTTACCACTACCGCGATCAATGGTATCGGTATGGGACTGTCCACCACGGCGGTTCTGGTTTTCTCAAACCTTATTATTTCCGCAATGCGGAAGATCATTCCGGATCGTGTACGTATTCCGGCATACATCGTAATCGTAGCATCCCTGGTTACCATCGTTCAGTTACTGCTCCAGGCTTATGTACCAAGCCTGTACAGCGCACTGGGTATTTACATTCCGCTGATCGTTGTTAACTGTATCATCCTGGGTCGTGCAGAGGCATATGCAGCAAAGAACGGCCCGATCGAGTCCGCCTTCGATGGTATCGGTATGGGTCTTGGCTTCACCGTGGGCTTAACCTGTATCGCAATCGTTCGTGAGTTCATCGGCAGCGGTGCATTCTTCGGCATGGAACTGATCCCGGAGGATTATCACATTACCATCATCGGTCTGGCTCCTGGTGCATTCTTTGTACTGGCATGTCTGACCGCACTGCAGAACAAGTTCAAAGCTCCGAGTGCAACCAACGGTTCCGTACCGCAGTCTACCTTAGCTTGCGGCGGCAACTGCGCATCCTGCAGCGGTTCTGCATGTTCCTCTAACCATTCTGTCCTGGAAGCAAAGAAGGCAGAAGAGCAGAAGAAAGCAGATGAGGCCAAGAAGGCAGCAGCTGCAGCAGCTCTTGCCAAGAAACAGGCAGAGGCTAAGGCCAAAGCTGAGGCAGAGGCTAAGGCAGCAGCTGAGGCTGGTACCGAAGCTGCAAAGAAAGACGAATAGGAGGGACAGGTTAGATGAAAGAGTTAATTTTAATTATTGTCGGATCTGCTCTGGTTAACAACATCATCCTGAGCCAGTTCCAGGGCCTGTGTCCGTTCCTTGGTGTTTCCAAGAAGGTTGACACCTCCATTGGTATGGGTGCAGCCGTTATCTTCGTAATTACGCTGGCAAGCATTGCTACAAACCTCGTGTACTCCTTAGTGCTGGTTCCGCTGCACTTAGAGTACTTACAGACGATTGCCTTCATTCTGGTAATTGCAGCACTGGTACAGTTCGTTGAGATGTTCTTAAAGAAGAGCATGCCGAGCCTGTACTCTGCGCTGGGCGTTTTCCTTCCGCTGATTACGACCAACTGTGCAGTTCTGGGTTCCGCCCTGACCAACGTACAGAAGGGTTACAACTTCATTTTCAGTGTAGCAAACGGATTTGGTACTGCGGTTGGTTTCACCGTCGCAATCGTACTGCTGGCAAGCATTCGTGAGAGTATTGAAGACAATGACATCCCGTACAATTTCCAGGGTTCTCCGATCGTTCTGATTACCTCTGGTCTTATGGCGATTGCCTTCATGGGCTTCTCCGGACTGATTTAATGGGAGGTAGTAGAATATGACAGGTTTGCTTTTAGCGGCAGTTGTCATCGGTGCCATCGGTATCATTATCGGTGTCCTGCTGGGAATTGCCAGTGAGAAGTTTAAAGTTGAGGTTGACGAAAAGGAAGTTCTGGTGCGTGCAGAACTTCCGGGCAACAACTGCGGCGGCTGCGGTTTCCCGGGTTGTGACGGTCTGGCAGCAGCAATCGCTGCAGGTACCGCTCCGGTTAACGGCTGTCCGGTCGGCGGCGCTCCGGTAGCAGACAAGATTGCAGCAATCATGGGCGTTGAGAGCGGAAGCTCTGAGAAAAAGGTAGCCTTCGTAAAATGTAAGGGTACCTGCGATAAGACCAATGTAAAGTACAACTACTATGGGATTACCGATTGCTCCATGGTAACCGTAGCTCCGGGCTCCGGCGAAAAGGGCTGCTCCTACGGATGTATGGGTTATGGTTCCTGCGTGAAGGCATGTCAGTTTGATGCCATCCACGTTGTAGACGGTGTTGCAGTGGTTGACAAAGAAAAGTGCGTAGCCTGCGGCAAATGCGTGGCTACCTGCCCGAAGGGTCTGATCGAGCTTGTTCCTTACAAGGCAGAGCACCTTGTACAGTGTTCTTCCCACGACAAGGGACCGGCTGTCAAGAAGGTCTGCACCGCCGGTTGTGTCGGATGTACCCTGTGTACCAAGCAGTGTGAGTTCGATGCGATCCATATGGACAACAATGTAGCAGTGATCGATTACTCCAAGTGCACCAACTGCGGCAAGTGCGCAGCAAAGTGCCCGGCAAAGGTAATCCAGTAAGCAGATTCAAAAAGCCATTTCCATTGTGTGAATATGCAGTGGAAATGGCTTTTTTTGTATGATAGGAAAGTGCGCTCTATCATACAAAATCGCTCCGCGAGGATGTGCACTTGGCGCAAGGGTATGTGGTTGCCGAAGCAACCGCGCCTCGGCGCGAGACAAAGGTAGAACGTGAAACCCTGGCAGCTTTGGAGAAACAGGTAAACAGACCTCTCAGCGAAACTGGTATGAAGTTTGCACCAAAACCAGAGTTAGATGCTGATCGCGTGCAGATGACCGTCAAGGATCTTTCCGGTGAGCTTGGAGGCAAAAGTAAAATTCTGGAAGGCTGGACGATTGTTGAGCAGATGGAGAAACCGGAGCCGGTAAAGGCGTCGAAGACAGCGGTAAAGGGGCCTGCGAAATAAAAATTTATACGCAACATCAACGTCATATATAAGGGTCCGAAAGCGCCCGCCCCACCACACATAAACGCATT
>CAVALB010000074.1:0-12537 GCA_963589345.1 uncultured Selenomonadales bacterium | reverse complement strand
CCGCTTGCACTAAAATATGCCACTAATATTTTTCCCATTTTATTATCCTCACTTTCTAATTTGCCAACATACCCTTCACGGCATTATAGGTAAGATCATATAAGGAACTGTAGGTATAGTCGACACCTGCTTTGGCCATAGCTTCCCTCTGTTTTTCTGTGACAACGGTATACGGATATATCCCAAACATAAAAGGAAAGAATGTGTAAACAAAATTCTGGCGTCTTTCCACTTCCATATCCGGTTTAAACTTGGTAAGCATGGTCATTACCTGCCTCAAGGCATTGCCGTAAGAAACCTTAAATTCAACCAATGATTCCATTCTACTGTTTTCCTCAAGATCATAATGATTCATGGACATAATCTTGAGTAATTGTGCCCGCTCCTTAAGCGTTCTTGCCAATGCAGCCGCAATCTCATTATCACTCATCTCATCATGTGTTTCAGTAATTTCAATTAAGTCTTTCACCCAGATATCATATTCCCTTTTCAGCAAAGCTAGAAAAATCTCTTCCTTGGTCTGAAAATAATTATAGATAGATGTCCTTGAAAAAGTAGTTTCTTTTCCAATCTCTTTTAATGTAATTTCCTTGAAACTCATGGACTGATATAGCTTTTCGCAAGCATTTATAATCTCTTCTTTTCTCGCATTTGTACGCTCAGGTGATCCTGCCGGCATAATTTTCGCCTCCTACATTCTGACATAATGTCATTATAGCACAGGTAGCGCCTGTATGTCAGTTCATCTTTGCGCAGTCTCCGATTTTCTCACCAACCTTGAAATATTCATATGTTGGGAATTCAAACAGCACAGGCTTAAATACATGATAATCAATCTTTCCTACATCATTCAAAACAGAATCATCGGCATAGGTTGCAAGAATCTTGCAGATGAAATTATCAAAATTTTCAAGTTCGTAATTTCCATCCACCTCACACTCGATAGAGATTTTTGCATCATCAATGAGCGGTGCTCCATTTTCTCCCATCATGTAAGCAAAAGCAGCAGATTTATCTTCTTTGTTTCCGCTGATAACACCCATACGATCAGCTGCCTTTAGCCAACTTTCATCTACAATGTTGATGGAAAGCTTCTTATTCTTCAAAATACCCTGATTGATATAATGTGCATGCACCAGCGATACCATGAGATGGCTATGTGCTACGGTTCCGGCGTGTGCCACCAGCGTCCAAGTAGGTTTTCCCTCTACCATTGCGCCTACCACTATTACAGGACATGGATAAAGTGCTAACTGTGCCCCAATATTTTTCTTCATTTTCGTTCCTCCTTAATTCGTCTCAGAAATCCAGTCTTGAAGCTCTTCCTCTGACACTCCTGCCTGAAATCTCTTCCCTGATACAATGTTTAACTGCGGATGGTCCTGGGTTATTGCTTTCTTCACAGAATTCTGACATCGTGTCAATTCAAGGGTAATATAGCACCGTTCTGACATCGTGTCAATATATTGTATAAAAACGCCCCGCCGAAGCGAGGTGCTAATGTATTGTTCTATGTTCTACAGTTTTCCACCGAATACAGGGAAAAAGCTGTGCTCACCATAATCCTTGATTTTTTCCAAAGATTTAAGGATTTCCATATCCTCTTCTGAGATTGTAAAATCTACAGCTGTATTTGTCTTCATATGATCAGGTTTTGCAGTTTTAGGAAGAACAATCATTCCAAGCTGTATATCATAACGAATGCACAGCTGCGGAATTGAAACGCCATATTTTTCAGCCATATCAGCAATTGCTTTGTTCTTCAGTGCCTCACCGTGGGCAACCGGAGAATATGCCTCCATCACGATTCCCCTCTTCTGGCAGTAATCGATCAGTTCCAAAGGTGAATTGGAAATATGGCAAAGCACCTGATTGACCATAGGCTTGATTTCAGCCACATCCCACAAGTTTTCAATATCTTCCTGAAGAAAATTGGAGACACCAATGGCACGAAGCTTTCCGGCCTTGTAAGCATCCTCCAGTGCTCGCCATGCTGCACGATTGCCTTCCACATAGCGATCCTCGCTCTGATTTACCTTATCCCAGGGCTGCGGGCTATGAATAATCATCATATCAAGATAATCAAGTCCCATATCTTCAAGAGTTTTGTCAATACTTGCCGCTGCTGCTTCATATGTCTTATGTTCTGCGGCAACCTTCGATGTAACAAAAAGTTCTTCTCTCGGTATACCGCAAGTGCGGATTCCTTCGCCCACGCCACGCTCATTTCCATAAGCCTGTGCCGTATCTACATGACGGTATCCCAGTTGTACGGCAGTTTTTACAGCATCAGCGACCTTGTCATCCTCCACAAGCCATGTACCAAGAGCCAGAACCGGGATTTCTACTCCATTCTTCAGCTTCTTCATTTCACAAAACATGTTTTATTCCTCCGTCCATACTTCTTTTGCAAGATTGAACACAGCCCAAGCCTTCGGCCATCCTGCATAAAACGCAGTATGCGTAACGATTGCGGCGATCTCTTTCTTTGTCACGCCGTGATTCTTCGCATTCTGAAGATGAAATTTCAAAGATGTTGAATCTGTAATTCCCTGAGCCATTAAAGCAACCACTGTGATGATGCTCCTCGTTTTCAGATCAATATCCTCATTGTTCCAGTTTTCTCCAAAAAGAACATCATCATTGAAATGTGCGAACTCCGGAGCAAACTCTCCAAGCGCATCTCTGCCTGCTGTTTGAACAATTTTTCCCATGATAACTGTCCCCCTATTTATCACTTCAAGCTGCTGTACTGCTCATCAGAAACCGGTTCACACCACTCGTTGCTGCACTCCTCTCCGGGAACTTCTACAGCAATGTGTGAAAACCAGCTGTCCTTTTTTGCCCCATGCCAATGCTTAACATTCGCAGGAATCATCACAACACTTCCTTCGTGCAGGCTCACTGCATCCTTTCCATCTTCCTGATACCAGCCCTCTCCGGCAGTACAGATAAGAAGCTGACCACCTCCGCTTTTTGCATGATGAATATGCCAGTTATTACGGCATCCCGGCTCAAAGGTCACATTGGCTGCAAAGAGACCAGCCTTAGGGTCTGTAAGCGGATTCAGAAATGAATCGCCGATAAAGTACTTGGCATATGCTGTATTTGCAGTTCCTGTTCCAAACATATTGTGCTGTTCAAAAGCATCCTTATTTTCAAATTTCATGGCAATGCCTCCAAATTTTTTCATCCAACTCTATAACGAATCCAGACAGCACCGCTCTCAAACGACTGCACCTGTTTAAGCTTCAGCGGTGTAACAGGTCTGTCCATCGGCAGTCCGTCAAATACAGCGCTCATAGCGCCTCGTCCGTCAATTCCTGCTCCAATCAGAATACTGACCTCATCAATGAGTCCTTCTGCAAGAAATCCGGCATTGATATGTCCGCCTCCGACAACTGCCATTCTTTCAACATCAAAATCATCTGCAAGAACCTCGCAAGCACGCTTCAAATCAATATGCTCCTTACCGCAGGCAATCCAGGAGATATGCTTTTCCTTCAGATAGTCCAGATATTCCTGACTGACATTTTCACTGGTCAAAACGAGTATCGGACGCTGTGCATCCGTCTGATCTTCCCAAAGCAATGAACCCTGCGTATCAACCACGACTTCGTATCCATCAGCAGCCGCAGCTTTATGAAATGCTTCTTTTCCAAGCGGCATACTAACCTTGCTCGAAAACCTTCCCGGCAAAGCCATCTCAAACTCTGCCGTTACACGTCCGCTGACCCGTGTCGGTGCATCAAAGGAATCCAACGTGCTGTAATATTCCTGCACACCGGGCAGTTGTTCCGTCATAGCGCAGTCAATTCGTCCATTCACCGCTGACATCATGTGACAAATAATATAGGGTTTGTTCATCGAAATAATCCTCCCTGTTTTCGTATCTTGAAGCACATCATTCCATGTGCTATACTCACAATAGTGCATAAACCTAACTTTAGGTCAAGACATTTTTAAAATATTTTTGGAGGTATGCCATGTATACGATTGGACAGGTAGCAGAAATGTTTGATTTACCCATTTCCACGCTCCGCTATTACGATAAACAGGGTCTTTTCCCGCAGCTCACACGAGAATCCGGCATTCGCAAATTCAGCGATAACGAGATTGAAGCACTTAGGGTAATTGAGTGCCTAAAGAAATCTGGACTTGAGATCAAAGACATTAAACTCTTTATGGAATGGTGCGCAGAAGGCTCTGCCACTTATTCCAACCGCTTTGAGCTTATCCATAAGCAGAAAGAACGTGTGGAAGCGGAAATCCAGCAGTTACACAAAACGTTAGATATGCTTAAGTTTAAATGCTGGTATTACACTCAGGCCATGGAAGATGGTAATGAAGACAAAGCAAAAGCTCTAATTCCAGATGGTCTTCCAAAGGATATCCGCCAGGCATATGACAATTCGCATAAATAATACTGCGTATTTGCAACACAAAAGCACCCCGCCACAGCGAGGTGCTTTTGCTTTGTTCTTTGTTTATCTGTGAATATCTACTCTTGTGCTGATTGCAAAAATAATGTAAACCAAAAACTTGCTGTCACTGTACCATCCCAAAGTGTTTCAACGCTTCCACAATCACCGCTTCCTTTTCATCCGGACATTGCGGTTGCTTAGCATTCTCCGACTTTGCCTTATTATAATTCTCTCGCTCAATGATGCCATACTTCTGCTTCACCTGTGCAATATAAAGGCTCGACACCTTCATTCCATCGTTGTGCTCTGCCACATACTGTTTAATTTCTTCATAGGTAGCTTTGCTTTCCGCTGATGTCAAATCCAATTCATCCATATCCACAGTTACATTCACATGATGCTTCGCTTCATGGAGTTTGGACAAAAGACACACCGTCTCAACATGGCCACTCCACGGAAACATATCTACCGTCCTCACGCGCTCAACCTGATACCCGCATTCGCCCAGATATTTCACGTCTCTGGCCAGAGTCGCGGAGTCACAGCTTACATAGACAACCTTCTTTGGAGCCATTCTGACAATGGTTTCCAGGCAGACGCTGTCGCAGCCCTTTCTGGGCGGATCTACCACAATGGTGTCGGCATACACCCGGTTCTTTTCATACTGCTCCGGCAGCACTTCTTCTGCTTTTCCGACAAAAAACTCGACATTTTCCATATGATTCAATTTTGCGTTGGCACGGGCATCTTCAATGGCCTGCGGTACGATTTCTACCCCATACACCTTCTTCGCCTTTTGTGCAAGAAAAAGGGAAATGGTTCCGATCCCGCAGTAAAGATCCCATACGGTTTCCTCTCCGGTCAAGCCTGCATATTCCAGCGCGGTGCCGTAAAGCTTCTGGGTCTGCACCGGATTTACCTGATAAAAGGAGAGCGGTGAAATACGATAACAAACATTTCCGATATAGTCCGTAATGTAGCCCGGTCCGTACAGGTTCACGATTTCCGTCCCCATGATCACATTGGTTTTTTCCCGATTGATGCTGCATGATATACTCACCATATGAGAAGCCGGAACAGAGTTTTTTTGCTCCGGTGCATCATCAAACAGCTTCACCAGCCGTTTCACCAGCACCTCCGGTGCCTTCAGTTTCTTTACATCTCCGTTCAGCACCAGACATACCATGAGCTCTCCTGTAGTGAAGCCCTTGCGTATCAACACATGACGAACAAGCCCCTTATGGATTTCTTCCTCATACGGAGCGATATGATACTCTTCCATAAAACTTCGGATGCAGTCCAGGATCGGCTGATTTTCCTCCACGCCAAGCAGGCAATCCTCCTGTTCGATGATGGCATGGGTACGACCTGCGTAAAATCCGGTAATAATGCGGCCTTCTTTATCTTTTCCAAACGGGAACTGTGCCTTGTTGCGATAACGCCACGGCTCCTCCATGCCAATGATCGGCTCCATGGGAATCTCTGTCAGACCGCCGATACGACTTAAGTTGTTTCGTACTTTATTTTCCTTGAACTTTAACTGTTCCTCATAGCTCATAGCCTGAAGCTGGCAGCCGCCGCACCTGCGGGCAGATGCGCAGCGCGGTGTCACACGACAGTCTGACGGCTTTATGATCTGTACCAGGCGCGCAAAACCGTAGGATTTCTTTGTCTTCATGACCTTTGCTTCCACCACATCCCCGATCACAGCATC
Organism: uncultured Selenomonadales bacterium; assembly: GCA_963589345.1. GTDB lineage: Bacteria > Bacillota > Clostridia > Lachnospirales > Lachnospiraceae > Brotaphodocola. The sequence goes on along the minus strand of CAVALB010000074.1, from coordinate 6,399 downwards.
TTTTACAAACCAGGTAAATCCATCCGTTTTTCCGATTCCCTCCCCGGTATCACTCATATCCTCTATCTGAATCTGAACTATGTCATTTTTTTTCCAATCCATGTGTTTATCCTTTCCTTTTTCATCAGCTGATGATCCAAAAAATGTTTCCTTTTTCGTAATATTTTGTTTTGAAACTTCCCGCTTTCTTCACAATCTCCTCAAACTTTAGACACATTTTCTCGATATCATAAAGCCATGATGTGAGAGAGAAAAGAATACATCAAGATCATCATGATACCTTTCCGTTTACGGAATAACAAAGAGCCCGGTGGCAACAAGCGCGCATCCGCTGTCGGGGTCGTCAAACAACAATCCGTCTTTCATCTGTTACGATGTTTCCGACGGTTTCTATATACTGATACAACATTACCTCTTTCCCCTTTTTAATCAGAAAACGCGCCCCAACCGGCGCGTTTTCTGATGCTTGCAACTGTTCAGAGCCAAGCAAAATTTCACAAAAATCTCTCTTAGCACTCCGTCGTCTTGCGAATATTGGTCTCCAGAAGTCGATTATAGCCCAGCCACCCCTGGTTCTCACCGGCTCCCCGCAGTACCTCGATCATCGTTTCCATCTTCGCATCTGCATTGTCCGCAAAATTTAATGCAAGTGCCTCCAGCAGCGCCGGTTTTTTTGGAGAACCATACTCCAGCTCGCCATGATGTGCCAGGATACAATGCTTTAACTCCGTTGCCAGCTTTAACGGGAACCCATCAATCTGCCGCATCCGCTCGCTGACCATCTCGGTACCTATGATGATGTGCCCTAACAGCTGACCGTCATCGGTATAGTCATTCGCCGGAAATACGGATAATTCCCTTGTCTTGCCGATATCATGAAACATAGCTGCCGTTAAAAGCAAGTCTCGGTTCAGCATGGGATAGGCTGCCGCAAAATATTCACACATTTTCGTAACACTTAAGGTATGTTCCAGAAGGCCGCCTACAAAACCGTGATGTACACTCTTAGCTGCGCTATGAAACTGAAACGCCTTTGCAAACTCTGGATCCCCAAAGAAGCCATCCAAAAGTTTTCTCAAATATGGATTTTTTACGGAAGCAATCAGCGCCAGAAGCTCCGCATACATCTGCGGTATGTCCTTTAAAGAAACCGGAAGATAATCCGACGGAATGTATTCCCCCTCATCAGCCTTACGGATCCGCTTGATATTCAGCTGATTTGCCCCCATAAATACTGTCACGTCCGCATCAACGTATACATAATCCAATGCTTCAAAATTTCCGATGCCCGGGGAACTTAAGTCCCAGATTTTTGCATCGATCGTTCCCGTCTTATCCTGCAGAACCAGGTTGCCATATTCCTTTCCGTTCTTCGTCAGTGCAATCTGTCTGTTTTTGCACAGATAGATATCAGAAATGTGCATGCCCTCTCTAAAACTGTCAATGTATTTCATATTTTCCCTTTTCTTCCTTTTATTTATCTGCTTGCGACGGTTACGTCAAATTCCAGCTCGGTGTAAGCATCACGGCCGTTTCGTTCCACTGTTACATGCGCCACCTGACCGCAGGTCATTTTTTCTACGACCGCCTGATATTCTTTCATGGATGTGATCGACTCTCCGTCAATCCCGGTCAGAATATCGCCATTCTGGATTCCCGCATTATATGCCGGTTTGTCTGTCACTGCGTTCAGCACATAGATACCGGACGGCATACCACCTGCCTTCTGCGCCTCCGTTACTTCCTGGCCGACAATACCGATGCAGGGCACCGCCTGACCGTTAATAAGTTTTTCCAGGGTGATCTTATAATCAGAGATGCCAAATACCTCGGTTACCCTGCTCTCCGTACCAGATTCTCCGGCAGACACATTTGCCCATCCGATCAACTCTCCGCTTGTATTGATCAGAAATGTTCCATGTTCTGCATCCGACATAATATGAGAATAGAGCATACGACAGTGCTGATCGATCTCGGGATTAGCACGAACCACATAGGAGATGAAACCATAATCCAGGGAATGCGCGACTCCTGCCGGGCTCCCAATGGCCGCGATCAGATCGCCCTGATAAACCTGGTAGGAATTACCGAGCGGTATTGGTTCCAGATCATGAAGCGGTGCCGCATTTTCCGTTTCCATACTGATGCTGACGATTGCCAGTCCGGAGGATGTATCCTTTTGCTTCACATGTCCATCCAGTTCTTTTTCATTGGCAAAGGTTACCTTGATGGAATCTGCCTGCTCTACAGCTGCCTCCGGTGTGAGCACCAAAAGCTCCTGATCCGTCTTTGCAATGATGATCCCGGCATAAAGTCCTGTCGTCTCTACCGGATTGTCGAACCAATCCGTGTTCTGCTGAACCGAATGAACCACAACAATGCTTTTATCCGCAGTCTGGGTCTCTGCACGCAGACTGGCCAGGAGCGAATCCAGGTCATCTACCGTATAACGGTAATGTTCCAGGGCCGTCTGAACCATTTCCTCTACCGGCTCTGTCTCAGCGAAGCTTTCCGTCTCCTGAACCTCCGCTGAAGTCTCCATTTCATCCTTTGGAATAGACACCGCAGATGACGTTGGTTCATTTCCTGCCGATAAATACTCCAGAACCGGTTTTGTCAGTACGAAACAAACCGCTGAGACCACACCAAAAATAATCCCGGCGCAGGCTGATGTTGCCATGTGAGTACCAATCTGTTTTCTGCTGGGTGCCGGTTTTACAATTTTCTCGCAAATAAAGTCCCGTTCTCGGCTTTTATCCGAATTTTTATCTGGTTTCTTTTCCGGATCCTGTATCTCGGACATTCAGGTTCCCCTTTCTTTCCAATTTGTCTTTTATTATACGTTTTTCAGCTGATTTACGCAACCAAAAAGTATCTCTGTCTCCCTTTCACCGCACTTAAATTCATGTTATAATCAGTGTGCGTGAAGCATTATACAGACCACTATAAAACATTATCGAGGATATTTATGAATCAGAAAGTATTAAAAACATTAGAATATAATAAGATCATTACCCAACTGACCGGTTATGCGGCTTCCACACCTGGAAAATTGCTTTGCCAGAACCTGCTGCCCATGAGCAATTACCATGAGATCGTGCAGGCTCAGACCGAAACCAGCGATGCCCTGACCCGAGTCCGCATGAAGGGCAGCCTGTCCTTAACCGGCGTACGCGACGTGCGTGACTCTTTAAAACGCCTGGAGATCGGCAGCGCCTTGGGCATCCCGGAGCTTTTATCTATCAGTTCCCTGCTCACCGTGGCAGCTCGCGCCAAGGCCTATGGACAGCACGAGGAATCCGAGGAATTTCCGGATGACTCTTTAGATTCCATGTTTCGCAGCCTGGAGCCGGTTACCTCCGTCAACAACGAGATCAAGCGCTGCATTCTCTCCGAGGATGAGATCAGCGACAATGCAAGCCCGGGTCTCCACAAGGTACGCCGCTCCATGCACGGCATCAACGACCGCATCCATACACAGTTAAACAGCATCTTAAACAGCTGCCGTTCCTATCTGCAGGATGCCGTCATCACCATGCGCGACGGTCGGTACTGTCTTCCTGTTAAGGCCGAGTATAAATCTCAGGTAAACGGCATGGTGCACGACCAGTCCTCCACCGGTTCCACTCTGTTTATCGAACCGATGGCAGTCATCCAGTTAAACAACGAGCTGCGCACCCTGGAGATCCAGGAGCAAAAGGAGATTGAAGCAGTTCTGGCCGACTTAAGCGGTCAGCTCATGCCCTATACCGAGGAACTTGCCCTCAATCTGCAGATCCTCTCCCGCCTGGATTTCATCTTTGCAAAGGCTGCACTGTCCCGTCACTTTAAGTGCAGCGAGCCAAAATTCAACACGGAAGGACGCATCCATATCAAGGACGGACGCCATCCTCTTTTGGATCCGCAGAAGGTAGTCCCCATCACCATCTGGCTCGGCACCGATTTTGATCTTCTCATGGTCACCGGTCCGAATACCGGTGGTAAGACCGTCTCCTTAAAAACAGTCGGACTCTTTACCCTGATGGGGCAGGCCGGTCTGCACATTCCGGCTTTCGAAGGCTCTGAGCTTGCTGTCTTTGATGAAGTCTTCGCCGATATCGGAGACGAGCAGAGCATTGAGCAAAGCCTCAGTACCTTCTCAGCCCACATGACCAATATCGTGCACATTTTAAATCAGGCTGACAGCCACTCCCTCTGCCTCTTCGATGAGCTTTGCTCCGGAACCGACCCAACCGAGGGCGCTGCCCTGGCCATTGCCATCCTAAACTTCCTGCACAATATGAAGTGCCGTACTATGGCCACCACTCACTACAGTGAGTTAAAGATCTATGCCCTCAGCACCCCCGGTGTGGAAAATGCCTGCTGCGAGTTCGACGTGGCAACTCTGCGTCCAACTTACCGGCTGCTGATCGGCATTCCGGGAAAGAGCAACGCATTTGCCATTTCCAAAAAGCTGGGACTTCCGGACTACATCATTGACGATGCAAAGACTCATCTGGAATCCGAGGATGAAACCTTTGAGGATGTCATCAGCCGTCTGGAAGAAAACCGCGTGACCATCGAGAAGGAACGTGCCGAGATCGAGAACTATAAAGCGGAAATCGCACGGCTGAAATCCGGACTGGAAAAGAAGGAAGAACGCTTCGATGAGCGCAAGGACAAGATGATCCGCAAAGCCAATGAAGAGGCGCAGCAGATCCTTCGGGAAGCAAAAGAAACTGCCGACCGTACCATCAAAAACATCAACAAGCTGGCATCTTCCTCCGGTATCGACACCAAGGCTCTGGAAGCAGAACGCACCAAGCTGCGCGACAGCTTAAAGAAGGTCGAGAGCGGCCTTTCCTTAAAACAGGAGACAAAAAAGCCGCATAAGGCTATCAATCCAAAGACTTTAAAGCTTGGAGACGGTGTACGTGTACTGTCCATGAACTTAAACGGCACCGTAAACAGCCTTCCGGATGCCCAGGGCAATCTGTTCGTGCAGATGGGGATCCTGCGCTCCAAAGTCAATATAAACGATCTGGAGCTTCTTCAGGAAAATTCCGTCAGCGGCCCCGGCATGGAATCCCGCAAAAAGGGAAGCGGAAGCAGCAATATCAAGATGTCCAAATCCTTCGGCATCTCCCCCGAGATCAACGTGCTGGGCATGACCGTCGACGAAGCGGTAGCGCAGCTCGATAAATATCTGGATGATGCCTACATTGCGCACCTGCCGCAGGTACGCATCGTACACGGCAAAGGCACCGGAGCACTGCGTGCCGGTATCCACAAGCATTTGAAGCGTTTGAAATATATTAAGGAATTCCACCTGGGCGGCTTCGGCGAAGGCGACGCAGGTGTAACCATCGTAGTATTTAAATAAATCGGGAGGAACATAGACATGGCTGAAAAACAGCGGATTTTGATCGTAGATGATGATGAGAATATTGCAGAACTGATCTCGCTCTATCTGATGAAGGAATGCTACGAAACTTATATTGTAAATGACGGCGAAGAAGCCTTAAAAATTTTTCCGGAATTCAAACCAAACCTGGTTCTCTTGGATCTGATGCTTCCGGGCATCGACGGCTACCAGGTATGCCGCGAACTTCGCACCACCTCCCAGGTACCGATCATCATGCTCTCTGCCAAGGGCGAGATCTTTGATAAAGTCCTGGGACTGGAGCTTGGCGCTGATGATTACATGATCAAGCCCTTCGATTCCAAAGAACTGGTTGCCCGGGTAAAAGCTGTTCTGCGCCGCTACCAGACAGCTCCTGCTCCTGCCATGCAGGTGCCTGCTCAGCAGGGCGAATACGTGGAATATCCGGATCTGACCGTCAACCTGACCAACTATGCTGTTACCTATTGCGGCCACTCCGTAGAGATGCCGCCAAAGGAGCTGGAGCTTTTATACTTCCTGGCTTCCTCACCAAACCAGGTATTCACACGAGAACAGCTTTTAGACCATATCTGGGGCTACGAATACATCGGTGATACCCGCACCGTGGACGTCCATATCAAACGTCTGCGCGAGAAGATCAAAGATCATGCAAACTGGGCGCTGACCACCGTATGGGGCATCGGATATAAATTTGAAGTGCGCAAGTAAAAATTTATACGCAACATCAACGTTATCGATAAAGGTCCGAAAGCGCCCGCCCCACCACACATAAACGCATTCACGGCAATTTTTTGTCCGTTTTGCTCCGTCGCCTATTAGACAGGTCTACCGCAAACTCGCTCACTACGTTCGCTCAGACAGGCTCCCGACCTGTCGCTATACTCACAAAACGGACAAAATTGCCTATCGAATGCTTATTATGTGTGCTGGTGCGGGTGCTTTCTACTTTATTGGCTGCATAACATTTTTGTGCTTCAATGACGACACTGGCTTCGTTTAGCTTGTTGGCCGCGCTG
>CAVALB010000073.1:0-12580 GCA_963589345.1 uncultured Selenomonadales bacterium | reverse complement strand
GAATGCGAAGCATCGGCAAAATCCGTTACAGTTCGTGCAACGCATGAACTGTAACAGCTTTGTTTAATGCAGAAGAAGCTCCGCAACATAAACTGCAACGCAGGCACCGATGGAAACCCGAAACAGATTTCCGTCGATCCATGCCAGAAGCATTGCAGCTGCAAAACCGATCAAACCGGTGATCCGATTTTCGGTAGCAGAAAGAATGGACGGAAATGTCATAACAGACAGGCTTACATAGGGCACATAGTACAAAAAAGACTGAATGAACGGATTTTTGATCTCTTTTCGGATCAGGGTCAGCGGTAATGCCCGCACCGCATAGATCGTTAGAAACATCACAAGTATGGATGCATAAATATTATGCTTCATGTTCGTTCTCCTTTATCGGACATATTTTTGCAGCAGCTGCCGAAATCAGAACCGTAAGCAGAATGATCTGAAATCCGGATGAGATCCTGTTAAGTCCGGGTATGCTCTGAACAAAAAAGCTTGCTGTCATGGAGACCGCCACCACGGCGGCTATGATGCGATCCTTCCGTGCCGGCGGGATCACCACAGCAAGAAACATACCGTAAATTGCCACACTCATCGCATTCATGACAGAGGATGGCAGGATCATGCCTGCTGCACAGCCAAGAAAGGTGCCAAGCACCCAGCCGGGAGCCGCTACGCTTCCGGCACCGTACTGATAGAACGGATCCAGTTTTCCCGGTACCGCCATGGAAATTCCAAAGAGTTCATCCGTCACCATATAAGACATAAAAATACGATGAACAAACGGCCGGTCCTGCTGCACCTTCTGAGACAAGGCACTGGACATCAAAAGATAACGCATGTTGATGACGATGGTTGTGATAATCATCTCCATAAACCCGGCGCCCGATGCGATCATGCTGATCCCGGCAAATTCACCGGCCGATGCCAGCATCAGGGCTGACATCAGCGAAGCTTGTGCTGCGGTCATACCTGCCTTACCAGCGGTGATGCCAAGCGTGAATGCGACGGCAAAATAACCAAGGGAGATCGGCACTCCATCGCGCATTCCGGCCAGGAAACTCGTTCGATTATGTTGTTCCTTCATGAGAAATAAACCCCTTTGACTGCAAAAGTACGGTTTTGCACGCAAAACCTGTTCTATTCTATCTCAGACAACAAAACAAGTCAACCGGTGTTCATTTTTCCGCATTTTTATACTATAATGAATGATACCAGGGAGAAAACATGAGTAAGTAGCCATTTTTCGCAGAAAAATGAGCGAATTACGAATGTGATTCATCACGAATTCGAATCAATCATGCAGAAAAGAGGACCTAATGACAACCAAAGAACTTCTCTATGTCAAAACCGTTGCAGACGAAAAAAATATTTCCCGGGCTGCAAAAAAGCTTTTTATCGCGCAGCCTTCCCTAAGCCAGTCAATCCAGCGTATCGAAGAAACAGTCGGAACCGAACTTTTCAACCGGACCTCCGGAGGGCTGACCCTGACCTTTGCCGGAGAACGTTATTATCATATGGCTGTCCAGGTTTTAAAGCTGTACCAGGATTTTGAAATGGAAGTCAGCGATATCAATAACTTAAAAACCGGGCGCATTCATCTGGGCACGACCAACCATCTCGGGACTCTGGCTCTTCCTCAGGTGCTGCCTCGTTTTCACGAGCTCTGCGCCAATATAGAGCTAAAGATCAGCGAAGAAAACACAACAGTCCTTGAACAGCTGCTTTTGTCCGGCGAACTTGATTTTGCCCTGATGCACGCACCATCTGACCCGGCTCTGCATCCGCAGTTTCACTATGACATCATGAAACGGGATCCCTTTGTCCTGGCGATCGCACCGGGTCATCCGCTGATAAAGCTTGCTGAAATCAGGGATGGGTACCCGTACCCGGTTCTGGATATCCGCCTTGCAGCAAAGGAATCCTTTTTGATGCTGCATACATCTCAGCGTATCCGTCAGATCACCGACGATGTCCTGCGCCGTGCCGGGATCACGCGTCCGCATATTGCCATGACATTGCGCAACTTTGAAACGACTCAGCTTCTGGCCGCCCGCGGCATGGGACTTGCGCTGATCCCACTGGAATATTCGCGCATCTCTCCTTCTGATTTTCAGCCGACTCTGCTTTGCATTGATGAAAAATATCATGCCTACTGGGAAACGTGCATCACGACACTGAAGGATGGTTTTCTGTCAAAAGCAGACCAGCTCTTCATTCGCATTGCAAAAGAAGAGCTGGTCTAAAAAGTCTACAGTACATCCTGGCGCAGAATATGGCGCATACGTTCCGCATTTAGGCCTCGGATGACCTCTACTGCCATTTTGATGGTGGATTCGATGTCTTCCTTCGCGCAGAAATTGTAGTGGGTATGCACATAACGGGACGGAATTCCGAGTACCAGCACCGGAACCGCCTGATAGGTCAGATGGATCTTTCCAGCATTGGTGCTTCCACCTCGTCTTACCGCATCCTGGCACTTGATGCCGTATTTGTCCGCAATCTCATGGGCATAGGCCATAAAGGCATCATTGGCTACATAGCTGTTGTCCATATGGCGGATCTGAGCACCCTTCTTCAGGCAGCCCTGAGCCACCCCGGTGCGGTAATAAAAGTCATCTGCCGGAGATCCTTCAAATACAATTGCAAAATCCGGATGAACCTGCTGAGCAGTTACGGTTGCACCACGCATGCCAACCTCCTCCTGGGCGGCAAAGGCACCGACTACATCTACAGCAAGACTGTCTGTTTCTTTTAATAATGCCTTCATGGTTTCAATGATGCAGACGCAGCCCAAGCGGTTATCAAAGGCTTTGCCGTAGCAGATACCATGCTTTTCGTCATAGGAGAAGGTCACATCCGGCATGATCGGATCACCGATATGGATGCCGTAATCCTCTTCCACTTCCTCTCTGCTGCTGGCTCCTACATCCACCTTCAGCTCTTCGATCGTGAGGGAATTGTCCGCCTTCTGTGCTGCTGTTAAGAAATGGATCGGTTTGGATGTGATGATGCCTTTGATCTTCTCCCCCCTTTGGTTTCGCACGATCACACTGTGTGCCGGAAGGCTTGTCATATGAAAGCCTCCCAGAGTAATGATGCTCAAAAGGCCGTTATCCTCTACATTCTGTACCATAAATCCACATTCATCCGTATGCGCATCCAGCATGAATACCGGACGGTTTCCCTTCGCATCCGGCATGGTGGCATATACGTTATACATCGCATCGTTTCTCAAATTCAGTCCCTCGCAATGTTTCTGTACTGCCTTTACAACCTCCTCCTCAAAACCGCTCGGTCCGAAGGCATTGGTCAAATCCTCAATCGTCTTTAAATCTGCCATCTTTGGTTTTCCTCCCTGTAAAATGTTTTACTAATATACAACAAACGAATGGGCTGTCACGATATCCATCCAGTTGTTACTGGTCAGTCGATTGGTACGAGCATCCACCGATTCCATGCCTGGATAAAAGGACATCTGATAGGCCTTCTTTAAATCCTTATAATTTACTTCATAGACAAACTGTTCCGGAAGCGAGATCTTGCAAGCAGCCAGCCTTGCCTTAAGATCCCCGGACAGGGCTTCTGTAACAGCAGCCTTTAAGTCTTTGATCACGGTTTTCGGTGATACGTTAAAGGCGCAGCCGCCCACGCCTTTTTTGGTGGATACTGTTGTGATGGAAGAAACCAGCTCCTTTGACAGGGTGCAGATTTCTTCATCGCCGGACAAAAAGAGAACCGGAACACCGTACATGGCAGCCGTGTAGGTATTTAACATGAACTCGCTCATCCGTTTTCCATTCAGCTCAATGAAATTGCTGGCTCCTGTGGAGGTATGACTGAGCGGACTTTTCGGATCTCCTGCCGGTGCATGGTATCCGATATAAAATACAGCATCAAAGGTTTCATCCAGTCCATACATCATATTGATCGGGTGACCGCTCTTTCCGCGGATCAAAGTAACATGCTCCGGCATGGCCATCACATCAATGTTGGTGGCATCTCCGTGTCCATCCTTTACTACGATCTCATCCACTCCTGCAGCCAAAGCTGCCTCGCAAACAGCCACAACCTCATCCGTCATCTGCTTTGCATATTTCTGGTAAGCCGGTTCTTCTTTGTGAGTTTCATAATTGAGGGTTGTTCCGGCACAGCCTTCAATATCTGCACTGATAAAGAGTTTCATCTTATACGCCTTTCTTTTTATAAAAAAATTCCGTTTGCAGGATTCTCCGCCTGCGGCGGGTCGCTTTAGCGACATGTTTCCACACCGCCGCAGTGCGATCCTCGCGGAGCGTTTTGATTCATAGGACGCAATTTCCTATGAATTAAATATAAAACCGGCTCATGGCATCTTGTCATGAACCGGCTCTCTGCCACATCATACTATAGTCAAGGGGCAAAAGGTATTTCGCCCCTTCTTTCATCATTAAGAATGTGTTACTGCGTTTTCAGCTGCTTTTGCGTTCTTCTTTGCTTCCTCTGTGTCATACAGATGGCAATATACGAAATGGTCATCGCCCACCTGATACTTCTGCGGAGCCTCTGTTTTGCAGCGCTCCATGCATTTCGGGCAGCGGGTATGGAACTTACATCCGCTCGGCGGATTCAGTGCCGAAGGGATGTTACCTTCCAGGATGATTCGATCCTTCTTTGCCTTCGGATCCGGGATCGGAACTGCGGAAAGCAGCGCCTGGGTATAAGGATGGAGCGGATTCTGATACAGACTGTACTTATCGCCTTCCTCAACAAAATTTCCCAGATACATGACGCCGACACGGTCGCTGATATGCTCCACAACGCTTAAGTCATGCGCTACAAAGATATAGGTCAGGTTCATGTCGCGTTTTAGCTGGTTCATCAGGTTTAGTACCTGAGACTGGATGGAAACATCCAGAGCGGAAACCGGCTCATCGGCTATGATCAGCTCCGGCTGTACGGCCAGTGCCCTTGCAATGCCGACACGCTGACGCTGTCCGCCGGAAAACTCATGCGGATAACGGTTTGCGTGATAGTCATCCAGACCAACACGCCGAAGGAGCTCAACCACCTTTTTATCTGTCTCTTCGCGCGTCTTCGTCAAGCCGTGAATGATGAGCGGCTCTGCCACGATGTCGCGGACAGACATACGCGGGTTTAAGGAAGCATAGGGATCCTGGAATACCATCTGAACCTTTTTACGAACCGGGCGCATCTGCTTTGCTGTATATTTAGAGATTTCCTCCCCATCTAACACGATCGATCCTTCTGTCGGCTCGATCAGCTTACAGATGCTTTTGCCCAGAGTAGATTTTCCGCATCCGGACTCTCCTACGATTCCAAATACCTCTCCGCGTCTCACCTCAAAGTCAACATCATCAACCGCCTTGACATAGGACTGTGCCTTGCCAAGACCGCCCTTTACCGGGTAATACTGCTTCAGTCCCCGTACAACCAGTAAATTGTCTGCCATCAGTCCTTACCCCCTTCTTTCACACAGCGCCAGCAACGACTCTGGTGACCGTTTCCAAGATCCGTAAACCCGGGCTCTTCCTCTTTGCAGCGGTCGAATGCATATTTGCAGCGCGGTGCAAATTTACATCCCTTCGGCATGTATTTCGGATTCGGTACATTGCCCGGAATCGATTCCAGCTCTTCCACGTGTTCGCCAAGTTTCGGAATGGAATTCAGCAGTCCTTCCGTATACGGATGAGACGGATTGTCAAAAATATCATAGACAGAACCCTTTTCAACCACGCGGCCGCAGTACATGACAACCACCTGGTCGCAAACCTCCGCCACGACACCCAGATCATGTGTAATAAAGAGGATGGAGGTTCCGATCTCCTTTTTCAGCTTGTTCATCAGATCCAGGATCTGTGCCTGAATGGTTACATCCAGAGCCGTCGTCGGCTCATCCGCGATCAGGATCTCCGGATTGCATACCAGAGCCATGGCGATCATGACACGCTGGCGCTGTCCGCCGGAAAGCTGGAACGGATACTCCTTCATCATCTTCTCTACGCGCGGAAGGCCAGTCATGCGCAGCATTTCAATGGCTTTCTCTTCAGCTTCTTTCTTGCTGACCTTCTGGTGCATGAGAATTGCTTCCATAATCTGGTCGCCAATCTTCATGACCGGATTTAAGCTGGTCATCGGCTCCTGGAAGATCATGGAGATTTTGCTGCCGCGCAGCTTTCTGCGCTCCTCATTGCTGACGTGAACAATGTCTTTTCCATCGAGAAGGATCTGTCCCTCCTCGATCCTGCCGGTTGTGCCCATCAAAAGTCCCATCACAGAAAGAGCCGTTACACTCTTTCCGCTTCCGGACTCACCTACGATACCCAGGGTAGAACCTTCCTTTAATTCGATGTCAACGCCATCCACGGATTTGACGATCCCACTGTCCATGTGGAACCAGGTATGCATGTTTTTGATCTCAAGAATATTTTTTCCGGAGGCATCCTTTGTTGTCTCCACTTTGATTGTTTCACTCATATGCCCACACCTCCTTAATCAGTCAGCTTCGGATCCAGTGCATCTCTGAGGCCGTCACCCAGCAGGTTGAAGCTGAGTACGGTTAAGAAAATCGCAAGGCCCGGGAACAGGGTGATGTGCCAGCTGTTCATCATATAGGTACGTCCGTTGCTCAAAAGCAGACCCCACTCCGGTGTCGGCGGCTGAGCGCCCATGCCTAAGAAGCTTAAGGAAGAGGCAGTCAGGATGGAGGATCCGATGGACATGCTGTACTGTACAATGATGTCCGGGATCGCACTCGGCAGAATGTGATAAAACAGGATACGCTTATCATCCGCGCCGATATTTTTTGCTGCCTGAACAAAGACACTGTTCTTGGTAGCCAGGGTGTTGCCTCGTACCAGACGTGCAAATTTCGGAATGTTGAATACCGCTACCGCAATGACCACGTTCGTCATGCCGCTTCCTAAAATAGCGACGATCGCGATAGCCAGGATGATACCCGGAAAGGCAAACAGCGCATCGCAGACACGCATGATGATGGAATCGATGATGCCGCCGTAGTATCCGCCGAGCAGTCCGAGAAACGAGCCGATCACTGCTGCAATGCTGACGGAGAACAGGCCGACGCTTAAGGAGATACCGGTACCGCAGATAATACGGGAGAACAGATCGCGTCCGAACTCATCCGTTCCGAATATATGCGCTGCGGTCGGTGCCTGCATGATCGCATTGTAGTCGTAATCGTTGATTCCATACGGTGCAATAAATTTTGCAGTAAAGGAAAGCACTACCAGAAACAAAATAAACACAAGAGCCACAATTGCAGTCTTCTGCTTCTTAAACTTGCGGACAAACTCAGAAAGCGGAGTGCTGATGTCCGTTTTTTCATTCAGGTTTTCTGCTCCCTGATCTAATTTTTTTGCTTTTGCCATCTTAAACTCCTCCTTTCTTAGCTAAGCTGGATCTCCGGATTGAGCACGGCATAGAGCACATCCACAATCAGGTTGATCACAACGAAATGTAATGAAAAGATCAGGATCAGGGACTGGATTGCCGGATAGTCACGGTAGTTTACAGACTCAACCAGCAGAGAACCAAGTCCCGGGAATGCAAATACCGATTCGGTTACAACGGAACCGCCAAGCAGGAAACCAAACTGCAGGCCGACTACCGTAACAACCGAAATCATAGCATTTCGAAATGCATGTTTCCATACAACCACGCGCTCTTTCAAGCCCTTTGCACGTGCAGTACGGATATAATCATCTTTTAATACTTCTATAATAGAGGATCTGGTAAAACGGGCAATGATGGCCGCAATACTGGATCCCAGTGCGATCGAAGGTAATACGAGACTCTTCAGTGAATCTGCGCCCGTAGTCGGGAACCATTTCAGATTCACGGAAAATATCATGATCAGCATAAAGCCCACCCAGAAGGAAGGAAGCGAAATGCCGGACACTGCCAGTGTCATACCTGTATAATCCTGCCAACGGCTTCTGTGTTTTCCGGACCACACGCCGAGAAGCACACCCACAATGGTGCTCCATGCGAGAGCCAGCAGGGTCAATTTTGCCGTATTGACATAGCGGTTGGAAACCTCCACCGCAACCGGACGTTTTGTTCGGAGGGACGTACCAAGGTCGCCCTTTAAAAGCCCTGTTACATATGTAATATACTGTTCATGGATCGGTTTATCCAATCCAAGCTCTTCTCTTACTACCTGTACATCTTCGATGGTTGCCTGGGGACCTGCCACCAGACGCGCCGGATCACCCGGGATCAGACGAACGAAGAAAAATACGAATGTTACCACGATAATCAGGGTAGGTATCACTCCAATGATTCTTTTACCTATGTACCTTAACATACACTCAACACCTTTCATTCTTTTTGGGGAGTACCCCCTGGGTCAATAGGTTACACGTTTTTATAAACTTTTTTTCACAGGCCACATTTCCCATGAAATGTGAAATGAAAAGGAGGTCTGACGGATCAGACTTTCCATCAGACCACCTTATTTGGCATCTTACTCTGTCAGATTTTTTATCAAAACAGATTATTTTGCCATTTTTGCATTTCTTAAGTTGATGCATCCATCCGGGAAAAGTTTTGCATCAACCATCTTGTTGGAGGTTGCCCAGGTATTGGCATCATTTGCCAGACATACAAGCGGGCTCTCCTCCCAGATGATATCCTGAGCCTTTGCATAAGCCTCTGCTCTCTTGGAGTCATCTGCGGTAGATAATGCATCCTTTAACAGCTGATCAACCTCTGCATTCTCATAGTAGCAGATGTTGTAGCTTGCCGGCGGCTCAGACTCGCTTGCAAGAAGCGGACGAAGACCCCAGTCAGCATCACCGGTGGAAGGAGACCATCCGATTACATACATCTCAACCTCAGCCTCAGAACCAGGAACATCTACATCCTGGATCTTCTGATTTAATACTGCACTCTCCAGTGCGTTGATCTCAACATCGATGCCAACCTGAGCCAGCTGCTGCTGTAAAAACTCACACTGTTTTGTGTTAGAAGTGGTAGATGCACACATAATGCTGGTCTTGAAGCCATCCGGATAACCGGCTTCTGCCAGTAAGGATTTTGCCTTCTCAATGTCATATGCGTAAACATCGTTGCCCTTGTAGTACTGAACAGCAGGTCCGATTACGGAGGTTGCAGGAGTTGCAACGCCATTCTTTACAACTGCACAGTAAGCATCCTTGTTGATCGCATAGTTGATTGCCTGACGAACTCTTACATCATTGAACGGTGCCTTCTGGTTGTTCATCATCAGATAACGAACTACGATACCCTCTTCCTGGCCAACGGATATGTTGGTGTCACCGCGAAGTGCTTCAATGCTCTCACTTGGAACCGGCCAGATCAGCTGTGCGTCACCGGACTGCAGCATAGCAACACGGGTTGCGTTCTCAGATACCGGTTTGAAGGTGATGGTCTTGAAACCAGCATCCGGATCAACTAATGCAGTACCGCCGCAGATATCTGCGTCATAGCCCCACCAGTCTTTGTTTAAAGCGATGGTAGCGTGCTCACCTGCTACCCACTCTACGAAGGTATACTGACCGGTACCAACCGGGTTCTTTGCACACTCTTCGCTGCCCTTTGCGATGACAGCCGGGCTCATGCAAACACAGGCCGGATGAGCCAGAGTGTTGATGAATGCGCCGAACGGGCTTTCCAGAGTAACTTTAATCGTGTAATCATCTACGATATCAGTCTGCTTTAAAACGTTGCACAGCAGGGTGGTTCTCTTTAAGCCGAGGTTTTTATCGCCCCAACGATCAAAGTTTGCCTTTGCTGCCTCTGCGTTCCACGGAGTTCCGTCGGTAAACGTTACGCCCTCTCTTAAGTGGATGGTGAACTCGGTAGCTTCCTCATTTGCTTCATAATCGGTAGCTAACATCGGGATGACCTTCATCTCATCGTCGAAACCAAAGAGACCGTCCATCATCAGTCTCTGGATGCCACCGGACAAGGTATCACTGGTATCCATCGGATCCATGGTGGTGAAGTCTACCAGAGTAGCTGCCACGATATCGGTATCCTGGGATACAGACTCGCCTTCTGCCAGTTCTGCGGCTGCAGTAGTCTCTGCCGCTGCCTGGGTATCGCCGGATGCTGCAGCAGTGGTCTCAGCAGAAGAACCGGAACCGCCGCAGGCGGTCAGTGCACCCATGGCTGCAGTCAAAAGCACAGCCAGAAGCTTTGTTTTTGTCTTCTTCATAAATAATCCTCCTCTTTCTCGTCAAGAGTTTCACATACCTTATGTCCGCTTATATATAAAAAAAGCATGGAGCATAGTTTTCCCGTGTATGCGCCCTTGCATGTTTTTTATTTTACACTTTATTACATTACAATGTCAAATAAAAAATCCTTTTTTCTGAGAAATATTCGCACTTCTTTGTTTTATAAATAGTTTAGGTTGTTTTAAACACATCTTTATTTTATAATATTCCTAATAGCGCATTATTTATGATAAAGGAGGCTCATCATGTCCGATTCTGAACTTTTTTTGCCGAAAACAGAAAAATCCCGGGTCTTGATCGTCTGCATCTGCTCGGAGATTCGCCTGGAGTTTCAGGAATACCTCACTGAGCTGCTGGGCGACTACATCTGTTTTGATATTCTGGATCCCTACCAGGTGCATGATCCGGCTCAGATTCAGGACTGTGCCTGCATCCTGTTTGCCAGCAGCCGTACCCGGGATGCCTTCCCGATCCCGGTTCCAGCACATGTCAAAAAACTCATCTGTACCCGCACCTTCAATCCTGCCTTTCTCGATCAGATCATCCGGATCCCGCAGGGCTCATCCGTCTATCTGGTGAATGATACCCGAGACTCTGTCCTGGATATTCTCGGGCAGTTTCAGGATGCCGGCATTACCCAGTACCATTTTGTTCCGTTTTATCAGGGATGTACCCAGATCGATGAGTCGATCCAGTATGCCATCACCCTTGGCGAACCGGGTCTGGTTCCCGGGCATGTTCCGAATGTCATTAACATCGGGAACCGAATCATTGATATTTCCACAATTCACGATTTGTGCACCTATTTCAAACTTCCATCCAGCCTGATCAACCAAATCACCAGAACCTATATGAACCGGATTTTGCAGATCGTCCAGCTGACCGGAACGCACTATACCAACTACATATTTTCCCAGCAGCTCTTGCAGGCCGTTATGAGCAACCTCTCCGTCAGTCTCTGCCTGATGACAGATGAGGGACAGATCAGCATGTTAAACCGTTCCTTCTGTCAAGACTGGGAGATCCCTGAAAACGGATACATGAACAGCCAATTTTCCTCCTGGCTTCCTTCCCAGTACGCTTCCCATGATTTCTGCCAGAGCGCCGACTATCAGCTGATCAGCCGAAACGGACTGCGCAGACAGCTTAGTATCCTGCAGCTTTCCCTGCCCGGTCATAAACCGCTCTACCTACTGAGAAGCCAACCCATCACCGCTTCATCTGCCCAAGATATCAGCCCGGTGGATGTGCGAGATCCCTCTACCGATTTTTACCGTCTCAACAGCGGATTTGACGGCATCCTGTCCGTATCCGGCCGTGTGATTCAGATGCTGGAATATGCGCGCCGCCTGGCACTCTATGATTTTCCGGTGCTGATCCAGGGGGAAAACGGCACGCAGAAAAAGAAAATTGCCACCGCCATCCACAAAACTTCAAACCGGAGGCAAAATCCCCTGGTGATCTTTCATCCGCTGCGCACTGGTTCGGAAGCGGAGGAACAATTAAAACAGGCTGATACCGGAACCCTGCTCATCAATGGAGCCGACCGCCTTTCCCTCTCCGTCCAGGATATGCTCATCAGTCTTTTGCAGGATACTGCGCAAAATCTCGACATCCGGATCCTTGCCACCACCGATCACGATCTTTATGAGGATGTTTTAAGCGGTCACTTTCGAGAGGAGCTGTATTTTCTTTTAAATGCAGTTTCCATCGACACCATTCCTCTTCGAGAAAGGAAGGAGGACATCCCGATATTGCTGGAACACTTTTTTTGCGAACTGTTTCAAGATTCGAATGTCCGACTGAAGAATCTGATTTCCTCCAGCATGATGGACTTTTTGATGGATTACAATTATCCGGGAAACATCCAGGAGCTGTTCAATTTGAGCCGGTATTTCTTTTCCATTTACTCTGCGCACCCCCTGGTGCTCTCCCAGCTCCCCTCCTACATCCGCAATCAGATGCAGCAGCCACTCAGCGAAGGCAGTGTATTAAAGAATCAGGTGCTCTCCCTGATCGCCGAGACTCCGCGCATCGGCCGCGGTACCATCCTGACAGCCTTAAATGAAAAAGACATCACCGTCAGTGACGGAAAGCTGCGCGGACTTTTAAAGGAGCTTGCGGAGGAAGGTCTGATCCGGGTCGGACGCACCCGCAGCGGATGTGAGATCACAGAGCAGGGACTTGCATCCATCCGGCATGGATGATATACTGTTTTATGTTTTTATTTTGGTTCGGGTGTCAAAACACCCGAACCTCCGGTTACACGGATTTTTTCGTGCTTTGCACTCCCACAATCCTGCTTCAATTCGGATTCCCGTGGTGCTTTTGCCCCACTTCATCCTCATTGAAGGGCG
>CAVALB010000072.1:0-12888 GCA_963589345.1 uncultured Selenomonadales bacterium | reverse complement strand
ATACGCCACACCGACGAAATGCGAAGCATTTTGGAGGTTGGTTCTGAACAGTTACCTCGTTTTTATGGATTCGGATTATTACAGTTTCACTCTAGTACATCTCAATTCCAATGTCAAGGCGCTGGGATGATTCGTAAGCTTCCTCATAAAAATGTAAGAAAAAAGACCGGCATTTTCTCAATACCGGCCTTTCTTTTTACTTTGCGTAATCTGTCACGCGGGATTCGCGGATCACATTGACCTTGATCTGACCCGGATATTCCAGCTCATCCTCGATGCGCTTGGAGATATCGCGTGCCATCAGAACCATGTCATCGTCACTTACCTGCTCCGGGATCACCATGATTCGAACCTCACGGCCAGCCTGGATTGCGTAAGATTTGTCAACGCCCTTAAAGGAATTTGTGATCTCTTCCAGCTGTTTTAATCTGTTGGTATATGTCTCCACAGTCTCTCTTCTGGCACCCGGTCTTGCTGCGGAAATCGTATCTGCAGCCTGAACCAGGCACGGGATCAGACCCTGCGGTTCAACATCGCCATGATGAGACTCTACTGCATTGATGACCGTTGCAGATTCCTTATACTTTCTGCAAAGCTCTGCACCAAGCTGTACATGGGAGCCTTCCATTTCATGGTCGATGGATTTGCCAATGTCATGTAACAAACCAGCCCTCTTTGCCAGACGCACATCTGCTCCGACCTCTGCTGCCAGAAGCCCGGAAAGCTGTGCAACCTCGATCGAATGCTTCAGTGCATTCTGACCGTAACTGGTTCTGAACTTCATCTTACCAAGCAGTTTGATCAGTTCCGGATGGATACCATGGATGCCAACCTCTAAGGCTGCAGCCTCACCATCCTCGCGCATGTTCGCTTCTACCTCACGCTGCGCCTTCTCTACCATTTCTTCGATTCTTGCCGGATGGATACGTCCATCCACGATCAGGCGTTCCAGTGCAATCCTTGCCACCTCACGCCGTACCGGATCAAAACCGGATAATACGACTGCCTCCGGAGTATCATCAATGATCAGCTCTACGCCGGTCATGGTCTCAAGGGTGCGGATGTTGCGTCCCTCACGGCCAATGATACGTCCCTTCATCTCATCATTCGGAAGCTGTACTACGGATACCGTTGTCTCTGCCACATGATCGGCAGCACACCGCTGGATCGCAGTGACCACGTACTCCTTCGCCTTTTTATCGGCTTCCTCTTTTGCCTTGTTTTCCAGATCCTTGATCATGCGGGCAGCGTCATGTTTCACATCTGCCTCGATTGATTGAAGCAGATACTCTTTTGCCTGTTCACAGGTCAGACCGGAAATCCGTTCCAGTTCCTGCATGCCCTTTTCGTAAAGTGCCTCAACCTCACCGTTTCGCTTGTCTAAGGCCTCTTCACGGGATGCAAGTCCGGCCTCCCGCCGTTCCATGTTCTCTGCTTTTTTGTCCAGGTTCTCTTCTTTGCTCAGCACACGTCGTTCATAGCGCTGAAGTTCAGCTCTTCTTTCCTTTGTCTCTTTATCAAGCTCATTCTTAGTCTTAATGGACTCTTCCTTTGCTTCCAGGAGAGCTTCTCGCTTCTTTGTCTCTGCCGTCTTTAACGCTTCATCTATTATTTCTCTGGCTTTTTCTTCTGCAGTTCCGATCTTGCTTTCGTAAGCATTCTTCCGATGCGCGACCGCAACAGCCCAGGAAATAGGCGCCACAACACACAGTGTGATTACAACTGCTATTATCGTTGACACAGGAGCACCTCCTTATTTAGTTTTCATTGTACACTAATACAACACTACAATTTTAAACTGTTTTGTGCACTCTGTCAATAAGTTCGCGATTCCCGGCAGGTATTTTCTGGAATAACAAAAAAGGAATGTCCTAAGACACTCCCTTTACTGTCCAATTGTAGGTTTCCCACGCCTGGTTTAAATTGATCACTGCAGTTTCTTTTGCATCCAGGGCACTGTAATAGGTTGCCACACCCTGTAAGTAATCGGTCTGGCTCAGCATCCCGGCCTGCTGCTTTTTCTGCAGCGATGCATAGGCTATGGCTGCACTCTGATAAGCATTCTCGGCTCCCTCATACTGGATTTTTGCGGCCTTTAGCTGATCATACAGGCTCTGCATCTGGGAACGAACGGTTCCCTCTGCCTGACTTTCCTGATCAGATTTTACGGAAATCTTGGTTGCAGTCCCTGCACTCTGGTGGCGAACATTCTGCACACTGGCGCTGTTGCTTACGGCCTTTTCCACATCCGTATTGAAATCAACGGCATCGATGGCTGAAAGATCCGGAAGCGGCACGCTTCCGATCGTGATCTCAGCGCCCGTATCGAGCTGCAGGGCTGAAAGCAGATTGAAGCGGGCATTTGCTGCCTGCTGCCGGTAGGATTCATACCGGTTCTTTGCGCTGTTCATGGTATCGGCTGCCGCCATCACATCAGCTGCCGTAGCCATGCCTGCGCTCTGCTTTTTGAGTACTGCCTGGTAGCTGCTCTGAGCTGCCTGGTAATTTTTTTCCTCCGCCTCTGCCTTGCTGTTCATCTGGTTATAGGTGCGCATAAGACTCTGGGCTGTCAGCACATAGCCGTCAATGGTTTTTTTACGGCTGGTGGTCTGAGTCGTTGATTCCTGGGCATCCAACTGTTTTGTGATCTGAGAGATCGACTGACTTAACATGGAAGCATTCTGCTTATAGGTTGCCTTTGCCTCTGCATCGTCCTCATACTTTTCCTGCATGAGCTTCATGTAGTCCCGCTCATCCTCCAGGGTCTTTAACATGCTTTCGTAGGTTGCCCGGTTATTGGTATAGGTCTCCAGCGCATTCTTTAGGTTGCGGTTATTTTGTACCAGCTGTTCCAGATTCTCATAGTCCACGCTTGTTACCGAGACTGCAGTCTCGGTTTCGGCAGATTGTCCTAAGGTGTCCGAATCCGAAGTACCGCCTAAAGTATCTTCCGCCACAGTTTCCGCCATCACCGGAAACGAAGCGGACGGCAGGGACAAAGCACCGACAGCCAGAGAAAAGATGAGTGCAAACCTGGCACCGTATTCATTTCGTTTCATCAAGCAGCACTCCTTTCCCTATTCTGCGTTTGCCAGTCCGTTTACGGCCCAGTCATAATCTACCATCGCCTGCAAAAGGGACAGCTTCTGTGTCCTTGCCGTCACCTGTGCAGTGGTATAAGAGGCCTTCTGGTTTGCGTAGGTGTTTTTTGTGATCGTTCCGGCTGCCAGCTTTGCGTCAGCGGATTTCATGGAAACCTCCTCTAAAGCCAAGGCTGACTTTGCCTGCTCATAGTTCGACTGTGCCAAAAGCAGGGAATCGTATGCCGATTTCACACTGTTGGAAACGGTTTCCTTCTGATTTTTTTCTGTCTCCGTCAGTTTTTCCTTCACCGTAGTCGTTCTGGCATTGGTCAGCTGCTTTTTTGTGAGACGGTAAGCATAGTTGTTTTCCAGGGCAGTCTGGATGTCTGCATTGACATCAATCGCTGCGATTTTGTCCTGATCCGGCTCTAAAAGCTCTGTGATCTCTACGTCTGCACCGTAGCTCCAGCCAAGCATCAGACAAAGGTTTTCCTTCGTTGATGCCAGATTGCTTTCTGCCGTAACCAGAGCTGCCTCTGCATTGGAGACAGCCTCGCTGGCACTTAAGACCTTGGCCTGAGTGGACATGCCTGCTGCCAGGCGATTCTGTTCGGACTGATAAGCATTCTTTGCCTGCTCGATTTTAGCCTTCTGGCTGTCCAGATTGTAATACTGGGTCCAGTAGGTGATCATAAGTCCCTGGGCCTGCTTGGCAAGCCTTGCCTCAGCCTGGTCATACTGGATCCGCATGGTGGCCTGGTCATCAGTGTTTTCATCACCCTGCTCCATCAGGCTTTCCGCCTGCTGCTCATTTCGTAAGGCTGCAGCCACGCCGCTGCCGTAGTTGGCATCATCCGAATCCGGGTAGTTTATGTTGGAATAGATCTCATTGGCCTTATCATAATAGTCCTGAGCCACGTCATCCCGGTTCTTGGTCAGGTAATCCTTGTAGCTGATCGCGTTCTGGATCACGGTCGGATTGTACTCATGAACCAGATCCTTGATCTCATCAAACTCCAGCTTATTGTCCCGAAGGGATGCCCATTTTTCTGACGAATAAGCAAATTCCGGGCTTTGCTGGGCGAATGCCTGAAATGGAAGTGCCGTAATGGCACCGGCGGCAAGCATTGCGCCTGCCAGCCGTTTTACACGTTTCCGGATCATTTTTCATCTCCTCCTTTTTAAATATCCAGAACCCTCAATTCTTTCTTACCATTCATCAATGCGTAGTAAACCGGAAGCATAAAGAGTGCTACCAGCACACCGACTGTCAGACCGCCGATGTTTACGATCGCAAGACCCTGGGTGGTGGATCCGCTGCTTCCGAATGCCATCGCCATAGGCAGCATGGAAAGAATGGTGGTTAAGCTTGTCATCATAATCGGGCGCATACGGGTTGCACCGGCCTCGATCAGAGCCTTCGTAAGCGGCATCTCCATACGATACTGGTTGACCGTATCGACATAAAGGATACCATTGTTTACGACCGTACCAACCAGGATCAAGAAGCCTAAGATGGAAGTCATGGACATGCTGACTCCGGAGAGCTTTAAAAGTCCGAAGGAACCAACCAAACTGAACGGGATGGTGGTCATAACCATGAAGGAGAACTTCGGAGACTCGAACTGTGCCGCCATAACAACGAAGATCAGGAATACGGCTACTGCGATCGCATTATACAGTCCGGAGAACTCCTCTTTCATCATACGGTCTCTGGAGTTGGTACCCAGAGTAATGGTACCGGTCAGGTTCGGACTGATTACCTCGCTGTCGATCTGGCTCTTAACGCTGTCCGTGTTATCCTTGCTGACATAATCGGCAGAAATAGTGATCTGGTAAGATTTATCCTCCTTTTCGATGGAAGACGGGCTGTCCTTATAGTAGATCTCTGCCACATCAGACAAGGCTACACTGCCGCCGGACGGCTTCTTTAAGATCATGCGTTCCAGCTGCGGTACGGTTCTATACTGATCCTCCGGATACTCGGCCTTGACGCTGATCTCCTCACCATCAATCTTTAAGGTTGTAACCTCCTCACCATCGAGCATCTGTTTTACCATGGTACCAATCTGGGCGGCAGTCAGTCCTTCTGCGGAGGCTGCCACCGGATCCACCTTAACAGCTACGACCGGTGCGGTATTTTCGATACTGGAATGTACGTTTTTCACATCATCTCTGGCAATCAGCTCGGTTACGATCTTGTTGCTGACCTCCTGAAGCTCATCGTACTGGGTGCCCTTTAAGATGGTCTCATAGCCGCGGCTTCGTCCCATCATGCTCATGGAACTGGAGGCCTCTACGGTTATGGTACAGTTTTCCAGGCCGGCCATCTCATCTTCCCACTGGCTTACGACCTCGTCCGTAGACATTTTTCGGTCATCCTTTAAGTAAGCAGTGATGGTACCCTCATCATCATTATAACGCAGCATGTAGGATTCCACATCCTCGTGTGCCGATACGATTGCCTCGGCCTGTGCCAAAACGGCATCGGCCTGCTCCGTGATCAATCCCGGACGGGTCTCAATGGTAACACTGACGGTACCGGTATCATCGGCAGTCATCAGCTCGGTCTGCATACCGCTTGCCAGGAATACCGTTGCAATGATGATGGCAACCGATCCAAGCATCACTACAGCCTTGTGCTTCAACAGGGTCGGCATGATCCTGCGATATCCATTCTGCAAAAAGGTCAGAGGGTGGGTTGCCGGTGCGGAGCTTTTCTCCTTCGGCTTATACATCATGTAGCAAAGCGGTACGATCGCGATCGCAGAAAGTAAGGATGCGGTCATACAGAATACGATGGTGTAGCCCATGGCTCCGAACATCTGGCCGCTCATACCGTTTAAGAATACCAGCGGAATGAATACAACGCAGGTGGTAACGGTGGAACCAAGGACGGAAGCCGCAACGATATTTGTTCCTTCCAGTGCTGCCTTCGCATAGCCGAGGGCGCCTCGATCCTCCTGCTTATCCATGGCTCTAAAGCAGCTTTCCAGTACTACGATCGAGTTATCTACCATCATGCCGACACCGAGTACCAGACCGCTCATGGTGATGATGTTCAGTGTAAATCCTGCCCGCGTCATCGCGATCAGAGACATGAGGATGGAGGTCGGGATGGAGCTTCCGACGATCAAAGATGCCTTGATATCTCCAAAGAAGAGGAAGATGATCACCATGGAGATTCCGACTGCCATGACCATGGTTTCTGCTACATCCTTTAAGGAGTCGATGATGGAATCTGCCTCATCCCTTGCAACGGTAATGGTCAGGTTTTCATCATCACCCTCCAGATTTTTGATAACCTGCTGTACCTGCTTGGACATATCCATAGCAGAACTGCTCTGCTGTTTTGTCAGAGAAATGGAGATGGTCTCCTCTCCGTTGTAACGGGATACACCGTTGCTCTCGTTTTCGGCATAGGAAACATTTGCAATATCGTTCAGGTAAACGATCTTATTGCCGGATACCGTGATCGGCATCTTTAACAGCTCTTCCAGGGTATCGTGCTCCGTCAGGGTTGAAACCGACAGATCCAGATTGCCGGACTCTGCGCTTCCGGACGGGTAAGACAGGTTTGCCGCCGTCATGGCGGACTTGATATCGTTTATGGTCAGGTTGTACTGATCCATCATATCTGACATCAGTTCAATCTTGATGTATTCAGAGGAACCACCCATGGTGGAGACCTGAGCCACGGTGCTGAGCTTTTCAAGCTCCGGCACGATCTTCTGATCCACATAGTCATACAGACTTTCCTGGGACGGGTTCGCAATGGTAAGCATCATACTGGCAGATGCATTGTTGTTCATCTCCATGACAGTCGGCTCTACATCGTCCGGCAGATCACGGATGCTGTTTAAGCTCTTGGTCAGATCGTTATAAGCATCATCCATGTCCGTGTCGTAATCATACTCCAGCATGATCATGGAACGCCCCTCACTGGTGGTGGAACTCATGCTCTTGACGCCCTCCAGGGTGCTGACCTGATCCTCGATGAGCTGCGTTACCAGCTCATCCATGTCCTCCGGGCTGGCACCGGAATAATTTGCCATGATGATCATCATCGGCTGATCCATATCCGGCATCTGTTCGAGTGTCGCATTGAATACCGATGAAATACCGAATACAAGCAGGCACAGCAGCGCCATCAGCACGGTGACAGGCCGCTTCAGTACAAATTTTGTAATTCCCATTTATGTCGGCCTCCTTACTGTGCTTTCGGTGCGCCATTCTGGCTGTCTTTGTCTGCAGGAGCAGCATCCTTTGCTCCCTGGCTGTTTTCTCCCTCTGCATTGGCAGGTGCCTCTGCATTCTGACCATCTGCTGCGGTGCTGTCTGCGGTATCATCCTTCAAACGGATGTCTGCGCCCTCATAGAGGTTGTTGCTCCAGGTGCTCACAACCATATCATCCGCATTTACACCGGAAAGGATCTGGGCATTCTCATCGTCATAAAGGCCAACCTCCACGGAAGCCATCTTAGCTTTGCCCTCTTCATATAAGTAAACATAGCCCTTGCCGCCGCTGTAGTAAATGGCATCGACCGGAACCAGCATCACATTCTCTGCACGCTCGGTCACCAGGCTGAGCTTTACGGTACTTCCGATGGCGATCTCATCACTGTTTTCCATCTCGCCCTTTACCTTAAACAGACCGCTGGTCGCATCGACCATGCTGCTGATCTCGGTAATGCTGCCACTGTAGGTCTTTCCATTTTTGGAGATCTCCAGTGCATCACCTACACTTAGGTTCTGCATCATACGCTGAGATACATAAAAGGTGATGCTGTTCTGACCATCACCTGCAATGACGCAGAGCTGGCTGGACTGATTCACCCGATCATAGACATCCACATCCACACTCTCCACACGGCCTGCGAGCGGTGCGGTGATGGTGCTGTACTCTACCTGCTGATCATACTGAAGCTTTGCAGATTCATACTGAAGCTGAGCGGATTTCACATTGTTCTGATACTGCTCATATTCCTGATCGGAAAGATCGCCGCTACTGTAAAGAATTTCCATTCTGCTTAAGTTGCTCTGTGCCTGTGAGAGATTTACCTGAGCGGAATCCATGTTGTTCTTTGCGGATTCTACCTGCTCTGTGTTGATCTCCATCAGTACCTGTCCCTGGCTGACGATGTCGCCGGCCTTGACATTCACGGCCGTCACATCACCACCGGCCTTTGCATATACATAAACAACATCCGCGGCCTCCACGGTACCGGTCAGGCTGGAGGTGACCGAGATATCTCCCGTAGTCGGATGCGCTGCGCTGACCGCTGTAACCGTAGACTCCTGTTCCATTCCTCCCGGGCCGCCCGAACCTCCGTGTCCACCGTTTCCGCCTTTTCCTCCAAGGAAAAATGCTGCGCCTGCGAGAATGATCACTGCCGCGCCTGCTCCTGCCATGATTTTTTTCTTTTTATCCATGATGCGCTCCTTTACCCTTTTATTTCTATGTTCCTATTTCAGCTGCCATCCCGCAGGATGATCACGAGTACAATGAGTCCGGCCACCAGAAAGGTGCCTCCGGCAATGTAGATGAGATGCAAGGTCCCCGTCACCTCTGATTTTGCCAGGCCTCCGCCTTCCAAAAAAGAAGCCGCAGCCAAAATCCAGACTCCGGGATGATACAGCAGGCTGAAGGTTTTAAAAAACTCGGACTGTTCTGTTCTCGACCGAAAACAAAACATCCAGGCCGACATGCCAAGACCTCCGATCGTCAGATATCCCAGTGCCGATGCCACTCCTTTTACCGGAAAAGCCCGGCCAGCCATTTCTCCGGTTCCCAAAAGCAGCATCAGTATGATACAGATGACTGCGTATCCGAACACTTCTTTTTTCAGGATTCCACGATTCGGCGGCCTTCCCGATGGCTTCTCGCTCATACGGTTCTCCTTTCTGTGGTTCATACATACTTCCTGTTCTGCAAATCGTAAAAAACAAATGTGAGAAAAGTGTGAGAAAATCCGCATAATTCTGTGAGAAACTTTCCAGACAGACAAAAAAGGTGGTAATATAGAAAAAAATGCAACATAGGAGGAATCATCATGCCGCACATCCTCATCACCGATGATGACATGCATCTGCGCAAACTGGTACGCACCTACGCAGAACTGGAAGGCTTTGACTGCATCGAGGCTTCCGACGGTGCCTCGGCGGTCACAGCGTTGAAGCAGGGAAGCTTTGACCTGGTTCTTTTGGATGTCATGATGCCGGGGCCGGATGGCTTTGAAACTCTGGAGGCTATCCGCAAATTCAGTCAGGTACCGGTCATCATGCTAACTGCACGCAACGAAGAATATGATAGGCTTAACGGATTTCAGCTCGGAGTCGACGACTACGTTTCCAAGCCCTTCAGTCCGAAGGAGCTGATGGCACGCATCAAGGCCGTGCTGCGCCGCACCCAGGGAAAAACGCCTGCTCCCGTCTTAAACGAGCTTACCTTTGGCGGACTTTCCATTTTTCCGGATTCCCGGATGGTCACACTGAAAGGGCAGCGCGTCAGCCTGCCGCCGAAGGAATTTGACCTTCTTTATAAGCTGGCACAAAATGAGCATATCGTCTTAAGCCGAGACAAGCTTTTGGAGACGGTATGGGGATATCAGTACTGTGGGGATGCCCGCACCGTAGATACCCATGTCAAATCCCTGCGTGAGCATTTAGGAACCTATCGAACATTCATTCAGACTGTATGGGGAGTGGGATATAAATTTGAAGAACCGGATCAAACCTAGAATTCTGACCCTGAAAAACCAACTGATATTCAGGCTTTGGGTATTTATCATGATCCCGGCCATATTCGGGATCTGTTTTATGTGGATCGTACAGGTCTTTTTGCTGGAGCAAAACTATGCTGCCGCCTCTGTCAACGAGGCTCTGATGCGTCTTTCTCCCGTTATGGAGGATCTGCGCACCCGCGACATCTCGGAGGATGAAAATCTCTTATCCTTCATCAGCCACGTCGGCGGCGAACTGTTTTTAGTCACCCAGGACGGAACCCTGGTGGAAATGTACTCCTCCGGCCACTTGGTACAGCCGCAGGAATGGGAGCGGAATTTCAATTACCAGGAGATGATCCTGAAAAATTCGGAATTTGATGGGCTGGTGGAGGGACATCCGTATCAGCATATCGAGCGTGTGCATGGGCAGATCGTTGGCTATGAGCTTGGTTTTCCGGTGACCTACAACGGAGAATCCGATTTTCTGATCCTGCGCAATGCCCTCATGACGCAGACTGTCTTAAATATCAACCGGTCGCAGCTGATCTTGCTGAGCATCCTCCTTACCGGGATTGCCTCCGTGTTAGCTGCTGTTCTCTCAAGGCAGTTTACCCGGCCGATCTTTCAGATCAAGGAATCCGTGGACAAGCTGACAAGAAATGACTTTTCCATTGCTCCGGATCTGCCAAGACAGGATGAGCTTGGACAACTGTCCCAGTCCGTCGGAAAGCTTGGAAAGGCCTTGCAAAGACTTGATGTGCTGCGGCGCGAGGTGATCGCCAACGTCTCCCACGAGCTGCGTTCGCCCCTGGCTCTCATCACCGGCTATGCGGAGATGGTGCGGGATATCACCTGGAAGGATGAAGAAATGCGGAACGAAAACCTGAACCTGATCATCAGTGAATCGAACCGCATGAGTGAAATGGTAAATGATATTCTGGATTATTCCCAGTTTCAAGCCGGCTATAATAAGCTGAAGAAGGATTGGCATGACTTGAGAGATATCGTAAACAAGGAGCTGACCCACTGCCGCCGGGCTGCAGCCGAGCACGGCATCACCATAACCCTTGAAGCACCGGACATCCCTCTGAATTTTGAAGTGGACTCCTTAAAAATGAGTCAGGTCGTGCGAAATCTGTTAAACAATGCCATCAACCATACCCCGGAAAACCGGGAGATTTTCATACGCATGACCCCGTTTTTCTCGGACGAACCGCAAAATGGCATGGATCCGGCCGCACAAACTGCCCTGCGCACTGCCGACGGCAAGGCTTTGCAGCCATCCGCTTCCCCGGTTTCCGGCTGTCTGGTCGAGATTGCAAACCCCGGTGATCCGATCCCCAAGGAGGATCGCGAGATCATCTGGGAACGCTACCAAAGGAGTCAGCACCAGAGCGGCCGCAGACTCGGCACCGGCATCGGTCTTTCCATCGTCAGCACCATCCTAAAGGCGCATGATATGTCCTACGGAGTGGACTGCAGGGACGGCTACAATATATTCTGGTTTCGATGCTAAAGAGGCCGGCGCACAAATGCGCCGGCCTCTTTTCTGTTTTATCTCTTCAGTTTCTCACGTTCCTGGTCCAGAAGACTTTTGGTGGCATCCATGGATTTTCCCAGTACCTCCGTCAGCAGCTCGCCCGGAATGGTCGGTGCATAATAAAAGCCCTGCTGATATACACAGCCGAATTTTGCTAAAACGTCTAACTGGTGCTCCGTCTCCACGCCCTCTGCGATGAGACGTTTGCCCATCTTGTCTGCTGCAGTGATGAGACATTCCACGATCGGCTCGGACTTCGGATTGGTCTCAAGCTGCCACATGAACATACGCTCAAACTTCAGGGTGTCCACCGGAAGCTCGAGAAGCTTGCTGATTCCGGAATAACCGGAGCCGAAATTGTTAAGGATCAGCTCCACACCCAGATCCTTTAACTGCTGCATCACGATCTCGATGATGACCGGTGCCGTGGTGAGGGCATATTCGTCGATCTCGACAGCCAGCTTGCCGGACGGGATCTGATATTTTTCGATCATGTTCTGGACGGTATCTACGAAGTTTTCCTGAATAAGCAGCACCGGAGATACCGGAACAGCCAGGGACTCATATACCGTGCCCTTTTTCTCCAGCTCTGCGATTTCCTGTGCCACACGTTCTAAGGCATAGTACTCTACCTGGCTGATTTGGCCGGTATCCTCCGCGATCGGAATAAACTCCGCACTTCCCACCATGCCGATATCCTTGACAAACATACGCATGTAATACTCTGCCCGGACAAAGCGTCCCTCTCCCGTATGATAGGTCGGGCGGAAACGGATCTCTAA
The DNA here is from genome assembly GCA_963589345.1 of uncultured Selenomonadales bacterium. Lineage (GTDB taxonomy): Bacteria > Bacillota > Clostridia > Lachnospirales > Lachnospiraceae > Brotaphodocola. The sequence continues at coordinate 757 of CAVALB010000072.1, read as the reverse complement.
CTCCTGGTTTTCCAAAGCCGTTCTGATGTATTTTGCAATGGTCTGTTTGCGCAGATGTGCGGCATGCAGCTTGGAGTCGTAGGCAGCATACTGGTTCATGCCGGTTTCCTCTGCCTTGCTCACCGCAAGATCCAGGCACTTAAGGAGCTCTTCCGCGCTGCCTGCATAACCCGGATAAGAACAAAGGCCGATCTGGCAGGAACACATGCAGTCGGTTCCGCGAATATTCCAGTTCTGGGAAAAACGATCCAGAATATCCTCCGCCAGGCGTACCGCCTGACTCTGGGTGCGGTTTTTTAAGATCGCGATAAATTCCACGCCCACATAACGGTATACCTGGCATCCGGTCTCTTCCCTGAGATACTCCAGGATTGCCTTTAACAAGGCCTCGCAATAGGAAAAGCCGAATAGATCATTCATGCGCTTAAAGTTTTCAATATAAAATTTCATGACCACACCCTGGCCGTCTCCGGACAAGGCACGTTCTAACTGACGGCGGCAGACCATCCGGTCACCACCAAGGCTGTCATCGTCTATCCCACTGTTTTCTTCCATGACAACCTCTGTTTTTGTCTCTTCCACGATCGGAACCTTGGTCTCTGTAATCGGATGCTTTCGTCCAAATAATCCCATCCTAAATCCTCCCTTTCTACGTTATGTACTCTCGGAATCTCTTTGTACCTGTTTTTGTGATATGATTTCTTGTCAGTTGTGTGCAAATTTTTGAGGCGTACACGGCGTGTACGTTGATAAAATT
>CAVALB010000071.1:0-12923 GCA_963589345.1 uncultured Selenomonadales bacterium | reverse complement strand
CGGGCGCTTTCGGCCCTTTATATATGACGTTGATGTTGCGTATAAATTTTTATTTAAAATTCTGCGCGGATGCACTGACGAACCTTTGCCTTTTTCTCAAGCTCGGCAATACTTTCTGCGCAGACTGCCTCGCTCAGCTCGTCGGTCAGGACTGCGAATTCATCGTTCAGCTCGTCAAGCTTTACGAGTTTGGCTCCGGCGAAGGCTGCGGTTGCTGCCTGCTCTGCTTCTGCTGTGCTTCCCTCTACACGGATGAAGTAGCGATGCACGCAGGTTTTCTGATCCGCGATGGTCTGACGGTCACTGCTCCAGCCAAAAGCTACATGCTGATCGGCATTCTCTGCTGCTTCCATGATATCTGCAACTACAGCACTGGCGGTCGGGAGCTTTCCGGCTCCGCTTCCGTAAAACATAGCGGTTCCAAGCATATTCCCCTTTACCATGATGCCGTTAAATACGTCATTGACTGCATACAGCGGATGATCCTTTCCGATCATGACCGGAGCTACCCATGCAGAAACAACACCGTCTTCCATACGGCTTGTGCCAAAGAGCTTTACGCTGGTTCCGAGCTTATCAGCGTATTTGAAATCGGTATCGGTGATCTTTGTAATGCCCTCGGTATGGATATCCTCGTAATTGACTTCCTTTCCGGTAGCCATGGCAGTGAGGATTGCAATCTTACGGCAGGTGTCATAGCCTTCCACATCGGCCTCCGGATTGCGCTCTGCGTAACCAAGCTCCTGCGCTTCCTTCAAAACAGCCTCGAAGGATGCACCTTCTTTTGCCATCTTGGTCAGAATAAAGTTGGTCGTGCCATTTAAGATACCGGTGATTTCCAGGATCTTTTCTCCCTTCAGGCAGCGATACAGAGGACGGATGATCGGGATACCGCCGCCTACGCTTGCCTCAAACAGGAAGTTCACGTTCTTTTCTTTTGCGATTGCAAGAAGCTCGGTGCCATAGGCTGCCACCAGTGCTTTGTTGGAGGTCACTACATGTTTACCGGCCAGAAGACTTGCCTTTACAAACGGATAAGAAGGATTGAGTCCGCCCATGGTCTCAACCACCACATTGACCTCCGGATCCTTCTCAATTACGGAAAAGTCGTGTACGATCTTGTCTTCTACCGGGCTTCCCGGAAAGTCTCTAAGATCCAGTACATATTTCAATGCTACGTCCTGGCCGCAGCCTTTGCTGATCTGTTCAGCATTCTGTGCTATGATCTCCGCTACTCCGGAACCAATTGTGCCATATCCCATGATTGCTACCTGTACCATTGCTCTGTCCTCGCTTTTCTTCTTAATCCATGATCCGCATCGGATCACAATTTTCCACTACTCCCTGGAAACGATCTTTACATAATGAATGCCGTCCTGTTCCTCGATTTCTTCTACCATCTTGGAAACATTTCCCGTGTTGTCCTTTACCTCCACGGATAAGGTGAGAGTCGCAACTCCGTTGACCGGAATACTCTGGTGAATCGTCAGAATGTTCGCTTTATAAACTGCCACGATATGAAGCAGATCGGAAAGGAGTCCCTGTTCATCATCCATCTGCACCACAAAGGTGACGGTTTTCCCCTTTGTGTTATCATAAAAAGGGAAAATATCTTCTTTGTATTTATAAAATGAACTCCGGCTGATGCCCACCTGCTCGGTTGCTTCCTGCACAGTCAGTACTCGTTCTGATTCCAGAAGCTTCTTGGCTTCCACAACCTTTAAAAGCACTTCCGGCACTGCCTTCTGCTTCACCACAAAATATTTGCTTTTTTCTTCCGGCATGTCAAATCCTCCCAATAACATCTGCGCCCTGCTGACACAAGTGTCTGCATGTTCGCCATCCGTGAACATTTGTGTTCATGAGAGAGATATTAGCACAAAAAAAAGCAGAGTGCAAGCTTTTTCTTGCATACACTCTGCTTTTCAAATATTCCTTTATGCTTTAATCATCTGCGGAAGCTCTGCGATCCGGGCAGCCCAGACTCAGCCAGCGGAGATAAGCGCTGATGAACGGATCCAAACCGCCGTCCAATACGCTTGCCACGTTTCCGGTTTCCTCACCAGTACGCAGATCCTTGACCATGGTATAGGGCTGTAAGACATAGGAACGGATCTGGTTGCCCCAGCCGATTTCCTTGACATCGCCGCGAATATCCGACAATTTCTCTGCATTTTCCTGCTGTTTGAGCATATATAGCTTCGCTTTCAGCATCTGCATTGCTTTGTCCTTGTTCTGGAACTGGGAGCGCTCGTTTTGACACTGTACCACAATTCCGGTCGGGATATGAGTAATACGGATGGCTGAGGAGGTCTTGTTGATATGCTGACCGCCGGCACCGCTGGAACGGTAGGTATCGATTCGCAGGTCATCCGGGTTGATATCCACATCCAGATCCTCCTCGATATCCGGCATGACATCGCAGGAAACAAAGGAGGTCTGACGTTTTCCTGCCGCATTAAACGGGGAAATACGTACCAGACGATGTACACCTCGCTCGGATTTCAAGTAGCCAAACGCATTCTCACCGTTGATCTGGATCGTAACGGATTTGATACCGGCCTCATCACCATCCAGGTAATCCAGCACCTCCGTTTTGTAGCCCATTTTATCTGCAAAGCGGCAGTACATGCGGTACAGCATGCTGCACCAGTCGCAGGACTCCGTGCCGCCTGCACCTGCATTCAGGCGCAGGATGGCATTGTACTTGTCATACTCTCCGGACAGCAGTGTCTCCATGCGCAGCTTTTCCAGGTTGCTTTGAAACTCATCCAGCATCTCCTGGATTTCCGGGATCAGGGAGGCATCCTCCTCCTCGTATCCCATCTCGATCATCACCTGGATATCCTCATACTGCTGTTCCAGACCACGGTAAAGCTCTACGGTATCCTTCAGGTTCTTTGCCTCCTGCACCAGCTTGGTGGCGCGGTCTGCATCGTCCCAGAAGCCCGGCTCTTCCATGGATTTATCTAATTCATCGATTCGTCTGACCTTGTTATCCAGGTCAAAGTGAATCCCTCACTTCCACTAATGGTTTTTCAAAGGTTGATAATGTATATTTAAACTGATCTAACTCTACCATTGTGTCACCTTCTTTCATATTATATTTGCAACCGTTCAGAGCCAAGCAAAATTTCATAAATCAGACGTGAAATGCTTGCATTTCTAAGGCTGATGGATCTGCTATCTCGGCATCAGGTCGCGGCCGTGGCACTGCTTGAACTTCTTGCCGCTTCCGCACGGGCACGGATCGTTCGGGTAGATCTTCTGAACCTGACGTACCTTCGGAGCCTGCGGTGTGGAGGCATCGCGGTTGGTTCCGGTTACCTTTGCAGCCGGTTCGCGTTCTACCTTCTGCTCTACGCGGATGTGGAAAAGAATGCGGACAGTCTCCTCGGTAATGGCAGCTGTCATAGCCTCGAACATCTCGTAAGCACTCATCTTATACTCAACAACCGGATCTCTCTGGCCATAAGCCTGTAAGCCGATGCCCTGACGCAACTGATCCATATCATCGATATGGCTCATCCACTTGTTATCGATTACCTTCAGGAGTACGACACGCTCCAGCTCACGTACCTGCTCTGCCTCCTGGAACTCAGCCTCCTTCGCCTCGTACAGCTTGATTGCCTCTTCCTTCAGCTGATGCTTCAGTTCGTTCTTCTTGGTAACCGCATGATTCTCAGCAGTAAGATTCTCTAACGGGATGATCGGAGTCAAAAGGCTGCTCAATTCCTTGAAATTCCATTCAGATGCTGCCTGGTCATCGGAGATGGACAGATCAACTGCATTCTCCACAATGTCTGTGATCATCTTTAAGATCAGGTCACGCATATTGTCGCCATCAAGCACCTTGCGGCGCTCTGCATAAATGATCTCACGCTGCTCGTTGTTGACTTCATCATATTTCAACAGGTTCTCACGGATACCGTAGTTGTTGTTCTCGATCTTCATCTGCGCTTTCTCGATCGCGCTCGAAAGCATCTTGTGCTCGATCTGCTCGCCCTCCGGAACGCCCAGAGCCTCAAACATGGCCATCAGTCGTTCAGAACCAAACAGACGCATCAGATCATCCTCCAGAGAGATGTAGAAACGGGATTCACCCGGGTCTCCCTGACGACCAGAACGTCCACGCAGCTGATTGTCGATACGGCGGGACTCATGACGCTCGGTACCGATGACCTTTAAGCCGCCTGCTGCCTTTGCCTCATCGTCCAGCTTGATATCGGTACCACGGCCTGCCATGTTGGTAGCAATGGTAACTGCTCCGTGGATACCTGCATCTGCTACGATCTCAGCCTCTAACTCATGAAACTTCGCATTGAGGACTTTATGCTGAATGCCGCGCTTTGTGAGCATCTTGCTTACAAGCTCGGAGGTCTCGATGGTGATGGTGCCAACCAGTACCGGCTGTCCCTTCTCATGGGAGGCCACAACATCCTTCACAACAGCCTCAAATTTTTCTTTTTTAGTTTTGTATACAGCATCCTCATGGTCGATACGTGCCACCGGACGGTTTGTCGGGATTGCGATCGCATCCATACCGTAGGTGTTGCGGAACTCTTTTTCCTCTGTCAGAGCAGTACCGGTCATACCTGCCTTCTTGGTGAACTTGTTGAAGAAGTTCTGGAAGGTAATGGTTGCCAGTGTCTTGCTTTCGCGGCGGACATTTACATGCTCCTTCGCCTCAATTGCCTGATGCAGACCATCGGAATAACGGCGTCCCGGCATGATACGTCCGGTAAACTCATCGACGATAAGAACCTCATCGTCCTTTACCACGTAATCCTTGTCGCGGAACATCAGGTTGTTTGCACGCAGAGCCAGGATGATGTTATGCTGGATCTCCAGATTTTCCGGATCTGCCAGGTTTTCAATATGAAAGAACTGCTCTACCTTCTTGACACCCTCTTCGGTCAGGTTGACAACCTTGTCCTTTTCATTTACAACAAAGTCGCCAGTCTCTTCGATATCCTCACCCATGATGGCATTCATCTTGGTAAACTCACCGGATGCCTCTCCGCGTACCAGCTGGTGAGCCAGCACGTCGCAGACCTCGTAAAGCTTGGTGGACTTGCCGCTCTGGCCGGAAATGATGAGCGGTGTTCTTGCCTCATCGATCAATACGGAATCGACCTCATCGATGATAGCATAATCCAGGTTGCGAAGAACCATCTGATCTTTGTAGATCGCCATGTTGTCACGCAGGTAATCGAATCCGAGCTCGTTATTTGTCACATAGGTAATGTCACAGGCATAGGCAGCCTTACGCTCTTCGGATGTCATCGGGTTTAAAACCACGCCGACCGTCAGACCAAGGAAACGATGAACCTGTCCCATCCACTCTGCATCTCGTTTTGCCAGGTAGTCATTGACGGTTACGATATGAACGCCCTTGCCTGCCAGTGCGTTTAAGTAAGCCGGGGAGGTAGAAACGAGGGTCTTACCTTCACCGGTTCTCATCTCGGCGATACGTCCCTGATGGAGTACGATGCCGCCAATCAGCTGTACCGGATAATGTTCCATATTAAGTACTCGTTTTGCAGCCTCACGTACGGTAGCGAAGGCTTCCGGAAGAATATCGTCCAGGGTTTCGCCCTTTGCAAGACGTTCCTTGAAAATACGGGTATTGTCGCGCAACTCTTCATCGGTCTTCGCCTGCATGGTCGGACGGAGCGCTTCGATCTTGTCCACAATCGGGTAGATCATTTTCAGCTCGCGCTCACTGTGAGTGCCAAATAATTTTTCTATGAGATTCATATAGTTTTCTCCTAAATTTACTTCTTCTGTCTCTTATCTGTAATTACAATCCTTCACATTGTATCACCTTCCCCTGATTTATTCAAGTTATAGGCCTGTTGTTCACAAAAAATTAATCTTCAGAAATTTCTCATTTGCATACAGTACAGCAACATCACAGTGTGATTACCGAAGATCTGTCAGATTGCACAAAAAATATGTTCGATCCACAAATTATCCACTTTATCCACAATATCCACGAAAAATACATCCACAGCCGAATTTCCTGATTTTTAGCCAAAAATAAGTTATGCACCAAGTTATCCACATTATCCACAGAGTTTTCCCACATTTTCACGTTTACACATCCCCAAAGGCAAAAAGTTTTTCTTTGTTCATATCTCATAAATCTTCAATGTTTACGCGGAAAATGTCGAAAAAGCCTTGACTTTTTTGTATATTCAAAGGTAGAAATGCAATTTTTATTTTGTGGATAAAGTATGCGTTTTTTGTATTTTATCCACAGTAATTGTCTCCACAATTTCCCGATTTTGATTGAAGTTTTCGTTTTTATGTGTTATACTTGATTTATCTCAAAAAAAGGAGCTGATGACTTATGCGTTATACGATTACAGGCAGAAATATTGATGTGACTCCGGGCCTTCGCGCCGCTATTGAAGAAAAAATCGGAAAGCTGGAACGGTACTTCCTTCCGGATACAGAGATTATCGTAACACTCAGTGTACAGAAAGATAAACAGAAAATCGAAGTTACGATTCCGGTAAAGGGCAGCATTATCCGTGCTGAGGAATCCAGCAATGATATGTATGTCTCCATTGACCTGGTAGAGGAGATCATCGAACGCCAGCTTCGTAAATACAAAAACAAACTGATCGATAAAAAACAGTCCGCACAGGCCTTCTCTGATCTGTTTGTAAACGAAGAAATTGATTCCGAAGACGAGGTTCAGATCGTAAAGACCAAACGCTTCGCCATGAAGCCGATGGATCCGGAAGAAGCCTGCGTACAGATGGAGCTGTTAGGACACAGCTTTTATGTATTCTTAAATGCAGAGACCGAAGAAGTAAATGTCGTTTACAAGAGAAAGGGTCAGACCTACGGACTCATTGAGCCGGAATTCTAAAAAGCTGAAACTTCTATATCTCACAATAAGAAAGCCCTTCGGGATAAAATTCCCGAAGGGCTTTCTTATTGTCAAGCTGTCTTATATCAGCCCGCGGATCCATTTTCCGCTTTCCCGATGAGACCAAAGTGACATCAGAAGCGCAAACAGAAGCATGGGCACAAATACACATAAGGCGATATTTTTCTCGGTAAGCGGAAGCGGATTTCGCTTCGCCGTCCAGGAAAAGAAATAAAAGAAGTAGAAATGAGAAAGGTAGACCCATTCACTCATCTCGCGAAGCAGCGTAAAGAAGCGAGAAGAAGCTCCCTGAAAGCGCATAAACGTTTCCGTCAGGAAGATGGCTGCCGGAGCCGCACTGAATACCATGTTGGTATTAAAGCAGACAGAAACCTCTTTATACATCAGGAAAAGGAAAGCCGCACTCAGACCAAGGGAAAGCACAAAGGGCAGCTGCCGTTTTTTTCTCGAGAACCAAAGTCCCACCGCCAGATAAAAGCTGCCGTAGAACAGGCCGTTTCGCATGGTTACAAACCTCGGGGCATACCACCAGACGAACTCCTGGATCTTCATGGGAGCGCGCTCTGTAAAATACCAGTTATCACAGATGCAGCCAAACACAAACAGAGCTCCCGTCAGGATCAGAAGCAGCCAGATCTTCAGTCCGATCCGGTAGCAAATCCATACGATCAGCACCGCCAGTGCCAAGGCCGGCAGATACCAGAGCTGCGCGATGGTGCTGGAAACGAAAAAGGAATGAATATAGGCCTTTATCGTCTCCTTGATGGTTGCGGTTCCGTGATACCAATTATAAATATCGATCGGCCAATAAATCACGCACCAGATCAGATACATCTTCACAATGCGCCACACATAGCGTCCAACCACAGCCCATCCGCTCTTTTTGTTCGTCTCCGGTATCTTTCGAAAAAGCAGGAATCCGGCAATGATAAAGAATATCGGAACCGCCAGGTTGGAAAGCCAGCTGCCGATGAGCACACGCCACCGGCTTTCTGCCGGATAAAACACCTGGATCATATGACGTGCGGCTACCAGAACTGCCATGATAAATTTCAGCAGATCCAAGCCACAGTATTGTTTCTTTTTATTCATAAACCGCGTACTCCTAATCCAAAAACGTCACAGCCTTGCAGGGTGTTCGGTAATTGTATTTGGTGATGGTAATGCCCGTAGTCGGGTTGCTGGAATGAATAATCTTTCCGTCTCCGATGTAGATTGCCACATGATTGATGGTGCTTCCGCTGGCATAAAACAGAAGGTCACCCGGCTGGATCGCCGACAGGGAAATCTCCTTTCCCTTGCTTGCCTGATCACGAGAGCTTCTTCCGGTCGTGATACCAAAATGCGCAAATACCGACTGGGTAAAGCCGGAACAGTCTGCACCGTTTGTCAGGCTGGTGCCGCCATATACATACGGATTTCCCAAAAACTGTCTTGCATAGGCCACGATGGCTGTTCTGGTCGCAGATACTACCGTTGCCGAGCTTCCCGGTCCTGCAACCGGAGAGGAAGAGATGGCGCCGGAGGCCGGTCCCGAGGAGCTTGTCTGGCTGTTTTTAGAAGAAGAGCTGCCGCTCGGAGCCGATGATGCCGTCTTGCTTCCGGACACAGACTGGCCGGAAGACGAGCTGTTTTGTGACTGGCTTGCTGACGGTGCCGCCGTCTTTGCGGAATCATCGCTCGCTGCCGGATTCTCGGAAATGATCACGTTTTCCGATGGCGAAGAGGAAGAACTGCTGCCGGAGTTTTGACTCTGAGAGGTCTGATTGTCCGACGCCGTTTTGTTTTCCTCCACCCGGATGGCCTGCTCCAGATTCGCAATCGCAGTCTGAGCGTCTCGTTTTCGCTGAGCTTCCTCCTCTAACTTCTGGCGCTCCTCCTCTAAGGAGACCGCCTGGTCAAACTCGACTTCAACCTGACAGTAGGATTTCGCGATGTAACCAATCAGGTCCGCATCGACCTCAACCTTATAAAAATCGCCCTCGTCTCCCTGCACCACGTAACGGGAACCGCTAGAGACCATGGTCAGGACATTGCTGGTAAGGTTCGGTTCCTCACGAAGGCGCAAGTTGTCGGCACTGACCGTGACAAACTCCCGTCCGATGGACTGAGCCAGGGTCTCTGCCTCCTGGCCGGTAATAAAATATTCCGACTTAATATAACCATTTACGGTTCCAGACTGAATCTGATACCAGCTTCCGCCCTCACCTTCCACAGTTTCCAAAATGGTTGCTGCACAGTTATTATAAATTTTTCCGACGATCTTGCTGCTTGTGGTTGCCTGCTCCCGGATGTTTACGTAATCGGTAACCTGGGACACTGCAATATTTTCATAATCTGCCGGGGCTGCCACAAGAGCCGCCGTATGGACCGATTTGGTTGCATCTGCATAAACGACAGACGGACAGGATACTGCTGCGCACAGACAGCTCACAGCAAGAACTTTTTTCCATGTTTTCATGCGTATTTGCCTTTCCCCCGCAGCATGCAGCATTCCTTCGCAACCTGTTCATGCCTTTCTGTCACGAAATGAATGCCTCTGATGCAGGCTTCTCTTTGCAATGGATCTAAACTTTCTGATAACCTACCGTTCAGTATAACATAAGCCTGCAAAAAGAAACAGAGTGTTCGCAAAATCGTAATTGAATTGTAAAATATGATGTGGTTAACAGATTTTTCTTATGATTTATGGTACAATAGAGCCATTGAAAGGAGTGATCTTATGGCAAAGAAAGTAGTTCTCGTCACGGGTGCTTCCCGAGGGATTGGAAAAGCGATCGCTGTAAAGTTTGCCAAGAAAGGCTATCAGGTCATCATCAACTGCGCCCATCGTGAGCAAGAGCTGATGCAGACGAAACGGGAAATCGAAGGCTACCAGGTTCCCTGCGCGGCCTTTCTCGGAGACATGGGGGACATGGCAGTCTGTGAGCAGATGTTTTCCATGATCCGCAAGCAGTTTGGCACGCTGGATGTGCTGGTCAATAATGCCGGTATCGACTATATCGGCCTTTTACAGGACATGAGTTCCGAAGACTGGGATCGGATCCTTCGCACAAACCTGACCTCTGTCTTTAACTGCTGCAAGCTGGCAATTCCGCTGATGCTTGCAGGCGGCCACGGAAAGATCGTAAACATCTCTTCCGTCTGGGGCTGTGTGGGTGCTTCCTGTGAGGTTGCATATTCGGCCACCAAGGGCGGCATCAATGCCTTTACAAAAGCATTGGCCAAGGAGCTTGCCCCCAGCAACATCCAGGTGAATGCTGTGGCCTGCGGTGCCATCGACACAGAGATGAACCAGTGGATGGCCGATGATGAGCTGATCCAGCTGGTCGATGAGATCCCGGCCGGCAGACTCGGACGCGCAGAAGAAGTTGCCGACTTCGTCTATCACCTTGGCTATAAGGGTTCCTACCTGACCGGCCAGGTTATCGGACTCGACGGAGGCTGGATCTAGTGCACTGACACATCGTTTATAAAGAGGAGAGCCTATGGAATTTAAACAACTGCAATCCTTCGTGGCCGTTGTGGACTACGGAAGCTTCACAAAGGCTTCGGAGAAGCTTTTCATCTCTCAGCCCACCATCAGCACCCACATCCGTACGTTAGAGGAGGAAGTGCAGTCCTGTCTCCTGGTCCGTACGACCAAAAGCATTGAGTTGACACCGCGGGGAAAGGAATTTTACGAATGCGCCACCAGCATCCTGAGTCTGAAAAACAATCTGTTGGAAAGCTGGAAAAATGAATCCCGAAACGTGATCCATCTGGGAGCCTCCACCATTCCTTCCACCTATCTGCTGCCCCAACTGCTTCCGGCTTACAAAAAGCTGTATCCGGAAACTTATTTCAACATCTACCAAAGTGACAGCCAGGGGATCCTAAACAGGATCCAGGAGGGGAGCTTCAATCTGGGGCTGGTGGGAATGATCTGCGAGGATGAACGTTTTTGTTTTGTCCCGATTTACCGGGACACCATGGTTCTCATTACCCCAAAAACCGAGCACTTTCAGCAGCTGAAAAAAGACAGTGCCTCCGTCCGGCAGCTGCTGCAGACAGAACCTCTGATTCTTCGGGAGGAGGGAAGCGGAAGCCGTAAATTTGTCTATGATCTGCTGCACAAGCTGGATATTCCGGAGCATTCTCTGCAGGTTACGGCACGTCTCAATGATCAGGAATCCATCAAGAACCTGGTGGCAAACGGACTTGGCATATCCGTGATCTCAAAAGCGGCCGCCTACAGCCCCGGATCCGATCAAAAGCTTCTGGTCTTTGATCTCCCGTTGGTTGCAGACAGCCGCAGCCTTTATCTGGTCTATCACAGAAATTTTATTTTAAAGCCTTACGTGCATCAGTTTATGCAGTTTGTGCAGGAATTCTATCCGGATCCAGGACGGTAAATGATCAGAATTTACGGATCGTGTCCTCTTCGTCTCCGATATCCTCAATCTTTCGGATCACTGCAAAATAGCTGAAGCCGTTGTCGGTGGTGATCTCCACCCGGTCTCCCACCTTATGGCGGAGGATGGCCTTGCCCAGCGGAGATTCTATGCTGACCATGTTATGCATGGAATTTCCGCGGATACTGGTCACCAGCTTGTAGGTTTCTTCCTCGTCATCATCCTCCATGTAAAGGGTCACGGCCTTATTGAGGCCGACCTCGTCGGATTTTGATACATCCGAGATGACGATGGCATTCTTTAACATATTCTCCAGATACCGGATCCGGCTTTCATTCTGGTTTTTATCCTTCTTTGCCGCATGATATTCAAAGTTTTCACTTAGATCTCCATGGGCTCTTGCCTCCTTTACCGCCTCTAAACACTGCGGACGGATGACTAACTTTCTGTGCTCGATCTCTGCCTGGATCTTATCCACATCGGATTTTGTAAGCTTTTCTCTCATAATATGTCTCTTTCTTAGCTGTTTTTGATATGTCCGTTGGAATCCAGGATGTAACCGTCCGGGGTTGTGGTGTCCTTTAACATTGCTCCGGAATGGTCATCGCAGTAGTACTTCTCGCCGTTCCATTCCACCCAGCCGGTTCTCATATAGCCGTTTTCATCGAAGAGATACCACTTGCTGTCAATCTCTTCCCAGGCATTCTTGGTATAGCTTCCGTCGCTGTGCTGGTACCAGTAACCGGTCGCATCGCTCTTCCACTCACCGCTTAATGGGATGCCTCCGGCTTCTCCGGCACGGATTGCCTTCACCTGATCCGCGCTGTAGCTTACTGTATTTGACACTGCCCACCCTCCTTTATTTGAGGTATTGGTGCCATTGACCGGACGCACCTTGACCTGATAGCTGGCTGCCCGGTTCACATCATTTTTAAGGTTATAATTGGGTTCTGTCACGTTTCGTGCAGTCACGCCCACGGCAGTGCCGTCGCGGTAAACCATGACATCGTAGCTTGCTGCTCCGGAAATAGGTTCCCAGACTGCGTAACCATTATCGGTCAGGGTTACGGTCTGCTCATCAGAAAAATCTGCCACATATTCGGACAGGGACGGTAGCTGTACTACAACCTTTAAGGTTTCGGAGGAGTCCTGTTTGGATGCCTTCACAAGCGTTGCCCCGTCTACCTTCACATCCGTCAGCTTGGATACCGAAAAATAGTAGCCATCCTCCGATCGCAGATAAATGGTAAGCTCCGGAACATCGGTAGCCTGCCATTCAAAGCCGCTGTTGTTTACCTCGTAGGTATCATAAGAATACTTGGAGGAATCCTTTACATCCACATCGACCGTTTCGGAACCGATCCTGGTCTCCGGTGTAACCGTGGCCTCAACCTTGATGCTCACGGATTTGATTTTCTTTCTGGTTGCCGCCATAGCCGGCATGGCCATCACCCCTGTCATAAGAGCTGCAATGGCAAGTATGCTGACAAATTTCTTTTTGTTCATCCAATCCCCCTCTTTCCTGTCAATTTTCACGTTTTGTAACTGTTCAGAGCCAAGCAAAATTTCGTAAATCAGACGTGAAATGCTTGCATTTCTAAGGCTGATTTTGAAATTTTATTTGG
>CAVALB010000070.1:0-13100 GCA_963589345.1 uncultured Selenomonadales bacterium | reverse complement strand
ACCTGTCTGAGCGTGCGAAGCACGCGAGTTTGGCCGCAGGGGAGACAATAGGCGACGCAAGCACACGAGGAAAAAAATTCCACAGGGTATGCGTTTTTTGTATGCCGGTCCCGGAACTTCGGACCTTCATATATGACGTTGATGTTGCGTATAAATTTTTATTTCGTTCTCAGGTAGCCTGGCAGATAATAAATCTGCAATTTTCCGGTAGCTGCGTTTCTGGTCACTTCGGCTTCGATCCTGAAATAGGTTCGGATATTTTCCTCGGTCAGTACCTCCTCAGGGGTGCCGCAGGCTACAATTTTTCCATGATATAGAAAGATAATGCGATCACAGTAGAGAGCAGCCAGATTTAAGTCATGAATGGAAGAAAATACCGTAACATTCTGATTTTTCAGGATATCCATGATCTGGTACTGGTAGCTGACATCCAGATGGTTGGTCGGCTCATCCAGTACAATATAATCGCATTCCTGCATCAGAACGCGAGCTAAAAGGACTCGCTGTTTTTCTCCTCCGGAAAGACTCAGATAAGAACGTCCTTCGTATCCGGCCAAGCCCACTTCACGCAGACACTTTTCGCAGAGTTCCCGGTCCTTTGCGGTATCTCCCTCCAGAAATTTTTTATGGGCATAGCGCCCGAACATGACCATATCACGCACAGTAAAGTCAAATTCCAGCTGATTTTCCTGTGCCATGACTGCCAGTTTTCCTGCCAGTTTTTTGGAAGAAAGCTCTGTAATGTCCCTTCCGTCCAGAAGAACCGTCTGTCCTTTGGGCTTATAGACCCGGTAAATATGCTTAAGCAAAGTGGACTTGCCGCACCCATTCGGTCCTATCAGACCTACAAACTCTCCATCTCGGATCTCCAGGGAGATTTGATCCAGGATCCGGTCATTTCCGATTTCATAATCCAGATGATTTACGATCAAGCTCATCGTCCCATATTTCCTTTCCGAATTAAGTATAGAAAGAACGGAGCACCGAAAAAGGCTGCTATGACACCAATCGGAAGCTCCTCCGGTGCAATGATGATACGGGAGATCAGATCCGCGATCATGGCAAACAGACCGCCTCCCAGGATTGACATGGGGATCAGTCGTTTATGGCCGGAGCCCACAAACCTGCGCATCACATGTGGCACAACAAGCCCGATAAATCCGATCACACCGCTGACAGAAACAACCACTCCGGTCAGCACGGTGGAAATCAGAATGATCAAAAGCTTCAGTCGTCTCGTGTCCGCGCCAAGGGTCTCTGCCACATCATCTCCAAGAAGGAGGATATCCAGTTCCCGCACAAACACCAGAATGAGCATAATCATGATCAACGCCACGATAAACACGTATTTCACGCGGCTCCAGGTAGATCCGCTCAAGGAACCCACCATCCAGTAAAGTGCCATCTTGGTTTTATCGGAACCATTGTTAAATCCGTAAACGATCAGGTTTGTCACCGCCGAAAACAGAGCGGAGGTTGCAATTCCGGATAACACAAGCTGGGTGGAGGTAATCCGTCCTTTTATGGATGCAATACTTAGAGAAAGACTGATGGCAACCGCCGCTCCGATCGTTGCACCAAAGATTACAGAGTAACCGCCAAGGAAACTGAAGGCTCCAAGGATAATCACACTGACCGCTCCGGCAGAGGCACCGGAGGAAATCCCCAGCACATAAGGATCTGCAAGTGGATTTTTCGTCAATGCCTGCATCAATACTCCGCAGATTGACAGCCCGGCTCCCACGATGAACGCCATAATGACTCTCGGGAACCGGATATTCCAGATGATATTTTCTGTTTTCTGCTCCCAGGATACTGCAAAAATATCTCTTGCAAAGGTTTTGTTGATGATAATCTTCACAATTTCATCCGGCGATACATGGATCGCTCCCAGCGTTACGGAGATGGTTGTTACGACTGCGATCAAAAGCAGCACGATCAGGAGCGTACACAAAAAACGGCCTGTTTCACGATTATATTTTTTACTTGTTTCCGATTTCATATTCTGTGTTTCTCTTAAAACTTAAAATTTATCTGGATACAGCTGCTTGGCGATCTCTTTTACCGCATTTGCAGAACCGGCGGAACCCTGCATATCACTGCAGCACGCAGAATAAATTTTGCCCTCTTTTACTGCTCTTAAATCTTTGGTAAACTCATTGGTTTCCAGGAAATTTTTCTTTTCGGAAATATCTCCGGTATAGTCAAGGATCAGGATCACATCCGGATCACGCTCTACAACTTCCTCCCAGGACGGAGTTGCCCAGCCTGCTTCGATATCATCGAAAATGGAGATACCACCAGCCAGTTTGATGATATCACCCGGCATACCCTGACATGCGGTAAACGGTGCGTCCTCACCGGAATCATAGGCAAAAACAGTAACCGGATTCTGATAAACATCATCACCCAGGGTATCCTTTACTTCCTGAAGCGTATCCTTCATTGCCTGAACCTTTTTTTCAGCCACATCTTCTACCTGAAAGATCTTTCCGAGAGTTTCGTAATCCTTATACAGTTCCTCGAAGGTTGCCTTGTCGGAGCATACGTAAGGGAAATACATGGCAATTCCGTTGGCATCGCAGAATTCTTTTCCGAAGTTTTTCTCAGAAAATACAGAATCCCAGCCCATCAGAAAATCGCATCCTGTTGCTGCCAGCTCTTCCTTTGACATATTGGAAAGAAGCTTTCCTGCTTCCAGAAGCTGCGGTACCTTATCTCTTGCCGGATACTGAGAAACCGTGCTCCAGCAGCTTCCCTTGGTATAACCGGCCATCTGATCTTCAAGCCCCAGATCAAAGAAGAAATCTGCCATCTGATCACCGGAAGCTACCACTGCAGATGGTTTTTTCGTAAAAGTATATTCAACGTTCTCACCAAGACCGGAACGTTCCAGGTTTAAGGTGATGGTAACCGGCTCATAATCCTCATCGGAACCTACGTTGTCGGCTTTTTCATTTTCCTGCGCGGCAGTGCTCTCCTCAGACTCTGCTGCGGTACTCTCTGCCTGTGTTTCAGCTGATGTCGTGGAATCTGCGCTCTTTGAGCCGCATCCTGCCACAAGACCTGCAGTCATACAGGCAGCCATTGTTAAGATTACCAGTTTCTTGTTTCTCATAATAAATTCCTCCTGATGTTAAAAAATGAAAAATGTTGTTTTCTGACATCCATGCAGGAACGTGATGCAACGGATCAAAAACATAAAAAAAGCACCACCCGTTCTGTAAAAACAGCTCGAATGATGCACCGTATTTGCATCGAGGGTAAACTTCACCCTTGTTTCCCTTGCCTTGTCATGGACCGTGACAGCAAAAGCAGATATAAGCAGGTCTTCTGGCTTGCGCGGCAATATTGTCTGTTTTCTTCCCATTTCTTCATAATATAAATATAGATAACAGTGAATCCAGACTGCCAAACATGCGCTTACAGCGGCGGCACCGCACGGGATTTACACCCGTTTCCCTTTTCACCGGCTCCAAACAGCCGACACTTATTCCGTAGGATATCTTAAAACATCCTGAGAAAACTGTCAATAAAAAGAATCCCGGCATTGACTCTACAATTATTGTAGACTTTATACTGTTTTTCAGTATAATAAAAAGAAAAGGAGTCACAGACATGGAACATAATCTCACAACCGGCAGTGTCCCAAAAACGATTCTTTATTTCTCACTGCCCTATTTTCTTTCTTACTTTCTGCAAACCCTTTACGGTACGGCAGATCTGTTTATCATCGGACAGTTTAACGGAGTCGACAGTACCACGGCTGTCTCCATCGGAAGCCAGGTCATGCACATGCTGACTGTCATGATCGTAGGACTTGCCATGGGCACCACCGTCATGACCGGCCGGGCAGTCGGTGCCGGAGATCGCAGACAGGTAAACAAAACCATCGGCAACACCGTATCGTTGTTTATGGTGCTGTCCATTATCCTAACTGCGATTCTCCTCTGCTTTGTAAAACCAATCGTTGCCATTATGTCCACACCGGAGGAAGCCGTAAACGGAACCATCACCTACCTGACCATCTGCTTTCTTGGTATTCCGTTTATCACGACCTACAATATCATCAGCTCCATTTTTCGCGGCATGGGAGATTCCAAGAGTCCCATGTACTTCATTGCCATTGCCTGTGCATTTAATATTGCCCTGGATTATCTGTTCATCGGAGTGCTAAACCTCGGTCCTGCCGGAGCTGCCCTCGGAACCACGCTCTCACAGACCATCAGTGTGTTGATCTCCATAAGCATGGTATGGATCAAAAAAATGATACCGGAGTTTCACATTTCCGATTTAAAGCCTGTCCGTACAGTCATGGGCGACCTTTTCAAGATCGGTTTTCCCATCGCCATGCAGGATGGCTTCATCCAGATCGCATTCATCATCATTACCATTATTGCCAACCGTCGCGGTTTAAATGATGCCGCAGCAGTCGGTATCGTGGAAAAAATGATCAGCCTGTTTTTCCTGGTGCCGTCCTCCATGTTATCGACCGTTTCTGCCCTCTGTGCCCAGAATATCGGTGCAAAAAAACACGAACGGGCAAGCCAGACGCTGCTTTGCGCCACCACCATTGCCGTTTTCTATGGCATCGTGATCTCCATCCTTATGCAGTTTGTCGGATATAAGGCTGTCAGCCTGTTTTCCTCTGATGCCGATGTCATCCGCCTGGGCAGCCAGTACCTGCACAGCTATATCTGGGACTGTGTATTTGCCGGAGTTCATTTCTGCTTCAGCGGATATTTCTGTGCATACGGACTTTCCGGAGTTTCCTTTTTGCACAACATCATTTCCGTGCTTTGTGCCCGCATTCCGCTTGCATACCTGGCTTCCAAATACTTTCCGGACACCCTGTTTCCGATGGGTATCTCCGCTCCTGCCGGTTCCCTTTTATCCGTGCTGATCTGTCTGGCTGCATTTGCCTGGATGAAGAAACACCGCACTGCAATCGATACTGCAGCTGTCCAAAAAAAGGCATAAACCAGGAGGTATCATATGCCAAAGCAAAATTTGTTTTCGATCGGTGAAACGGCAAAGCTGTTTCATTTAAGCGTCGGATCTCTGCGTCATTATGAAAAAGAAGGGCTCTTAACGCCCGAATATATTGATCCGGAAAGCGGTTACCGTTATTACAGCAACCGCCAGTTTGAGGTACTGACCACTATACGCTTTCTGCGAATTTTGGATACCCCATTAGAGGAAATCCGCGACTTTTTAAACAGCCGGGGAATCGACAAAATGCAGCATATGCTCCTTCATCAAAAGGAATCCATCCAGAGCAAAAAAAAGGAGCTTGAGCTGATGGAGAGAAAAATTGACCAGCAGCTTTCCATGATCCAGGATGCTGTCCATTCCAGGCTTGGCGTGATCTCTCTTAGAGAAGTTCCAAAGAAACGCGTAGCCTGGTTAAAAAACACAGTATCCCCGCATGCCTATTACGATCTGGAGCCATCGATCCGCAAGCTGGAGCAGGGCAACAAGAACGTTGGAGTCGGACTTGGAAAGATTGGGATCGGCATTGCCCTGGATCAGCTTTTAAAGCACCAATTTACCATTTATGATATGGTTTTTCTCACCCTCGATCCCGACGAGCCTTACACCGGAAATACAGAAGTCTGGCCTTCCGTTTCCTGTGCCTGCCTGCGTTTTTGCGGCAGTCACAAAGACGCCCCAAAGCAGTATGAAAAGCTGCTTTCCTGGATAACAGAAAACAGGATGGTTCCCTCTGGTTTTTCCAGAGAAACCACCCTGATCGATGACGGAATCACCGGTGATCCGGATCAGTTCGTGACAGAGATCCAGATCCCGATTCATTCTGTTTTGTAAATGAGGCACCAGCTACGCTGAGTCTTTTGGGACTTTGCAATCGGATTTGCAGACAAGCGAATAGGCTGGTTATTTTGTAAACGAGGCACTAAGCCAGCAGGCGCACCAGAAAGCTTGCCATGATCAGTACCAGGGCACCGCCCAGTCTGGTTGCCATCTGTGCAAACGGGATCAGTCCCATACGGTCTGCTGCCGATAATACAGCGATATTTCCGGTTCCTCCCATACTGTTCGTGCAAAGGCCTGCGGTAATGGAGGATTCCACCGGGTAAAAGCCAACCAGCTTTCCAAGCAGTCCGGAGGTCACAGCTACAGTTACAATGATCACCACACAAATAAAGAGAAATTCCGGTGAAATAGCTGCTCCAAGCACCTTCAGATCCAGGAGGGCAATGCCGATTCCCGCAAGCAGTGCACTCGTAAAGTTCTTCATAACAAACTGTCCCCACTGTACTGCTGCCTGCTCATACTGTTCCGGCACAAGTCCTGCCACCTTGCAGATCACGACAACAATGATCATAAAAGCATACGCATGTACATCCGGGAAAATTTTATTGATCAGTACACCAATGGTGAAAAATCCCATGGCAAAGGCCAGTCCGGTTCCCATAGCCGCATAGTCCGGTCGGTTTTCCTTCCTTGCATTCGAAGCTTCCTCGATCTGCATCAGTTTTCCGTTTCCGTTTAAAGCAGGAACCGCAGTACCGGCCTTAGCAATCAATGCAGCAAAAATAATTGCCAGCACATTGCCGGTAGCAGAAGCCGGAATCATACGAGAAATGATCTGTGCACTCTCCAGTCCTGTTGCATTGGCATAGATACCGGAAAGCGGGATCACGCCGGCTCCCATGCCGCCGCTCATCATTGGAAGTGCCACATAAAGGATCGCATCGGAGAGGCCGCGCCCGGTCAGCATCCCGGCCAGACCGCCTGCCAAAATCGCGCAGAACATGGATAGAAAGGATACCGGAAGAAAGCGAACAGCTGCCCGCTGCAAAAGCTTTCGATCCATACCAAGAATGCTTCCGGTAATCAGCGCTGCAATATAAAAATCAAGGAAGCCCACATCATTCATGAAATCCTTGCAATTTGCTACGATACTGACCGGAAGGATTCCAAAGGTTGCTAAGGCTGATGAGACAAAAATACAGAATACCGCTCCTCCTCCAAGATAAGAACGGATGATCGGAATCTTTCCGCCCAGGTAATTGAGTACACTCCCAAGCACCATCATTACGGCCAGTGCTCCCACCATATTCGTCGGCATAAATTCCATTTCTGCCGCAAACAGGACGATGACTGCTACGATCAGATAAACCGGAAGTGACATTCCTAAGATACGGATCTCTCCCAGATTTTCCATTATCTTGTTGAAGCCTCCGGTATCCTGTTTCAAACCTTTTGTTGCCGTCTCCATGTGTCTTCTTCCCCTTTCCATGATTCAATTCCCATATAGCCGTTTCTGTATACGTCCCGTGGCTAAGCCGTATGCCCCTTTGTGTGCTAATGCCTAGCAAAGCTCCGGACGTGCTGCGCCGCACTTAACAGCTGCCTCAGCCACGCGTTTCGCTACATGTTTTGCTACTCTCTCATCAAATGCACCCGGTATGATGTAGTCCTCACTTAGCTCCTCGTCGGTGATGATTTCTGAAATGGCATATACCGCTGCAATCTTCATCTCCTCCGTGATATCGGTTGCTCTTGCATCCAGTGCGCCGCGGAAAATACCCGGAAATACCAGAACGTTGTTGATCTGATTCGGAAAATCCGAACGACCGGTTGCAATCACTCGAGCACCGCCTCGCTTTGCCTCATCCGGCATGATCTCCGGTGTCGGGTTCGCCATGGCAAAGACAATGGCATCCGGATTCATGGTTGCTACCATCTCGGCTGTTACAACACCCGGTGCGGATACGCCTACAAAGACATCGCTGCCCTTCATGGCGTCTGCAAGGGTTCCGTGAAGCTCTTCCATATTGGTGCATTCGGCCATAGCTGCCTGTGCCGGATTCATCCATGCCTCTCCTTTTGCCAGGATTCCCTGACGGTCTACCAGAACAGCATGCTTAACCCCCAATTCCAGAAGCAGCTTGCAGATGGAAATTCCGGCAGATCCGGCACCATTGATGACCACCTTGACCTCATCAAGATTTTTCTTCACCAGACGAAGCGCACCCATAAGACCTGCGGAAACCACAATAGCTGTTCCGTGCTGATCATCATGAAATACAGGGATATCTAACTCTTCCTTCAGTCTGCGCTCGATTTCAAAACAGCGAGGTGCTGAGATATCCTCCAGATTGATTCCTCCAAAGGTTGGAGCGATGCGTTTCACTGTGGCGATAATCTCATCCGTGTCCTTGGTATCCAGACAGATTGGAAATGCGTCGATCCCTGCAAATTCCTTAAAGAGAATGGATTTTCCTTCCATAACCGGCATAGCCGCTTCCGGTCCAATATCTCCCAACCCAAGAACTGCAGTTCCGTCGGATACCACCGCCACCAGATTGCCTTTTGCAGTATAGCGGTAAACCTCTTTTTTATCATCACGGATTTTTCTGCATGGCTCTGCAACGCCCGGTGTATACGCGGTACTCAAATCATCGCGGTTTTTTACTGCGACCTTGGAAACCACAGCGATTTTTCCCTTGTTCTCCTCGTGCATCTTCAGTGCTGCTTTGTTGTAATCCATAACACTTCTCCTTTCCTGTCCGGCTTTTACCGGCAGCCCCTTTTATTTTCGGGTCGTTTTTTTGATGTGGCTTTACTGTAACGCATCTCACATTGTTTGTGAAGTTTTGCAATCTAAAGAAAAAACATTTGAAAGTAAAAAAAATGGAATTAACCAAAAATCTCAGATATAATGAATCTAAGAAATACAACAGCGGAGGGTGTTATGAAAAAATATTCCATTATGACAAAGCTCATGATCTCCTATCTGTTTCTTGCCCTGTCGATGGCAATCTTGACCGGTGCTATCCTTCTTCCTTCTCAGTTGCGCAAACAAAGACAGAATCTTGACAGCGTCATTTCCCATACCGCACTGCTCCTCGGATCCAATGAATCCCTTGCAAAGGAAGCTGCCACCGGTTCCATATCGGAAACCAGCAGGAAGATGTTAGATATGCTCTGCGCTTCTTCCGATAAGTTTGACTACATTGTCCTGACCGACAGTCAGGGCATCCGCCTGTACCACCCGAATCCTTTAAAGATAGGAAAGCCTTTTTCCGGCGGTGATGAAAAAGAAGCGCTTACGACTGTCTCCGCTTATATAACCACACGAAAAGGAAGCACAGATGTGCAAAAACGTGCCTTCCATAGTCTTTGCACAAGCGACGGTTCCATCACCGGCGCCGTCATGGTCAGTGCTTCCCTCGCAACCATCCAGAGAGAAGAACGACAGACGATCCTCGGCCTCTTTTTTATCCTGTGCGCCGTCCTTGTTTCCAGCCTCTTTTTCGCCTGGTTCATTTCCCGAAATATCCGCAGGTCACTGCTTGGATTTGAACCGCAGACCATTGCTCAGATGTATCTGCAACGAGACGAAATCCTGGATGCCCTGAATGAAGAAATCCTGGTCGTCCAGGAAGATGGCTCGATCCTTTACCGAAATGAAGCCGCCCGGAAGACTTTTCAGGAAGCACTCCTTCCTGTCGACTTCCCGCTTATGGATGAACGCCTTGCCTGTATACAAAAGCATCAGGAAAAGCAGGATCTGCTGGCTCAGTATCAAAATCGAACGCTGTTAGTAAACCTAATGCCTGCTGAAAAAAAAGGAAAAACCGATGCAGTTCTTCTGATCATCCGAGACCGCACTGAGACCACGCGTCTGGCAGAACAGTTGACCGGAACCAGCCATGTCATTGAGGCTTTGCGTGCCAACACCCATGAATATAAGAACAAGCTCCACGTGATCCTGGGACTTTTGCAGATCGGCGATATCAGGCAGGCCATGCGATTTATTACCGATGTGTCGGATGACATTGAATCCGGCTATCAGACCGTGATGCGGCAGATTCTCGATCCTTCCGTAGCTGCCTTGATCCTCGGCAAGCAAAGTCATGCAAGAGAGCTTGATATTTGTTTTTCGCTTCGACATGACTCGAACCTTCCGAAATCCAATCCATGGATTTC
The DNA here is from genome assembly GCA_963589345.1 of uncultured Selenomonadales bacterium. GTDB lineage: Bacteria > Bacillota > Clostridia > Lachnospirales > Lachnospiraceae > Brotaphodocola. The sequence continues at coordinate 3,140 of CAVALB010000070.1, read as the reverse complement.
CACCCGAGATCTCATCACCATCGTAGGAAATCTGGTGGAAAATGCATTCGAAGCTATCAACGGCACAAACGGTATCCGCCAAGTGGAGCTTTACATCTGCTGCACAGAACAGGGCATCACGATTTCCGTGGATGATACCGGTCATGGCATGACGGAAGAACAGATTGCAAAAATCTATTCCGGACAATATACCACCAAGGGAGACGGACACGGCATCGGACTGGGACTGGTTCGGGAAATCGTAAAAAGGCATCAAGGCTTTTTGGATATCGAATCTGAACCGGGAGAAGGTACTTCCTTTACCGTAAGCATCTAAGAAGCCTCTAAAATCGCAGCTTTGTTTGATGGGTCCTGAACGTGATATCTTTTTTGAAAGGAGATTTTTATGATAAAAACCGTAATCGTTGAAGATGACCTCATGGTCGCTGCTATAAACAACCAATATCTGATGAAGTCACCCGGTTTTCAAGTGACAGCCACCTTCCACAGTGGAAAAGATGCGCTTGCGTTTTTAAAAGACCATCCGACAGATCTCTTGTTATTAGATCTTTACATGCCGGATGTCTCTGGACTGGATCTTCTCACAGAGCTGCGCAGACAAAACAGAAAAGAAGATGTGATCATGATCACTGCTGCGAATGATGCAGGACATATTGCCGAGGCACTCCACCTTGGTGTGATCGACTATCTGGTAAAGCCCTTCACGTATGAACGCTTTGCCCAGGCTGTGGATAAATTTCTCCTTCAAAGAAAAATTATGGAAAATGGCATGCCGTTTTCCCAAGATGATATCGACCAGCTCATCCACATGACACGCCCATCAAAGGAGAGCCGGGAAATGGAACTGCAAAAGGGCATCCAGCGCCAGACATTAGAAAAGCTGCGCGGCTGCTTAAAACAGCAACCGCACAGCTACTTAACGATTGAATATCTTTCGGAAGAAACCGGTCTTTCCAAGGTTACCATCCGCCGCTATATGAATTATCTGATCGAACAGCGGGCTGTGGAAAGCCGGATCGATTATGAAACCGGAGGACGTCCCAGAGTCGAATATCGATCCATATAGCAGTCAGAGCAAATCAAAAACTATTTGCTGCGATTTAGGCACCGCAATGGATCCATCCGACATACGCAAGCTTGCACATTTAGCTCCAAACCGTTGCCACATTTGTAAATTACTCAGCCCTGCAATAAAAAGGATCCCAGCTCACGATGTACTCTGGCCGGATTTTTCTCATAAATATTGACGAAATTCAAAGCCGCCCCCCGTTCCTTGAAGGCCGGATACAAAAAGCCAAACTCCGGCTCTCCCGGCTCGTATTCACCACCAAGCGGGCTGACAGTCAGAATCAGATACTCATAAATCTCCTCCGAACCCTCAAGCCATTCCTTATCCGTTCCCTTCACCGGCACATCATACCGGCCATGAAAAAGAAAGACAGCATAAGGATAGCCCGGATGAAAATGCTCACCAAGCACCTCATAAAACAGATCCAGGGAGGCATCATTTTTCATTCCATCCTTCTTGATGGCATTCAAAAGCTGCCACAGCCCGCCCGGCTTTCGCGCACTCTCTGCGATGCGATATTCCCGCAGCTGTTCATTGGTTGTGGCAAACAACACGGTTTTTGCCAGGTTCAGATTTTTGGTGCGTTCCGGTACGGACAGCTTTAAAAAATTGGTATTGAAGGTCCCGTCCACATACCCCTCTTCATCGAAATAAGCTCCCGCGATCCGCCCGACAGAGGACCTGGCCGGTGTCATGCGGCGGGTCAGCTCCAGCATATCCTCCCGATTGATCATAAGACTTCTCCATATGCCGCCTGGATCTTCTCCCTAAGCAGCTGTTTTGTCTGTTCGGAAGCAAAGGCTGCATCGGCTGCATTCAGCACCAGCTGCTTTTTTTGTTCTCCGGTCAGTCCGAATTCCCGTTCCAGATAGGCAAATTCCCCGGACAGACAGGTGCGTTCAATACCCATGTCATCGGTATTTACCGTTACGCGGATGCCCCTCTCTAAAAAGCGCACCAGTGGATACTGCTTCATATCAGAAATTGCATGGGTCTGACGGTTGCTGGTGGGGCACATCTCCAAAGTGATGCCTTTTTCCCGAATCAGATCCACAACGATCTCATCCTCCATACTGCGTACTCCGTGACCGATGCGCTTTGTTTCAGTCTGGATAGCTGCCCGCACACTCTCCGGGCCGTCTGCCTCTCCGGCATGCACGGTATACGGAATGCCTGCCGCTTTCGCTTCTGTAAACAGCCCAAGATAGTTTGCAGTTGGAAACAGTGCCTCCGCTCCGGCCAGATCCATGGCTGTCACACCGTGATCCTTCACGAGATATTTCTTCGCCAGCGCCAGCGTCTCCTCATTGGCCTTTTCATTTCCCTCACCACGCATGCAGCACAAAATCAGGTTGCCCGGAATCGGAGCATCTTTCAGACCTGTAACTGCCGCCTGCACTGCCTGCTCCTGCGTCATGCCTCCCAAAGTATGAAACTGCGGTGCAAAACGCAGTTCTGCATAGATCACGCCATCCTGAGCCATATTTTCCAGCACCAGAGTTACTGCATTCTTAAGTCCCTCCGGTGTCTGCATCAGACGGCCCGGCAGGTCAAAGCACTGCAAAAAATCATTCAGGCTTTCGCAGGAATCCGGCACCGACAAAAGTGCCAGAAGCTCCTCATCATCGTCCGTCGGCAGCGCAATATTCTGCAGTGCCGCAAGTTTCTTCGCAATATCTACGGTAACACTTCCGTCCAGATGGGCATGAAGATCAATGTAACATCCATTCTGAGCCATATAAATTCCACCTTATTCATATTTTTCATCAAAAAGCCTTCAACACCATTCTAAAATGGATTTGGAATTAAAGCAAGCAAAACAAAAATACCAATTTAGCAACTTGTTTTATAAGAGTCCGAAAGCGCCCGCCCCAGCACACATAAACGCATTCACGGCAATTTTCTGTCCGTTTTGCTCCGTCGCCCATTTGACAGGTCTACCGCAAACTCGCTCACTACGTTCGCTCAGACAGGCTCCCGACCTGTCGCTATACTCACAAAACGGACAAAATTGCCTATCGAATGCTTATTATGTGTGCTGGGGCGGGCGCTTTCTACTTTATTGGCTGCA
>CAVALB010000069.1:0-13102 GCA_963589345.1 uncultured Selenomonadales bacterium | reverse complement strand
GTTCAGAGCCAACCTCCAAAATGCTTCGCATTTCGTCGGTGTGGCGTATCCGCCATCGCGGTATTCGCTAAGGTTTCGAGCAAGCTCGAACTTTGGCTCATTACTCGCGTAAATAAAATTTCAAAATCAGCCTTAGAAATGCAAGCATTTCACGTCTGATTTATGAAATTTTGCTTGGCTCTGAACAGTTACAAAATAATGCTTCGGATTCAAGGGGGAAGAACATGAAAAAGAGTATGGCAGTTTACGATGCAGACTTTCGATATGCAGACCGCCTGGCGGAGTTTGCCAATCAGCGGGATCAGGTGCCGTTTCGGGCGGTGGCCTTTACCAGTCTGGAAAAGCTGAAGGAGTTTTCAAAACGAGAATCCATTGACCTTCTGCTCATCGGAGACAGCGTAAAACAAGAACAGCTAGAAGGGATCCCGGTGGGGCAGACCGTGCGTTTAAGTCAGAATGGAATGGCAAAAGAGGGGGAGGCAGTGGTCTATAAATACCAGTCGTCAGACAATCTTTTGCGGGAAGTGATGTCCTGGTACCATCCCAAGGAGGTGCCGGCACTTATGACTGTGGCCGGGCAAAGAAGCAGGATCATCGGAGTTTATTCCCCGATCGGCAGATGCGGAAAAACAAGCTTTGCTCTGACCTTGGGACAGATAAGAGCCAGGGAGGAAAAGGTACTGTATCTGACTCTGGAGGAATTTTCCGGACTTTCTGCGCTGACGGGAACAGTATATACAGGCGGACTTTCGGATCTGCTTTACTATTATACCCAGCGGGAGTACAGCCCGGTACGGCTTGGGAGTGTTACCTACAGTTTTGGGGAACTGAACTATATTCCGCCGTTTACTTATGCGGAGGATAAAAACGGAGTTGGACAGGAGGTATTTGCCGGTTTGATCCAACGGATCGCAGCGGATGGAGCTTATGAGGAACTGATCCTGGATGTCGGTACCTTTTGCGGAGGCACAGAAGAAATTCTTGGAATCTGTGATGTTGTGTATGTGCCGATTCGGGAAGATGCAGTCTCGTCGGCAAAATTAGAGGAGTGGAAGGAATACCTGAACCGGTCGGGACGCAGTGCAGTTTGGGAAAAGCTGAGATTTTTAAAGCTGCCGGAGCCGGAACCGGTTTCTGTACGGGAAAATTTTTTGGAACAGCTTTTGTGGAGCAAGCTTGGGGATTTTGTGCGCGAATTGTAACAGCTATGTTACCTATTCGCTTGTCTGAGACTCCGAGAGTACATCTTACTGCAACTGTTCAGAACCAACCTCCAAAATGCTTCGCATTTCGTCGGTGTGGCGTATCCGCCAGCGAGGAAAACTTGCTTAGCAAGTTTTCCTCGCCATCGCGGTATTCGCTAAGGTTTCGAGCAAGCTCGAACTTTGGCTCATTACTCGCGTAAATAAAATTTCAAAATCAGCCTTAGAAATGCAAGCATTTCACGTCTGATTTATGAAATTTTGCTTGGCTCTGAACAGTTACATCTTACTAAAAGGAGGGAAGAAGAAGGGTGGAGAACAGAGGGGAAGCAGGAGGGACAAAAAATCTGCTGCAGGAGCTTCGAAGGGAAGTTCGGGAAGCTCTTTGTGGCTTTGACCAGATCGGAGACGAGGAGCTGTATGACTGTATTGATCAGGCAATCGCCGGAGTTACGGAGCAGCAGTATCTGCCTTTGGGACAGAGAATCGAACTGAAGAACAGGCTGTTTGACAGCTTTCGCCGCCTGGATATTTTACAGGAGCTGGTCGATGATCCGGAGGTGACAGAAATCATGGTGAACGGGAAGGACCATATCTTTGTGGAGCGAGCCGGACGCCTGGAACGCTGGGAACATGGATTTGAACAGGTGGAACAGTTAGAGGATATGATCCAGCAGATTGTCAGCAAGATCAACCGGATAGTGAATGTGAGCAGACCGATTGCCGATGCGCGGCTGGTGGAGGATGGTTCTCGTGTTCATATTGTGCTGCCGCCGATCGCATTGGACGGGCCGGTGGTGACAATCCGAAAATTTCCGGAGCCGATCACGATCGAGCGTCTGATTGCCGTGGGTTCTCTGACACAGGAGGCAGCCGCCTTTTTAAAAAAGCTGGTGCAGTCCGGTTATAACATTTTTATCAGCGGAGGAACCGGATCCGGCAAGACTACATTTTTAAACGCCTTGTCCGCTTTTATTCCGGAAACTGAGCGTGTGATCACCATTGAAGACTCGGCCGAGCTGCAAATTCGTCAGATCCCGAATTTAGTGCGTCTGGAGACCCGATGTGCCAATGCAGAGGGAGAAGGAGCTGTGGAGATCAGTGACCTGATCCGGGCCTCCCTTCGTATGCGGCCCAACTACCTGATTGTCGGTGAGGTGCGCGGCAAGGAATGCCTGGATATGCTGCAGGCATTGAACACCGGTCACTTTGGTCTTTCAACCGGGCACGGAAACAGTGCCGGGGATATGCTTTCGCGTCTTGAAACGATGGCTCTTATGGCAGCAGATATCCCCCTTGCGGCTGTGCGGGGGCAGATTGCCTCAGCTATCGATATCATGGTGCATCTTGGGCGTCTGCGAGACAGGAGCCGCCGGGTGCTGGAGATCGCGGAGGTCACAGGCTATGAGGCTGGTGAGATCCGGTTAAATCCGCTGTACCGGTTTGAAGAAAGGGGGGATGCGGATGAAAACAGGCGCTCGGATGAAGCAGCCACAGTCGTCTGCGGCAGCCTTACCAAAGTCGGAACCCTTAAAAAACAGGAAAAACTCCGGGCGGCCGGCTACAGCCTGTAGGCAGCTGATCGACTACGACAGATATCACCTGTCGTTTCGGGAAACCTTGCAGGCGCTGGGAAAAGGTACAGCAGTCAGTGCTGTATTTTCCTATATTTTTTACCGGAGCATGGCGGCATTTGGGATCCTGCTTCCCCTGTGCTGCGGTATGATGCTTTTTCGTGAACGCAGCAAACGGCTTAAGAAGCGCAAACAAATGCTGGCCAGACAGTTTAAAGAGGCCATGGTGATCCTGGCAGCCTCCTTAAGTGCGGGATATGCCATGGAAAATGCCATGGCAGTGAGTTTGGAGGAGCTGCGTCTGCTTTATGGCGAACAGGGGCTGATCGTTCAGGAGTTTTCCGGAATGGTGCAGCAGATTCGGACAAATCGGAATGTGGAACAGGTGCTCATGGAATTTGCAAAGCGCAGCGGTCTTGAGGATGTACAGAATTTGGCAGAGGTTTTAGGCATCGGAAAGCGAACGGGCGGTGATCTGGGAAGTATCATGCGTCACACGGCAGAGGTGATCCGGGACAAGATGCAGGTGAAAGAAGAAATTATCACCATGACAGCATCCCGGCAGTTTGAGCAGAGAATCATGAACCTGATCCCGTTTTTTATCATTTTCTATGTCGAAGGGACTTCGCCCGGTTTTTTTGACCAGATGTACTGTACGGGGATGGGACGGGGGCTGATGACCCTGTGTCTGATCTTGTATCTGACCGCCTTCTGGCTTTCGGAACGGATCCTGGATATTGAGGTGTGATTATGAACTGGAAAAGAAGACTGCCTGCAGCAATCTGTGTGGGAGTCAGTGTGCTTCTTTGGCTTTACCTGAGCTTGTTTGTGAAAGGTGCAGATCCTAAGCTTTCGGAAGGTCTTTTGGAGCGTGAGGGCTATGGCGGAAGTTCGAGGGAGGAAGAGCTGTTTGTGTGCGGTCTTGATGAAAAAGAGCAGGCATTGACTGTGAAAGTGAGTCCAAGAGTGTATACAAAAGAAGAAGCAGACGATGTCTTTGATGCAGCCATGGAACAACTTGGAGAACAGATCCTGGGAGAAAATGAAAGTCTGAAAGCTGTGACCTCAGATCTTGTACTGCCGACCTATCTGAAAGAAAGCGGTGTGCAGATCCGCTGGCATTCGTCGGAGCCGGACAGCCTGTCTTCTTCCGGAACAATCGTGCAGGAGGTACTGAAAAATCAGGAGCTTTTGCTTCAGGCAGAGCTTCGGACGGGGGATTATCGAGCAGACTATGAAATACCGGTCACCCTGGTGCCGAAGCCACGCAGTCAGGAACAAGAGCTGCTGCGGTCACTTACAGATGAGGTGACCCGGCTGGATGAGGAACAAAAAAACGAGGAGTATTTAAAGCTTCCTACCGAGTATCAGGGCAAGGCACTTTCTTACCGGACAGCAGAAAAACAAAATTACAGCGGGATTTTGCTGATGGGAGCTGCTCTGGCAGCAATCCTTTTTTTGAGGGAGGATTCCCAACGGAAAGAGCAGGAGAAGAAACGGGAACAGATGCTGCTTTTCGATTATGCAGAGGTGGTTTCCAAGCTTCAGGTGCTGGTGGGAGCAGGGATGACGGTGCGCAACGCCTGGGGGCGCATGGTACATGATTATGAGGCGGCAGACTTCAGAAAAAAGCGGCCTGCATATGAAGAGATGCGTCAGACCTATTATCAGATGGAAAACGGAACGGCAGAGGGTGTTTCCTTTCGTGAATTTGGCAGAAGATGCCGCCTGCAGCCATATTTAAAACTGAGCAGCATTCTGGAGCAGAATCGAAAAACCGGAACAAAGAATCTGCGGGAGCTCTTGCGCACAGAGGTGGAGGATGCATTTGAGATGCGAAAAAATCTTGCGCGAAGAATGGGCGAGGAGGCCGGCACGAAGCTTCTGATCCCGTTATTCATGCTCTTGTTTATCGTTATGGTATTTATCATGGTACCTGCCATGATGACAATGGGTTAGTGCACTGACACGTTCATATTTCAACTAATTGACTTGTCTATTTTCCCATTGAACTGCGTTGACTTCAATCGACGATGCCACCGCATCGCCTCTTTCAGTCGCCTTGTCAATGAAAAAATATTCAGCGTCATTAGTTTGAAAATGAATGTGCCAGTACACTAGATTTGCGTAAAAGCAGGCATAAAGAGATTGCAAAAGTACATGAAAAAAAAGGAGGAAGTGTTTATGAAATGGATGAGAAATTTAAAAAACAAAGAACTTACCGGTGAATGGGCAGCCTTCTGGAAAAATGAGCAGGGTGTCGGCGTGATCGAGGTGGTATTGATCCTGGTGGTTTTGATCGGCCTGGTGATCATCTTTAAGACACAGATCCGAAAACTGCTGGAAAATATCTTCAAGGAGATAGAGACCCAGTCTAAAGAAGTGTATTAACCTATGGCAGAGAAACGGAGCCTAAGCGGTCAGGTGACCGTCTTTGTCAGCATGATCCTGATGATCCTGTTTGCATTTCTGTGCGTGCTTTTAGAGTCGGCACGCACAGCCGGTGCAAGATGGTATCTGCAGATGGCAGCTTCCTCAGCCATGGATTCGGTCTTCAGTCAGTATCATAAGGAACTTTGGGAAAATTATCGCCTGTTGTTTGCGGAATATGCAGAGGCAGAGGAGCTGGAGGCGGATTTCTCAGGCTTTCTTATGCCGTATCTTGAGACGGATAACTGGTATCCCATGGCATTGGAGCAGCTGCAGGCCGACGAAATCGTACGGGCTACCGATGGCCATGGAGCCTATCTGGAAAAAGAGATCCTGGATTATATGAAATATGGCATATGGAATCCGGATTTTCAGGGTGATGAGTTGGAATCTCTTTGGGATCAGGATCAAGAAGCGGAGGCTGTCACGGAGATGGCAGAAACCTACCGGAGCCGGACAAAGGACATGTGGAAGTTAGAAAAGATCCTGGAATCTATCAGTGAAAACCTGGAGAATGAGAAAAAGGCCAGGGAGGATGGCCTTCGCGCAGTGTCCTCATATGACGGAGATGGATTTCGACGTGCGGCAAAGCAGATGATAAGCGCTTTAAAGAAGATGCCCGGACTGGTGGAAAAATATGAAAAAGAGGCAGATAAGCTGGCTGCAGTCCTTATATCCGACCGCCAGGAACAAAAAGCGCGTGAGGATCGTCTCAGTGAAGAGACCGCATCCGCTTTGGATCAGGAAATCCGGGAGTATGAGGCTTATATTGCAGAAGACGGAAGGCGCCGCCAGGAAATCCGAGAGCTGACTCCCTGGTCAGAACAGACGATCGTAAGACTTGAAGAGCTGATCGAAGCGTCCTATGAGGTGGAACGCGAGATCGAGGACTGGGAGGATGATGACGATGAGGACGGTGACAGTGAACCGGATTATGAAGGCTTATGGAGACCGGTACGAAACGGCTTGACAAATATTGAGATTCCGGCCTTGTCTTTTGCGCATGGGGTGAAGGATAAAGAAACGGAAGGTCTGCTCAAACAGGTGGAGCAGCTTTATAAACAGGGCCTCTTAAAACTTCTGATGCCGGATGGAAAAGCTGTCTCAAAAAAAACAGTGGAGACTGCATCACTGCCGTCACATGCAGAAAGCTATGACGAGGAAAACGAAGGCGGGAAGATGGCGGAACATATTCTGTTCAACGAGTATTGCGGAAAGTTTTTTCGGCAGTTCTGTACAGAAGAATCCTCTTTCGGCCATGTGCTGGATTATGAGATCGAGTACCTTCTCTGTGGACATGCAAGCGATGCGGATAATTTAAGCGAGGTGGTACACCGACTGCTGTCTGTGCGGGCCGGCTTGAACCTGATCCATATTCTTCGGGATTCCGGAATGAGGGAAGAAGCAAGGGCATTAGCGAGTGTGATCACGGGGGCAGCGGCCATAACACCGCTGATCTTTGTGACAACCTTTTTTGTTATGTCCGTGTGGGCGCTGGGGGAGGCCCTGATGGATGTAAAGGGGCTGTTAGCCGGAAAAAAGGTTGCGCTGATCAAAAGTAGGAATGACTGGACACTGAGTATAGAAAATCTCATCCTTATGGCAAAGAATGGGAAACCGGAAACCGGTGGAGGAGAAAACGGATTGTCTTATCTTTCCTGGCTGAAGATCCTGCTGTTTGTGATGCCTGTAGTTCGTCAGGATTATCGAATGATGGATGTGATCGAGATGAATCTGGCACAGGGAAAAAGTGGATTTCAGATGCGCAACGCAGTGTATCAGGTGCAGCTCTCGGGGGAGGTTTGCGGAAAACATCTCTTTTTCTCGCCCGCATTTGTGGAAAACATAACCGGTCACCGGGACAATTCCATGTCAATGATATTTCAGACAGAACGTCGGTACTAAGGGGAGGTGAAAAGGAATGCTCTGCTGGGAAAAATATGGCCGAAACGAACAGACAAAAACAAAAAAACAGACAACAACAAAAAAACAAACAACAACAAAAAAACAAATAACAGAAAACCCTGAAACAACAAGAAAACCAAATACCAATATCAGTGTACCTCTCCAAGTACGAAGCCCATATATCCTAAGAAAACCCTGTCTATTCCGAAAAAGGCTGCGTGATTCTGTCAGCAGAGTATTCCTTTTCACCTCCCTGAGTTCAAACAATATCCGACGCTGTAATCGGTTTCAAAAAAACTTGCCTGAAAACAGAAGCCGAAAGGCATCCATGACCCTGGAAGCCGCGTTTACACTCTCACTTTTGATATTTGCATCGGTCAGTCTCATGCTCCCTGCAAAGATTATGATCACGGAACGGAAAATGCAGGCAGGGCTGGAGGCAGCAGGAGAAGACTTAAGTCAGTTTGCTTATCTTTTGGACAGTCTGGAAAACGGAAAAGAGGAAAATATTTTAAGTGCCGGAGAAACAGATAAGACTTTCAGTCTCAATGCGGAGGAGGCGGCAGCCCCGCTTTATGCCCGGATGAAGGTCTTATCCTACTGTGATACAAAAAATGTATCGCATGTCAGTATGCTGAGGTCTTCGATACGTAAAGAGGAAGAAATTCTGGATCTTGTGATGGAATATGATATTTCCATGCCGTTTCCGGTGCTTGGTCTGCCCTCTTTACACCGGACAATACGTTGTCGGCGCAGATGCTGGACCGGACGGGAAGGACGTTACGGGGAGAGTGCCGGAGAAGGAAACGAGGATGAAAAGATTGTATATGTGGGAAGAAACAGTACGCGCTATCATCCGGATCGAACCTGTCATTATCTTGTAAACCGTCTTACGGCGATCGCTTGGGAGAATATCGACGGAAAACGCAATACAAACGGCGGCAAATATTACCCCTGCTCCGCCTGTGCAAAGAATGTCGGAAAGGGCAGCACGGTATACATCGCGTCCAGCGGCGCCCGTTATCACAGCAGGCAGGACTGCAAGTCGATTACGGCATATGCCCGTGCCGTGAAGCTTAAGGATGTAAAATACCTGGGAGCCTGTTCTTATTGCGGCGGAAGATAAGGAGTATGAGATCAACCGAGATGAAAGCTGAAAAACTGAGAAATGCAATGAGGCTGGTCAGGAGAAAGGAGAGGAACAGACATGGCTGATATGGTTTTTGGGGAAACAACAGCGGCGCTCCTGCGATATGGGACCTTTGCGGTTTTTATGCTCCTTGCAGCCAGGCAGGATTATAGGACAAGACGGATAAGTGTGCGTTTGTTACAAATTTTTGGCGGCGTCGGTCTTTTTCTCTGCCTTGCTTTGGGCATGCAAACAGCGGCCGATCTGTGGACTACGGCCGGTGTACGGATGCTGACGGTACTTTTCTGGAAAGCAGTTCGGGATGCGTTGCTTGGAATGCTGCCGGGGACTGCTCTTTTCCTGTTTTTTAAGAGTGGAGGAGAAATTGGGGAAGGAGACTGCTCCTTTTTTTTGATCTGCGGCTGGTATGTCGGTTTATGGGATACCTGCTTCATTCTTGCGGGATCCGTATTTTTATGTGGTCTTGCCGGACTCGTATATTATGTTTTGGGATGCAGACTGGGAAGCTCTGCAGGTTTGCAGCGTGGAAAGATACAGTGGCCGTTTCTTCCGTTTACGGTTATCCCGGGAACCTGGATTCTGGTGATGCGGATTGGCGATATGCTCCGGCTGTTTGCAGCCTGAAATGGGGTGAGTTTATGGAACATACAGCAAAGAAAGCAATCTATTCCGGAAGAGAAAAAAGTTTGCGTGCCAGCATGACGGTTGAGGCGGCCGGAGTCATGTCCATCGTGCTGCTTACGATCATGCTGCTTTTAGGACAGGCCATGCGCGTAAGCAGCAGGGCGGCCGGAATGTTTGTATTACACGAGGAAATTGAGAAAAAGCGGCATCGGATCGAGTCTGCAGAGGAGGACAGGATCAAAGCTCAGGCAGACGGAACCGGATGGAACCTGGAAATTTCGGCACCGGTATTTCGACCGGAAAAAGCGATGAGACGGTGGAGTTTGGTGGAGGACAGGATAAAATGAACATCAGTTATCAAAGGGAAATGAAGCGCAATTATCTGATCATTGAGGCAGAACTGCAGGATGAGGTTCCGTTTGAGCAGATTATGATGGAACAGAATCAGATCGATGGAGTCCTCCATTTTCAGGTAAGGGAAAAAGACACGGATATCCGCTATTTTTATGAGATCACATCCAAACAGCCGCTTTCCCGTCTTCTGGACGGACAATCGGTCCGGGCAGCCCAGATCCGTACACTGGTGTGGGGAATCGCTCAGGCACTGGATCATATGGAGGAATATCTGCTGAGTGAAAACAGCGTGCTATTGTCTCCGGAATATCTGTATGTGGAACCGGAAAACCTGAAGGTATGGCTTTGCGTGATCCCCGGATCGGAGTATGATTTTCCGGAAGATTACAGTCATTTTTTGGAATATCTGCTGGGAAAGGTCGATCATAAGGACAAGGAATCTGTGGTGCTGGCCTATGGTCTTTATCAGGAGACCAGAAAAGAAAATTATGGAATGCGGGACATCCTTCGGCTTGCGCAAAAGACATCGGATGGGAGTGACTCAGCTTGTGATACGGACTTTGAGCAGAACACCGAGACTAGAACCTATAAGCCATATCCGGATGATCAGGTGCCAAAGGGAGCCTTGGAGAAATCAGGAACAAAACATTATTACAACACCGGACAGGAGGGCAATTCGGCCGGTGCCGAGACAGAATGGAAACCAGGAATGGTACGTGCCAGTCAGATCCGGACCGATGTCGTGAGAGAAACCGGCAGTCTGTTTGGCAGGTGGAAACAGCGCAGAAAAGAACGAAAGGAAGAAAAACAGCGCGAGCTGGAACGGGAGATGCAGATGCCGTGGGATATGATCTTTGCAGATGAAACACCATCGAACTATGGAACATCGGGATATCGGGCAGAGGAAGCAAACAGAATGAGGGAGGTTGTAAACCTGTCTGAAAACCCGAACAGTGTATCCGCAAATGCCCGTGCAAAGCAGGGAAAAGGTACGGTACTCTTAAACCCCGAAAAAGAGGAATACCAAAACGCGACACGAAGGCTTCATGCACTGGATGCAGGCGAAGCGGACATTGTGATCTCGTATTATCCGTTTATTATAGGCAAACAGGAAAATCTGGTGGATCATATCCTGGATCGTGAGACAGTCAGCCGACTGCACCTGCGCATAGATCAGAAAGACGGACATTACTACGTTCAGGATCTGAATTCCACCAATGGAACCGAAGTGGATGGACGTATGTTGGAAAACAATGAAACAGCAGAGATTTTTGAAGGAGTTGACGTGAGCATAGCAGGGATCCGGTATCGGTTTTTGTAGAAAACAAGAAAGGCTTTACACAGAAACTGCAATTTGCTAAGCTACCATTATAAGGAGGTGGCTAGGACGGAGGAATATCAGAATCCTTATTATATGGTGCCGCAGCACCGGCCGCGAGCTTGGGTGAATAACACCCTTATTATCTTAAATGTCATGTATTTTCTGTATCTGGAGCTGACGGGTTCTACAGAGGATGCGTATCATATGCTGGATCACGGAGCGATGTACGGACCGTATATCCTTAAAAATCATGAGTATTATCGACTGTTAACATCTATGTTTATGCACTTTGGCATCAACCATATTGTGAATAACATGCTGGTTTTGTTTGTGCTGGGAGATAATTTGGAACGAGCCCTGGGAAAGGTGAAGTATCTGCTCTTTTATCTGATCTGCGGAATCGGAGCCAATGCAGTTTCTCTGCTGCTTGAGATGCCCACAGGAGACTGGGCAGTGGGAGCCGGAGCATCCGGTGCCATCTTTGGCGTGGTAGGAGGACTGATCTATGTTGTGGCCGTTAACAAGGGACGGCTGGAGGATCTAAACACCAGGCAGCTTGTGATCATGGCGGCCTTCTCCCTATACCTGGGCTTTACCGGCACCGGCGTGGACAATACCGCACACATAGCCGGTCTGATCATCGGAATAATCCTGGCCGCCCTTCTCTACCGCAACCCCAAGCCCCCTTGCAGAGCAGACATTTGGGGGGTATAATATGTGATAGCAATGAGCAGTGCCGAAAACGAGCGGAGCGCAATGGCTGTGCTTACTATAATAAATGGAGGAAAAAATGATGAGAGACGACAACTGTATTTTTTGCAAGATTGCAAACGGCGAAATCCCGTCTGCAACCGTATATGAAGATGATGATTTCCGTGCGATCCTGGATTTAGGACCGGCATCCAAAGGCCATACTCTGATCCTGCCGAAGAATCATTACAAAGATCTCTGTGAGGCAGGCGAGACCGTTATGGCAAAGATTCTGCCGCTCGCTGCAAAGCTTGGAACATCTATGAAGAGTCAGCTTGGTGCAAGCGGATTCAATGTGGTACAGAACAATGGAACAAGCGCAGGCCAGACCGTATTTCATCTGCATATGCATGTGATCCCGCGTTACGAGGGCGGCCCGGATATGGTAAACTGGGCACCGGGAAAGGCAGAGCAGGAAGAACTGGCACAGACTGCTGAAAACCTGAAGGCAGGTCTGTAAAGCAAAGTCAGAAACCGGATCAAAGCAGTTAAAAAGAAGGTCGAAAAAGGAACCAGGTAAAAGGACAGAAAAAAGGCACTGTACAGAAAAATGAGTTTCGTACAGTGCCTTTTGTGTATTTAAATGAATCGAATGTAAGAATACAGAGAAAATCTACTGCATCTATTTACCTGTGTTTTCCTTCTCTGCATAGGAAGCAATCAGTCCCATCACGATGCTTACCGCATCGGACAGCTCACTTTTGGCCATGGCGTCGATGAACTTTCTGCGGTTTTCGTATGTGCTCTCAATGGCATCGTACAGGGTGTCGTTGGTGACATTTTCTTCTTCCAGAACCGTGGAGAAGCCCTGTTTTTCGAAGGAGCGCGCGTTTAAGATCTGGTCACCGCGGCTGGCAGCAGCGGAAAGAGGGATCAGGATATTCGGTTTTCTGAGCGCCAGAATCTCGCAGATGGAGTTTGCTCCTGCGCGGGACAAAACGATATCTGCAGCTGCAAACAGGTGGCGCAGCGGTGCGTCTACATATTCATACTGTACATAGCCCGGACGTCCGATGAGACTGTCATCTAAGTGTCCTTTTCCACAGATGTGAATCACCTGATATTTTTCTAAAAGCTTCGGAAGCAGCGCCCGGACAGCATTGTTGACGGCAACCGCACCCAGACTTCCGCCGATGACCATGATGATCGGCTTTGCTGCGGAAAGACCGGTGTAGTTTAGTCCGGTCAGGCGGTCACCCTCGAGCAGTTCGCGGCGGATCGGGGATCCTGTGAGAACTGCTTTATCCTCCGGCAGATACTGTAAAGTCTCCGGGAAGTTGCAGCAGACCTTGGCAGCGGACGGGATGCAGATCTTGTTGGCGAGTCCCGGAGTCATATCCGATTCGTGGATGATGGTCGGTATTTTAAAGTGCTTTGCAGCTAAAACCACGGGAACTGCCACAAAGCCGCCTTTTGAAAAAACTACATCCGGGCGATATTTCTTTAAGAGTGCCCGCGCCTCCGCATAGCCCTTGATGACACGGAAGGGATCGGAAAAGTTTTTTAAATCAAAATAACGGCGGAGCTTTCCAGATGAGATGCCGTCGTAAGGGATACCTGCACCCTCGATCAGTTTTTTCTCAATGCCGTTGTAGGAACCGATATAGTGGATCTCATAGCCGCGTTCCTGCAAAGACGGGAGCAAAGCCAGGTTTGGAGTAACATGTCCGGCTGTACCGCCGCCGGTCAGAACAATTTTCTTCATATGGAAATACCTCCGATTGGATATAAATCAGGGTAACTGTTCAGAACCAACCTCCAAAATGCTTCGCATTTCGTCGGTGTGGCGTAT
>CAVALB010000068.1:0-13744 GCA_963589345.1 uncultured Selenomonadales bacterium | reverse complement strand
GCATCGTCGATTGAAGTCAACGCAGTTCAATGGGAAAATAGACAAGTCAATTAGTCGAAATATGAATGTGTCAGTGCACTAGTATCACCAAATTCAAAAGATGCACAGCCGGTCATCTATGGTATACTGTATGGAAAAGAAACCGGAAATCACCGGATACGAAAGGAAGTACGTACATGGACTGGAACGGCAAACCCTATCACTCACTGGATTATGAGATGAAATCCCGTTTTGGGCAGAAGGTCTATAAGCTCGCTTTGGACGGGCACATGACCTGCCCGAACCGTGACGGGACGTTGGGAACACGCGGCTGTATCTTCTGCAGTGAAGGAGGCTCAGGAGACTTTGCAATGCCGCTGAATTTTTCTGCGTCCTCTATTCCCCATGACTCTACCGATGCAGACACATCCTGCATGACGGATACGATGGCCGACAGTTCCGGTTCAAACCGGCAAAGCGCAATTGCCACCGCTGTCAACAACCAGATTGAGTCCGCCATTTCCCGCATCAAAAGCAAGATGGGATCCTCACCGGATGCCTACATTGCCTACTTTCAGTCCTACACCAACACCTATGCACCGCTCCCTTACCTGGACGCGCTGTTCACTGCCACCATCCGTCACCCGAAGGTTGTGGCGCTGTCCATCGGTACACGCCCGGACTGTCTGCCGGATGAAGTGCTGAATCTGTGTGCCCGCTTAAATCAGGAAAAACCCGTCTGGATCGAGTTGGGCCTGCAGACGATTCACGAGGATACAGCTTCCTTTATCCGTCGTGGGTATCCGCTTTCTACCTTTACGGATACCCTGCTGCGGCTGCGGGCACGGAAGCTGGAGACCATTGTCCATGTGATCCTGGGACTTCCCGGAGAAGAGCGAAAACGGATGCTTGAAACCATACGTTTTCTTGGCACACAGGATATCCAGGGCATTAAGCTGCAGCTTCTCCATGTGCTAAAAGGCACTGACCTGGCCACGGTTTATGAGCAGCATCCATTTTCCGTCATGACCATGGAGGAATATCTGGATCTGGTCATTGACTGCATTGCCCTGCTGCCGCCAAAGCTTGTCATTCACCGGATTACCGGGGACGGCCCGAAATCCCTGCTGATCGCGCCGCTCTGGAGTGCAAATAAGCGCCTGGTGCTTAACTCGCTTACCAGGCGCTTCAAAGAGCGGGGTGTGACTCAGGGCTGCGGGCTGACCGTACCGTCTGCTCCCACAGAAACCCCGTATGAGATTCCCTCTAAATACTGATAAAATTGTGTTTTTTCCGACGCATCGGTCAGAGTATGGGTATAGCCGCCGGAGGAGGTGCCGGGGATCAGCTGAAGGCTCAGATTATCTCCTTTAAACTCCGCCTGTACCAGCATCGTTTTGGGGATTGAGCTTCCAAAGATGAAGTTTCCCAAGCTGTAAAAAATCGGCTTTCCCTTATAATACTCGATGCCCTGCAGCACATGTGGATGGCTTCCGATCACAAGATCGGCTCCGGCATCGATATAGCGCTTTGCCAGGGCTCTCTGATACTCCTGGGGAGTCTCATCCCGTTCAATTCCCCAGTGGATCAGGACAACGACCTTTTCTCCTGCCGCATGACATTCTGCGATTTGCGAAAGCAGGGGCTCCACAGAGACCTCGTAGGAGGACAGCATGCCCGGATGACCCTTCGTGGCCGCCCAATCGGCCTGCGGAATCACCCGGGTTGCTCCAATGAGCGCCACCCGCTGTCCGTTTTTCTCAAACACCACCGGCTGTTTTGCCGCGTCCAGATCCTTTCCTGCACCGGTATGCAGGATTCCTGCACCATCCAAAACATCGCAGGTATCTAAAAGCGCCTCCGTTCCGTAATCTAGGGCATGGTTGTTTGCCAGAGTCACCGCATCGATCCCTATCTCTTTAAATATGGAAACCTTCTCCGGTGCCAGGCGGAAAGTATACTGCTTGTCCGCCGCCTGGGTACCGCGGCTGCTGAAGGGAAATTCCTCATTGACCGCAAAATAGTCGACGGACCCAATTGCGCTTAAATAGTCCCGATCCAGCACACCGGAGATTCCGCCTGCACGGCTATAGGCGTTTAAGACATGATCAGACAAAAGCACGTCCCCGGAAAACAGGATCGTCATGGAATCCCCCGCTGCATCCGAATCAGCAGAAGTACTGGTTTTGTTCGAATTTACTGCATTTGCGTCATTTGAATTTTCCGGCTGCCATCCATCCATCCGGCTGTCTTCCATTGCATTTTCTGCGTCCGTTTCCAGAACAATCCCGGTCTCTTCATCATTCTCTTCATCGGCCTGTCCGATCGTCAGTCCGTTCGCCGGGATTTCATCCGCTTTATCAGAATGTTCTGTCTGCAGTGTGATGGTCTCTGTGGTTGTGATTTTTTCATACTTGCCATGGCTGCAGCCGCTTAGCATCGACATGCTAAAAAACGCTGCAGCCATAGCTACAGTGCCAATTCTATGATAAGTTCCCATACAATATCCTGCCTTTTCATTTCCTCTTCCAGGGCTTTTCTCGCTTCAGGCGGTGCCATGAAGCTGAGGCCGCAGCCTGCAGAAATGGCACTGGGAAGCGGGATCAGGCGTCCCGGAAGGTTCGCCTCCTTCATGGCCTTTTCCATCCGGATCGCCATGACGGTATCTCGAAACGTAATGATCAGACGAAGCTCCTTTTTCAACATCCGGTTATCCCTCCTGTGCAAGAATTTTCACAGCGCTTATGGCTTCCTGCACCTCTTCCATGGTATTAAAATGTGAAAAGCTGAAGCGCACGGCTCCCTGCTTCCTGGTTTTTAGCGCCTCATGCATCAGTGGGGCACAGTGTCCTCCGGCGCGAACAGCAATGCCAAAGCGCTGCATCAGCTCATCGGCCACTGACGCCGAGTCATAGTCCTTTAAATTCAACGTCACCACCGGAGTACGGACGGCTGCCGTAAAATCACCGTAAAGCCGGATCCCCGGAAGAGTTTTTACACCCTCATAGAAGACACGTGCGTAGGCATCGGCCTGCCGCCATATGATGTCGGTTCCCTGTTTTAAGACATACTCCACCCCGGCAAGAAGACCGGCAATTCCAGGCATGTTTAAGGTGCCCGCCTCCAAAAGAGTCGGCATCTCCTCCGGCTGTTCTTGATCGAACGTGCGGATTCCGGTACCTCCTACACGAAATGGCTTTATCTTCACGCCTTCCCGCACACAAATGCCGCCCATGCCCTGGGGACCCATAAGTCCCTTATGGCCGGAAAAACACAGCACATCAATCTGCATTTCTTCCATATCAATGGGCAGAAGACCGGCACTCTGGGCTGCATCTACCACAAACAAAAGCTTATGGTTCCGACAGAAGCTTCCAAGCGCCTTCAGGTCATTGACATTCCCCGTCAGATTCGATGCATGGGTGCAAACCAGTGCTTTCGTGTTGGGGCGGATGCTGGTTTCAAGAAGCTCCGCTCTCAGACAGCCCCGCTCGTCACAGGGGAGGATCGTAAGCTCTGCCCCTTCCTTTTCTTTTCGGTACAGAGGGCGCAGCACAGAATTGTGCTCCATCTGCGTCGTGATCACATGATCCCCCAATTCAAACAGTCCCTGGATCGCCATATTCAGGCTGTCGGTGGCATTCATGGAAAAGGCAACCTGATTGGGATGCGGATAGCCAAACAGCTCCCCCAGGCGACTTCTGGCCTCCACGGCCAGGCGCAGTGCCTGCAAGGATGCCTCATTGCTCCCTCTGGCTGCATTTCCTATGCGGCCGGAGGACAAAACCTGATAAACTGCGTCAGCCACGGCCTGCGGCTTGTGGAGAGATGTGGCTGCATGATCCAGATAGATCATGGACGCACAACCAGGTCAGCTTCTGCCATGGTCTGGGCGATCACATACATATTGGTAACTCCGCCAACCTTCAGTTTTTCAGTCAGTCCGTAATAGTTTAAGCAGGTGCCGCAGGTCATGATCTGCACCCCTGCCGCTTCCAGCTTCTTCAAATCCTCAAGGGAATCCGAGCCCTCGCAGGTCAGCTTTGCTCCGCCATTATAAAATAAGATTGTATCCGGGAGTGTTTTGAGCTGAGTCTGGGCAAATAAAAATCCTTTGATCAGAACCTTGCCAAGTTCTTCGTTCCCTTCGCCCATATGATCTGCGGTAACAGCAACGACCGTTTTCTTCTTTGCCGGAACCAGGCACTGATCTGCCGGGATCTCCTCTGCATTCTTTTCCTCACCGCTCACATGAAGGACCACCTTCCAGGTTTTCTCCTCCTCTTTGGAGGACTCCACGCTGTAACCCATCTGTCCGGCCATCTTTTCTAAGTTCTGTACAGCGATCTCGTTATCCACGAGAACCTCCACATTCCCTGCGCCATTTAAGTTTTGGATAGCCTCTTTTGCCTTGATTAACGGGATCGGGCAGATTTCTCCTCTTGCATCTACGGTTGTCATAGTCATGTTCTCACTTTCTTTTCTGTTTTCATTAGTATGCTTTGAAATTTTCCAAAATCATTGCCGTTATACGCATTTGTAAGGTTTCCGAATCATCACCGTTTTTTACAGTACGGTGATTTCCTTTTTAAATCCGGCTTCCTCCGGTTTGATCAACCGTCCTACGATTCCAGCCGGAAGTCCGGCTTCTCTTAATTCTCGCAAAAACGTCCGGCTCTCCGCCTCAGGAACTGCAAACATAAGGCCGCCTGAAGTCTGCGGATCAAACAGAATCTCCTCCAGCGGAAACGGAACTCCTTTAAAATCCACAAAAGCGCCGACATGATTGCGGTTACGCTGTCCGGCTGCCGTGATCATGAAATTTTCCGCATGGGTGTAGGCCTCTTTGATGTACGGAATGCTCAGCGTATCCACCACCGCCCAAAGACGGTGATCCAGCATCTCATGCAGATGCCCTAAAAAGCTGAAACCGGTCACATCGGTACAGGCGTGCACGGTGTACTTTTTCGAGATGGCCGCCGCATACTTGTTTAACGTTGTCATGGATGTAATAGCTTCCTCCATGGCTTCTTTCGAGGCCGCTCCCACTCGATTCGCGGTATTCATGATACCGACACCAAGTTTTTTCGTCAGGATCAGTACATCGCCTGCCTGACCGCCATTGTTTTTATAGATCCGATCCGGATGCACGACTCCGTTTACGGAAAGTCCGTATTTTACGTCCTTGTCGTTAATGGAATGACCGCCGCAAAGCACTGCTCCGGCCTCTACCACCTTTTTGGATCCGCCCCGCATAATCTCCCCCAGAATATTCAGATTCTCATCCTGCGGGAAGCATACGATATTCAGTGCACTGATGACCTCACCGCCCATGGCATACACATCACTCAGCGCGTTGGTTGCTGCAATCTGTCCGAACACATACGGATCTTCAAGCATCGGCGGAAAGAAATCCAGAGTCTGCACCACGGCCACCTCATCGTTTACACGGTAGACCGCTGCATCATCACTGCTGTCAAAGCCCACCAACAGATTGGGGTCGGCCGCACCGCGTTCGATCCGGCTTAGGACCCGTTCCAGAATATCCGGTCCGAGCTTTGCCGTGCAGCCGCCGCTGCTGCAAAATAAACCACCTGCCATAGCTGCTCCCTTCCTGTTATTCCTTCCTGCTATTCCTTACAGCTGTTTCGCTTTTCCTATCATAGCACATTCCGATTCTTCCGTCCAGATGCCGCCGACGGTCTTGCTTTCGCCCATGTACAGTAATCTCACTTCCACAGCCAGTTTTTAAGCAGGAGGTCATACACCTTCCGGCACCGGATGATATCCGCTTCGTCTACATATTCATCTGCCTTGTGAGCCATGGCCAGGGTGCCCGGTCCATAGGAAAGACAGTTGCAGTTTCCGGTAGTCCCGGCAATCACTGCCGTATCGGTATAACCCGGAAAGGCGGACACCACCGGAATTTTTCCGGTGGCCTGCTCTACTGCTTCCTTAATGCGAGCCAGCATTTCGGCATTTTCATGGTGCGCGATCGGCGGACGGTTTCCGGTTATTTTCATTTCCGCTCTCAATCCGGAAACCTCCTTTTTCGCATCCTCCGCTGCTGCTTGAAGCAACGCTTTCATATCTTCGATATGATACGGCGGGACTGCGCGTATATCTACCGATACTTTGCATTCCGCCGGAACCTGATACGGATGAATGCCTCCCTGAATCTCCCCAAACACGATGGTGGACTGGCCCAGAAACGGATCTTCCTTTAATTTCTTCATGCGGTTTCGGGCAGAAGTCAGCATGTAAGCCATGCCTGCAATGGCATCCATCCCCTGCTCCGGTCGGCTGGCATGGGCTGCCTTTCCGTGTATGGTCACCTCAAACCAATAACGACCCTTGTGAGCTGTCTGGATCTCGCCGTCTGTCGGTTCGGTATCCATGACGAAACTATCCTTAGTGACCCATCCAAGCTCGATCACGCGTTCCACGCCGGTCATATCCCCCTCTTCATCACAGGTGCCGATCCACTTCACAGTGCGCTTCGGAGCCTTTCCGGTCTTCTTCATCTGTGCCGCTGCTTCCAAAAAGGCGCACATGGAAGCGGCCAGACCCGATTTCATGTCACAGGATCCGCGGCCGAAGAACCGGCCGCTCTCCCCGTCCTCGCCCAACGGATTTTTTGTCCAGCCTCCTGCGATGGGAACCGTATCCATATGACAGATAAACACCAGTTCTTCTTTTGTCTCTCCGGGAAGGACTACCATCAGAATCGGGCGTCCTTCTTTCGTATAATCCTTTTTCAGTTCGCCGCTTTCCGGGAGCGCTGCTTTGATCTCCCGCTCCAGAAATCCGGAAATCTCATGCTCTTCTTTTCCCGGATTTGTGCTCTCAATACTGACTAATTTCTTTGTCCATGCCACTGCATCCGTATTCTGCATGTTTCTTGTTTCCTTTCCCTTGTCCCCGACTGCACCAAGGATTTTTGAAGTTAATTACTCTGCTAAAGAGCTCTTTCCTCGCTTCAAATACTGCCCCTCTCCGCGTCTTCCGACAAAGCCTCCGTCAGATACAATCTCGCTTCCGCGTAAAAATACCTTTTCGATGGCACCGGTCACCTTTTTGCCCTCATAGCAGGTGTAATCTGCATTTCCATGCAGCTTTTCTGTGGTGATGGTCCATTCCTTTTTCGGATCAATCAGTACCAGGTCTGCATCGGAACCTACCTGAATGGTGCCCTTCTTCGGGTAGAGACCGGCGATCTTTGCCGGGTTGGTACAAAGGTAATGAACCACCTGCACAATAGTCAGATGTGCTCCCTGCAATGCCTCCGAAAACATCAGTGACAGGCGCTCCTCCACTCCGGGTGCACCGCTGGGACACTTGGTAAAGTCCTTTGCTCCCTGCTGTTTTTGCTTTGCAAAGGTGAAGGGGCAGTGATCTGTTGCGACCGCATCCAGTTCTCCGTCCTCCAGGGCCTGCCAGAGTACCTCATTATCCTCCTTTTTCCGAAGCGGCGGTGCCATGATGGCCTTTAGTCCCTCCCGGTCATCTGCATACTTTTCATCCGTCAAAAAGAGATACTGCGGACAGGTTTCCACGCCAAAATGCTTCTGCCCCCGTCTTTTTGCAAAGCGCACTTCCTCAAGGCCTTCCTTGCTTGATAAATGTACCACATAAACCGGAGCCTCCCCCGCTGCCTTGGCCAGATATAAAAAGCGGTTTACGGCCTCGGCCTCGGCTTCTGCCGGACGGCTGAGGGGATGATATTTTGCCTGCGTATGTCCCTGTTTTACAAACTGATCGCGCCAATAATTTACAATACCGTCACTCTCACAGTGAGACGCAATCAGGATGCCCTCTTTTTTTGCCCGGGTCAGAATCTGTATCAGCTCTTTGTCTGTAAGACCATAGTTGTAAGTCATGTAAACCTTAAAGCTCGTGATGCCCTCTTTTTTTGCGATCTCTCCCATTTCCTCAAGCACCTGCAAATTTACATGCTGAAATACCCCGTGGAAGCCATAGTCTACCACCGCATTGCCGTCTGCCAGCTTATGGTATTCCTCCACCTGATGCCACAGGCTGCAGTCCTTGGGTCCAAAGGCCATATGGTCTACAATGGAGGTGGTCCCGCCGCAGGCTGCCGCAATGGTTCCGGTATAGAAGTCATCAATGACACGGGCGATTCCGACATCCAGGTCCATATGAGTGTGGATATCCACAGCCCCCGGCAGGATATATTTGCCCTGTGCATCGAGCACCTGAAGCATTGTATCTTCCGATGAGCCATCTTTATTTTTCTGAGTTGCCAATCTGTCAAACAACCCAGTTCCGATTTCGCGGATCACTCCGTCTTCGATTAAGAGATCTGCTTCATATACACCGCTCTCCGTACAGAGCATCCCGTTTTTGATCAGTTTTTTCATAGCAAAATCCTCCTATCCCTGTATACAACTTTAACCGCAAGAGCGTACAAGCCACTCCTGCGGTTATCTTGTGTTACTGATGAATTCTGGTACCGGTCAAGCCGTTGATTCCGTCCTTCGCTTTTTCAAGCAGCGTGATCAAAGACTCCCTTCCCGGCGCAGACTCTGCAAAGGCAACCGCTGCCTCTACCTTCGGCAGCATGGAGCCAGGCGCAAACTCACCGTCCTCGATATATTTTTTTGCACTCTCAGGAGTCAGCTCAGACAGCCACTCCTGATCCGGCTTTCCATAATGGACTGCCACCTTCTCCACTGCAGTTAAGATGATCAGACAGTCTGCGTTTAACTGTTCTGCCAGCTTTTCGGCTGCAAAATCCTTATCGATGACTGCCGCAGCACCCTTTAAGTGATGACCGCCGCTGACGAATACCGGGATGCCGCCGCCTCCGCAGGCAACTACCACATAGTCATTTTCGACCAGGTTGCGGATCGTGTCGATTTCAATGATGGACTGCGGCTTCGGTGAAGCCACAACCCGGCGATAACCGCGTCCTGCGTCCTCCACCACCTTGTAGCCCTGCTCTGCCACCATCTTGTCGGCCTCTTCCTTTGTCATGAAGGCTCCGATCGGCTTGGTCGGATTCTGAAAAGCCGGATCCTTGGCATCAACCTCCACCTGCGTCAGAATGGTAGTGCAGCCGGTGGTGATCCCGCGATCCAACATTTCCTCGCGAAGCGCATTCTGCAGATCGTATCCGATATAGCCCTGGCTCATTGCCACGCATACAGACAGCGGACACGGAATATATTTCTCCGGATTGGAGCGGGTCAGCTCCGACATAGCGTTCTGGATCATGCCGACCTGTGGCCCGTTTCCATGCGCGATCACGACTTCATTTCCCTCCTCGATCAGATCTACGATCGCAGAAGCCGTCTTTTTAACTGCTATCATCTGCTCCGGCAGGTTGCTTCCCAATGCATTACCGCCTAAGGCGATTACAATTCTTTTCCCCATAATCGTTCTCCTGAAGTCCGCCTTTTCCTGCGGACCTTATCTTTTATTTTCTGGCAGCTGTTTGGAAGCAGTCTCCCAAATACCTGGATCCAAACAACTGCATTTTCTGAATTTTCTGAAACGTGCCGCTTCACACGTCCCATGTTAAATCGTTTCAAAAGCAGTGATGGCAGTCCGTTTAAGGACTGCCACCGCTTTGTTGAGCAGGTTGTTGTATAAAAAGGGGAGTGTCCCAATTTATCGTGTTTATGCCATATGTCTTGCAGTTGCCTTCTCAGCCAGCTTGGTCAGAGTCTCCTGCGGGCACTGCTGTTTTGCAAGCAGGATCATAGCTGCGATGATGTACGGCTTGTAGCTTGCCTCTTTGTACAGAGGAGTGCGATAACGATCGAATACAGAAGCCTCAACCTCACCGTCCTTGCAGGATACATCGTTGATATCTGCCGGTAAGCAGTGCAGGTACAGAGCCTTGCCGTCCTTGGTGGTAGCCATCAGCTCCTCGGTGCAGCACCAGTCTTTGTGCTCTGCATTCTGAGCAAGAAGTTCTTTCTCCAGAGCCTTGATTCCGTCGGAATCACCCTCAGCGTACAGGTTGGTTCTCTTTTCCATTGCTGCGAACGGAGCCCAGCTCTTCGGATATACGATATCAGCATCCTTGAATGCCTCTGCCATGGAATTGGTCTTGGTAAAGCTGCCGCCGGTCTTCTCTGCGTTCTTGCGTGCAACCTCTTCAACCTCCGGCATTACCTCATATCCTTTCGGATGTGCCAGAACAACATCCATGCCGAATCTGGTCATCAGGCCGATCACGCCCTGCGGTACGGAAAGCGGTTTGCCGTAGCTTGGGGAGTAAGCCCAGGTCATAGCAACCTTCTTGCCCTTTAAGTTCTCAACGCCGCCAAAGGTGTTGATGATATGAAGCATATCTGCCATACACTGAGTCGGATGGTCAATATCGCACTGTAAGTTTACCAGAGTCGGCTTCTGCTCGAGAACACCGTCCTTGTGGCCCTCGGTTACAGCGTCAACAACATCGTGCATGTATTTGTTGCCCTTGCCGATGTACATATCATCACGGATACCGATAACGTCTGCCATGAAGGAGATCATGTTTGCAGTCTCACGAACGGTCTCGCCGTGAGCGATCTGGCTCTTGCCCTCGTCAAGATCCTGAACCTCAAGACCAAGCAGGTTGCAGGCAGATGCGAATGAGAAACGGGTGCGGGTAGAATTGTCACGGAACAGGGAGATTCCAAGACCGGACTCAAACACCTTGGTGGAGATGTTATGCTCTCTCATGTAACGTAAAGCGTCAGCAACGATGAAAACTGCTTCGATCTCATCATCGGTTTTCTCCCAGGTCAGGAAGAAATCGCCCTCGTACATATCCTTGAAGTTCAGCTTGTTCAGTTTGTCAATATAACCCTGTAATACTTTATCCATTTTCTTATTCTCCTTAAGTTTATTTTCATGCGGTCAGCGCTATGCCGGCGCTGACCTGTTTATGCCACTTTATAAAACAATTACCAGCAATTACTGGATATCGTTGTTTGTCTTTCCTGCGCGGAACTGAGAAACATCATCAGTCTTTTTGGAACCATCATACAGGTTTGCTGCTGCAACATACATTGCTGCGCATCTTACCAGATCATCCTTGTAGGTGATCTCGTTCGGAGCGTGAGCCTGACTCTCAGCACCCGGGCCAAAACCTACACACGGGATACCGTAACGACCCTGGATGGCAACGCCGTTGGTGGAGAAGGTCCATTTGTCGATCAGCGGACGGTTGCGAAGCTCCTTGGTGGAATCCGGTCCCATACGATGCTCGCCAAACAGGGCTACATGCGCATCATACAGAGCCTGTACGTGAGCTGCGTTCTCCTTGTTGATCCAGGTCGGGAAGTAGCACTCGGTCTCGTAAACCTCACCGGTCCATGACGGACGGTCGTACATGTACATGGAAACCTGAACGTCATCGCCGTATTTTTTCACGCTCGGCAGCTGACGAATCTCCTCCAGACAGGAATCCCAGGTCTCGCCTGCGGTCATGCGGCGGTCAACGGAGATTGCACAGCTGTCTGCCACTGCACAGCGGCTCGGAGAGGTATAAAAGATCTGAGAAACGGTGCAGGTACCTCTTCCAAGGAACTGCGCGTCCTCGTAATGATCCGGATTGTATTTCGGGCTCAGCATCTTTACCAGACCCTTGATATCGGTATCCTCATCACAGCCGTTGTTGTTTAAGGAACGAATATCTGCGATGATGTCAGCCATCTTGTAGATTGCATTGGAGCCGCGCTCCGGTGCAGAACCGTGACAGGAAACACCCTTCACGTCTACGCGAATCTCCATACGTCCGCGATGTCCGCGGTAGATACCACCGTCAGTCGGTTCGGTGGAAATAACAAACTCCGGAACGATCTTGTCCTTGTTGTAGATGTACTGCCAGCACATGCCGTCGCAATCCTCTTCCTGTACGGAACCGACGATCATGATCTTATAGCCCTCCGGAATGAGGTTTAAATCCTTCATGATCTTTGCGCCGTAAACCGCACTTGCCATACCGCCCTCCTGGTCGGAACCGCCGCGGCCGTAGATGATCTCATCCGTTTCATAGCCCTCGTACGGATCTGCCTCCCAGTTGTTGATATTGCCGATACCAACGGTATCGATATGGGAATCGATGGCAATGATCTTGTCGCCTTCGCCCATCCAGCCGATGATGTTGCCGAGTCCGTCCACTTCAACCTTATCGAAGTTCAGCTTTTCCATCTCAGCCTTGATGCAAGCTACCACTTCCTTCTCCTCGCAGCTCTCGCTCGGGTGAGAGATCATCGCTCTTAAAAAAGCGGTCATGTCTGCACGATATGCTTCAGCTGCCTGTTTGATCTTTTCAAAATCAAGTCCCATTGTATTACCCTCCTGAATTTCTGTATCTTCCTTCTATTATCTTCTTTACTTAAACGGTCGGATACTCTCCGCCCCAGACAATCTGTTTGTACTTGTCCGGATCGGTATCACCCTCGGTAGAGAACATCAAAACCTTGCTGTCGCGGTTTAACTCCAGCGCATCCCGCAGTTCCTTGTAGGCATCATCCTGCATAATGCTGGAGATCACACCCATGCCGACTGCTCCGGATTCACCGGAAACAACCTTCGGATCACCCTTAACCGGTGCTGCCAGCATTCTCATGCCCTTAGCAGATACCCAGTCCGGACAGGAAACAAAGGCAGATACATGGTTTCTTAAAATATCCCAGCCAATGATGTTCGGCTCTCCGCATGCAAGACCTGCCATAATGGTCTGAAGGTCACCGCCGACGATACGCGGTTCTCCGTCGCCTGCCACGGCGCCCTTATACAGACATGCTGCCGCACCGGCTTCCATTACAATGAATTTCGGTGGATTTTCCGGATAGAGGTTTGCAAAGTAGCCCACCACTGCGCCTGCTAAGCTTCCTACACCGGCCTGAACAAATACGTGGGTCGGACGATTTACGGAAACCTCACGCAGCTGCTCTGCAGCCTCTCCTGCCATGCTTCCGTAGCCCTGCATGATCCATGCCGGGATCTCCTCGTAGCCTTCCCATGCAGTATCCTGAACCACGACGCCATGCGGGGTAGCCTCTGCCTCTGCCGCTGCCATGCGCACACAGTCATCGTAGTTGACTTCCTCGATGGTAACCTTCGCGCCCTCTTTTGCAATATTGTCAAAACGGCTCTTTGTGCTGCCCTTCGGCATATGTACAACAGCTTTCTGTCCCAGCTTATTCGCTGCCCATGCAACACCTCTGCCGTGGTTTCCGTCCGTTGCGGTAAAGAAGGTTGCCTGGCCAAACTCCTCACGGAACTTTTCACCGGTCAGATAATCATAGGTCATCTCGGAGACATCCCGTCCCATCTCGCTGGCGATGTAACGTGCCATTGCAAAGGAACCGCCAAGCACCTTAAATGCGTTTAAACCGAAACGGTAGCTTTCGTCCTTTACAAACAACCCGCCAAGTCCCAGTTCCTCAGCCATCCCATCCAGCTTTGCAAGCGGGGTGATGGAATACTGCGGAAAGCTCTTGTGAAACTGCCGTGCCTGTCTGACATTTTCAATGCTCATGACTGACAAACACTTGTCTTCGCTTTTCGGCATCTTGTTCAATGCCCAAAGAATCTTCTCCATGACTTCTCTCCTAACAAACTTTTTTGTATTTATCCAAACTTTTTGTTTGTTTCTATAGATATCATAACACATTCTTTTTCTATGTCAAGTATGTACAAATCTTTTTTCTATTTTGTAACTGTTCAGAGCCAAGCAAAATTTCGTAAATCAGACGTGAAATGCTTGCATTTCTAAGGCTGATTTTGAAATTTTATTTGG
>CAVALB010000067.1:0-14688 GCA_963589345.1 uncultured Selenomonadales bacterium | reverse complement strand
AATTTTGTCCGTTTTGTGAGTATAGCGACAGGTCGGGAGCCTGTCTGAGCGAACGCAGTGAGCGAGTTTGCGGTAGACCTGTCTAATAGGCGACGGAGCAAAACGGACAGAAAATTGCCGTGAATGTGTTTATGTGTGGTGGGGCGGGTGCTTTCGAACCTCTATGAATGTACTTTATAAATTTTTATTTGCTCTTCCCGTATTTTTCTTCGCAGTACATGCAGCGATAGGTTTCGGTCTTCTCGTCTGCGAGATAGAAGATGTGCGGCAGCTCCTGCTCGATGGAGGTGATGCAGCGCGGGTTTTTGCAGCGGATCACGTTGGTGATTTTCTGCGGGAGCTTCAGAGCCTTTTTCTCGGCAATCTTATTGTCACGGATCACATTGACTGTGATATTGTGATCGATGTAGCCAAGAACATTTAAGTCGATGTTGTCGATCGGACCCTCTACCTTGATGATGTCCTTGCGTCCCATCTTACTGCTTCTCGCGTTTTTGATGATGGCTACCTGACAGTCGGTGAGGCGGTCAAGGCCAAGATGATAGTAAATGTCCAGGCTCTTGCCAGCCTGAATGTGATCCAGAACAACGCCTTCCTGCAATCCACTGATATTTAACATGGTTTTTCCACCTCCAGTAAAGTCATGATCAGAGCCATACGGACATATACACCGTACTGAGCCTGTTTGAAATAAGCTGCACGCGGGTCATCATCCACCTCGGTGGAAATCTCGTTTACACGTGGAAGCGGATGCAGCACGTACATATCCTCTTTGGCGAGTTTCATTTTCTCCTTGTCCAGGATGTAGCTGTCCTTTAAACGGATATAATCCTCTTCGTTGAAAAAACGCTCCTTCTGTACACGGGTCATGTAGAGAATGTCAAGCTCCGGAAGCGCTGCGTCCAGGTTGCTGACCTCTTTGAACTCGATGCCCTTTGCACGGAGCACATCGTCACGGATATATTCCGGAACCTTTAACTCGTCAGGAGAGATGAGTACGAAACGGACATTCGGATAGCGAACCATGGCATTGATCAGGGAATGCACAGTACGGCCGAACTTTAAGTCACCGCAAAGGCCGATGGTTAAGTTGTCAAGGCGTCCTTTTAAGGAACGAATGGTCATTAAGTCGGTTAAGGTCTGGGTCGGATGCTGATGGCCGCCGTCACCTGCGTTGATCACCGGGATCTGGGAATGCATGGAAGCAACCAGTGCGGAACCTTCTTTCGGATGGCGCATTGCTGCGATATCTGCGTAGCAGGAAATCATGCGGATGGTATCGGCAACACTCTCGCCCTTGGCTGCAGAGCTGGAATTGGCCGAAGAAAAACCAAGTACGCTGCCACCTAAGCTTAACATAGCGGATTCAAAGCTAAGACGGGTTCTTGTACTTGGTTCATAGAAAAGAGTAGCCAATTTTTTGCCATCACAAACGTGAGCATATTTTTTGAGGTTGTGTTCGATATCAGATGCCAGTGTCAATAATTCGTTGGTCTCTTCAACGGAAAAATCCAACGGATTCAACAAATGTCTCATAACGTATCTCCTTTGCGTTTTCTCTGGAGGATCAATGTTTGGACCCCAGGTCTTAGGACATTATAGCGGAAAACATCTTAGATTACCAGTCCCTTTTTTAGAAAAAACTATCCAAAAATCCGAGGGTTTCGCGTGCGGATTTTTGGATAGTTTTTTGATTTATAGGAATTGCACCAAGGCACGTTCTTTACGTAACAAATCTGTAAGGAAGATTAAGAAAAAGCAGATATCCCAAAGGGCAGGTTCGTGGTATGATGTGCATGAAGCGGATACCATATGCTTCATGCACTCACAAAATTTTCTGTGTGTATGTTTTCTGCGAAAATTTTCGCGAGTGCATTAAAATAGGGGAGAAAACGATTCTTATGGAAGAGAAAAAAACACCCGTTATCCGGGTGAAGCATTTATATAAGATTTACCAGGTGGGCACAAACAAGGTCTATGCTTTAAACGGCGTGGACTTCACCATGTATAAAGGAGAATTCTGCGCCATTGTAGGTCCGTCCGGCTCTGGTAAATCAACGCTGTTAAATATGTTGGCTGGACTAGAAAAGCCCACAAAGGGAGAAATTATCATAGCAGGAAAGCACATGGAGCGCATGGACGAAAACCAGCTGGTGCAGTTTCGGCGGGAGAATGTAGGCTTTATTTTTCAGTCCTACAACCTCTTAAAAACCTTAAATGCCATAGAAAACGTTGCCCTGCCTCTGTCCTTTCGCGGCGTGTCAAAGCAGGAGCGCAATGAGAAGGCAAAAAAGTATTTAAAGCTTGTGGGTCTTGAAAAACAGATGAAGCATATGGCAAATGAGATGTCGGGCGGCCAGCAGCAGCGTGTGGGCATAGCAAGGGCACTGGTGGTGGATCCCAAAATCATCTTTGCAGATGAGCCAACGGGAAATCTGGATTCCAAAACAACGATGGAAGTCTTAAAACTGATGCAGCGCATTGTGCGGGAACAGAATCAGACCCTGGTCATGGTCACGCATGACAATCAGATCGCTTCTTATGCGGATCGGCAGTTTCATATTGTAGATGGAAAAA
Source organism: uncultured Selenomonadales bacterium (assembly GCA_963589345.1). Lineage (GTDB taxonomy): Bacteria > Bacillota > Clostridia > Lachnospirales > Lachnospiraceae > Brotaphodocola. The sequence goes on along the minus strand of CAVALB010000067.1, from coordinate 12,111 downwards.
TCCAGAAAATCGAGGAAAAGAAACGACCAAACGAGGAAGAAGGTCGGGAAAGAGGAGAAAACTTATGAAAATGATGAAATGGAGGAAGCGGTCTGTGCTTACTCTGACCTTACTGTTGGTCATGGGAGCGGTGCTGGCAATAAACCCGGTTTTGGCCTACGCATCCGGAGATGTGACCGTCACCTCTGACAAGATCCAGCACGGAAAGACCGGAAAATCTATGACGGTCAGCTTCAGCATCAAGAACAACAGCGGAAGCGACATCAAGGAGGCCAAGATCGCCTTTGATACCAGCGGCGGTGAAATCTGGGACGATGACGAGGAAGACCGCCAGTATGGATATTCTTTTCCCTTTGAGACAACAGGAAAGCTGAATGATACCGACAATCCGAAAGGGATCGGAACCATCTCCGACGGAAAAGAAAAAAAGGTATCCTTGACCGGCACCGTACGTCGGGATCTGTCAGAGGGTTACTATAAGGTGCCGGTGGTTGTGATGGACAAGGACGGAAGCTGGATCGGTCATGAGGATCTGCGTGTCTGGATCACCAAATCGACTACCTCCACGGATGACGATGATGATGAGAACAAAACCTATGACTTTGTTCTTGGAGAGGGACAAAATGCACCCCATGGTGTCTACCCGAACGTGATGAATTTCTCCATCGGCCTGCGCAACAACAGCCCGGCTACGGTATACAATGTGAAGGCCAGCATGGTCTTAGACGCAGACAGCACCAAGTTTCCCTTTGAGATCAACGATGCCAATTATGACCGGATGTTTGACAAGATCGCGGTGGATGAAACGGTGCAGCTTGACTACAGCTTTGCGATCCGCAAGGAATCCTATACCGGATATTATCCCATTGCCATGAAGATCTATTATTCCGACAGCTCCACCGGCGAGGAACTAAAAACCTATGAGACAACCTTTTTTGTCCATGTTGAAAGCAAACCGACCAAGGATGCCTATGAGGAATTTAATGAGCACGACCGCACGAAGGCCCGCCTGATCGTGGATGGTTACCGCACCGAACCGGAGACCATCATCGCAGGAGAAAGCTTTGATCTGATCCTGACTGTCAAGAATGCCTCCGGCAGTGTTTCGGCCTCGGACATCCTGCTGACTGCAGAGTCAGAAAAGGTATCGGACAGCCCTGTTTTCACCACGGAGTCCGGATCAAGCTCAGTGGCTTTAAGCTCTCTTGGCGCCGGTGCGTCGGCAGAGGTTCGTTTTCGCATGGCCTCCAGGGCCGGAATTGACCAGCGCTCCTACGGTCTGACCATTCAGGCCAAATTTGACAGTCCGGAATTTAAAAATGCCGAAGAAAAGATGTCGGTAGATATTCCGATCAAACAGATTCCGCGCTTAAATACCGGAACTTTTGAGGTGACCCCGGATTCCATATCCGTGGGTGACGAATCCAACGTGATGTTTGGCATCAACAATACCGGAAAGGTAACCTTGTATAACGTCATGGCAAGGTTTGAGGCGGATTCCATTCAGACCACCGATACCTATGTGGGAAATATCAAATCCGGCGAAACCGGAAATGTGGACTGCATGGTCACCGGTGTGGCACCGACCACGGATGATGGCAGGGTGAAGGTGATCATTTCCTATGAAGACGAAAACGGAGAGGTCTCGGAGGTGGAAAAGGAGCTGACCCTTACCGTCAGCGAGCCGATGACAGATTTTGATGATATGGATCAGGATATGCAGGCAGAGGAACCCACGAATGAGACCGGTCTCCTGCAAAAATACGGCAAAATCGTGGCGATCGCAGCCTTGAGCATACTTGTCATTGTCATCTTGGTTTGGATCCGGAAGTATCGCAGAATGAAAAAGGATAAGGATCTGCTGGCGGATGAGCATGAGACAGAGGATGAAAAGGACGGGGAAGATTAATCGATGAAATTTACAGATCTTCTGGCCATGAGCCTGAAAAACTTAAGCAGAAGAAAATTAAGAACCTCACTGACGGTTCTCGGCGTCGTGATCGGTACCGCCTCCATCGTGGTTATGGTTTCCTTAGGAATCGGCTTAAAGGAGATGAACCGGCAGCTGATCGCCTCCTATGGCAGCCTGACGGAGATCACGGTGAACAACCCCTACAGCGGAGACAGCAGCGCGACGCCGATCTATCTGACCGATGATACTGTAAAGCAGATCAAAAAGCTTTCCTACGTAAAGGAAGTTTCTCCGATGTTAGAGTTAGACATTTTGCTGATGCAGGGGAAATATTGGAGCAGTACGACCCTGACCGGTGTGCCCTATTCTTATTTGCAAAAGCTCCCCTTAGGGCAGGGGCAGCTGTCGGATCCGAATGATAAGACCTTAAAGCTGATTTACGGAAATGCTATTCTTCAATGGTTTATGGATGCGAAGGGAAATAATGTATATACAAAAACCGGAGAGTTGGCTGACGTGGATTATATGAACAAGCCAATGTTTGTAATCTTTGACACGGATACCTATTATCAGTCTCAAAACGGAGGGGAAAATGCGCCAAAACCTCCCAAGAAATATCTGGTCCCGGCCGATGGTGTCGTGGAAGGCTCTGTGGATGATTACAACAGCTATGCCTTTCGGGTGTATACAAGGCTGGATCTTTTGGAAACACAGTTAAAAAAGATCTTTAAAAAGAAGGCGATACCGGGACAGCCGACCAATAAAAAAGGAAAGCCTTATAATTACTTTATTTATAACAGCTGCGTGGTCAGCGTGGATGAGATGGAGCACGTAAACGAAGTGCAGAAGGCCATCACCGATATGGGCTTTCAGGCCTACAGCAATGCAGACTGGATGAACCAGTCAGAGCAGCAGTCCAACATGATCCAGGCTGTGCTCGGCGGGATCGGTGCGGTCTCGTTGATCGTTGCAGCCATCGGCATTGCAAATACCATGATGATGTCGATATACGAGCGCACAAAGGAAATCGGGATCATGAAGGTATTAGGGTGTGATTTAAAGGTCATCCGCAATATGTTTTTGCTGGAATCCGGCTTTATCGGATTTCTGGGAGGCGTGACGGGGCTTCTCTTCAGCTTTGCGGTTTCCTTTGCCATCAATCACATCTTTCCCCAGAGTCAGATCCTCACAGGAATTGCGGGAACAGAGGGAATGACGGGGAATATCTCCCGGATCCCGCCATGGCTTGCAGCCTCCTCCGTCTGCTTTGCCATTCTGATCGGTATGGCTGCCGGATTTTTCCCGGCTTTGCGTGCGATGCGGCTTAGCCCCCTGGCAGCGATCCGCAATGAATAGGAAAAAGTACTTGCATTTTTTTCTGCAATCCATTATCCTGTATACAGAGCGTGCAACTGGCGGAAAGAGTGGGAAACCACAGGGGAGCACGTATATTTAAGAATGTCGGCCGCCTGGGCACCATGTTTTTGTGGTACTCAGGCGGTCTTTTTCTATAAAAAAGGTGTCCTGAGAAGAAAAACATGGAAACTGTAACAGAAAAATAGGTAGATCCAATAGGAGGAAGATGCGATGAAACAGTTATCTTTGCAGGAAGAATTACAGGCCAATGCATACCCGGGAAGAGGAATCGTTATTGGTAAAACACCGGACGGAACAAAAGCCGTGACCGCCTACTTTATCATGGGAAGAAGCGAGAACAGCCGCAACCGTGTCTTTGTAGAAGACGGAGAAGGCATCCGCACCCAGGCCTTTGACCCGAGCAAGCTGACCGATCCGAGCCTGATCATCTATGCGCCGGTACGTGTCCTTGGCAACAAGACCATCGTGACCAACGGCGACCAGACAGATACGATCTACGAGGGCATGGACAAGCAGCTGACCTTCGAGCAGTCCTTAAGAAGCCGTGAGTTTGAGCCGGACGCACCAAACTACACCCCACGCATTTCCGGTATCCTTCATATTGAAAACGGCCGTTATAACTATGCGATGTCCATCTTAAAGAGCAACAACGGAAACCCGGATTCCTGCCACCGTTATACCTTTGCTTATGAGAATCCGGCAGCGGGAGAGGGACATTTTATCCATACCTATATGCATGACGGAAATCCTCTTCCGAGTTTTGAGGGCGAGCCGAAGCTTGTAGCCATCCAGGACGATATGGAAGCCTTCACCGAGATGCTCTGGAACAGCTTAAATCCGGACAACAAGGTTTCTTTATTTGTGCGTTATATCAATATTGCAGACGGAAGCTATGAGACGAAGATCATCAATAAGAACAAATAAGAAAAGGAGCAGAGACCATGAATGAGATGGAATTAAAGTACGGATGTAACCCGAATCAGAAACCGGCAAGAGTGTTCATGAACGAGGGAAAGGAGCTTCCGTTTAAAGTTCTGTCCGGAAGACCGGGCTATATCAATCTCTTAGATGCCTTCAACGGCTGGCAGCTTGTCAGAGAGTTAAAGAAAGCGACAGGGCTCCCGGCAGCCGCCTCCTTTAAGCATGTTTCTCCGGCAGGCGCGGCAGTGGGACTTCCGCTTTCCGATACCCTGGCAAAGATCTACTGGGTAGATGACATGGGCGAGCTTTCGCCCCTTGCAAGCGCTTATGCCAGAGCCCGCGGCGCAGACCGGATGTCTTCCTTCGGTGACTTCATTTCCCTGTCCGATGTCTGCGATGTTTCCACCGCAAAACTCATTAAGCGTGAGGTTTCCGACGGCGTCATTGCACCGGGCTATGAGCCGGAGGCATTGGAAATCTTAAAGGAGAAGAAAAAAGGCAATTACTGCGTCATTCAGATCGATGCAGACTACGAGCCGGAGCGAATCGAACGCAAGCAGGTCTTTGGCGTGGTCTTTGAGCAGGGACGAAACGATCTGGATATCAACAAGGAGATGCTCTCCAACGTGGTAACGGAAAACAAGGAAATTCCGGATCAGGCAAAGATTGATCTGGTGATCTCCCTCATTACCTTAAAATACACCCAGTCCAACTCTGTCTGCTATGCAAAAGACGGTCAGGCCATCGGTATCGGCGCAGGCCAGCAGTCCCGTGTACACTGCACCAGACTGGCAGGCCAGAAAGCCGACAACTGGTTCTTGCGCCAGGCTCCGCAGGTCCTTGATCTGCAGTTTGTGGACGGCATCAAGAGAGCAGACCGTGACAATGCGATTGACGTTTATATCGGAGACGAGTACATGGACGTTTTGGCAGACGGCACCTGGGAGAAAACCTTTAAGGTAAAACCGCCGGTCTTCACCAAAGAAGAAAAGCGTGCATGGTTGGATCAGATGACGGACGTAGCCCTTGGCTCCGACGCCTTCTTCCCCTTTGGCGACAACATCGAGCGTGCCCATAAGAGCGGCGTGAAATATATTGCACAGCCGGGCGGTTCCGTCCGCGATGACAATGTCATTGAGACCTGCAACAAATACAACATGGCGATGGCCTTCACCGGCATCCGCCTGTTCCATCACTAATAGGAAATTTGGAGGATAAGAAGATGTTTATTACCTGTTTAGACCTGGAAGGAGTTCTGGTACCGGAAATCTGGATCGCGTTTGCAAAGGCCAGCGGCATTCCGGAATTAAAGCGCACCACCCGCGACGAGCCGGACTATGACAAACTCATGAAATGGCGCCTTGGCATCTTAAAGGAGCACGGACTTGGCTTAAAAGAGATCCAGGAGACCATTGAGAAAATCGATCCGATGCTGGGAGCGAGAGAATTCTTAGACGAGCTGCGGGAGCTTGGACAGGTGATCATCATCAGCGACACCTTCACCCAGTTTGCAAAGCCTCTTATGAAAAAACTCGGCTGGCCGACCATCTTCTGCAACGAGTTAGAGGTGGCAGAAAACGGCGAGATCACAGGCTTTAAGATGCGCATTGAACAGTCTAAGCTCACCACTGTGAAGGCACTTCAGTCCATCGGCTTTGAAACCATCGCCAGCGGTGACAGCTACAATGACCTTGGCATGATCCGCGCCAGCAAGGCCGGCTTCCTCTTTAAGAGCACCGACCAGATCAAAAACGACAACCCGGATCTTCCGGCATATGAGACCTATGAAGAGCTTTTAGCAGCCATCAAGGCAGCAGTATAAAAACGCAAATAGAGAACAGATTCCCGAAAAACAGTTGGGAATCTGTTCTTTTATTTCGTAAGCAATCACGAATCTTCCGTTATAACTTGTAAGAATGACAAAAAATCTGTTATAATTAACAAAAAATAAAACGAGAGGAAGACTAGAATGCGTACAAAACGATTAGGTGATATGCTGGTCGAGCTTGGCCTTTTAACGGAGGACCAGTTAAAGGAAGCTCTGGAATACCAGTCCAAGGAAAAAGACCGTCTCGGTTCGATCTTGATCAAACACAACTTCATTACAGAAAAACAGCTGATCGATGCCCTCAGGATGCAGCTCGGTATCGAATACATCGATCTGACCAAGGTGGACATTGCCCCGGAGATGTCCCAGTATGTTCCGAAAAACCTTGCAAAGCGCATGAACATCGTACCGGTGCGTTTGGTCAAGGATCAGCTTTTTTTAGCTATGGCAGATCCGTTAAACTTCGTGGCAGTGGAGGAGGCGCAGCGAACCTCGAAAAAGCGCATCGTCCCGATGATCGCCTCAGAACCTGCGGTCAAGCATGCCATCAACGTCCTCTATGGAAATGAGGGTGCTGCCCAGGCCATGGCCCAGATCCGTGCGGAAAATGCAGCTCTGGAGACGGAGGCGCCATCGAGAACCTCCGAAACCCAAAATCAGGAAAATGAGACTCCGATGGTGCGCCTCGTCAATTCCATTATCGAGCGTGCTTATGTAGAAAATGCCTCCGATATCCATTTCGAACCCTCAGAGGAGGAACTGGCAGTCCGCATGCGTATTGACGGCCAGCTGCACCGTATCATGGTGATCCCGGGGGAATTAAAGGAATCCGTGATCTCCAGACTCAAGATCATGTCAAGGCTCGATATCGTGGAAAAACGAATCCCTCAGGACGGACGGGCTGTTTTAAATATCCACGGAACCGATCTGGATATGCGAACCTCAACACTCCCGACCATTTACGGAGAAAAAGTGGTAATCCGAATCCTGCGAAGAAACGAGGACTCCTTAAACCGCCGCGGCATCGGTATTCCGGCCTTTGAAGATGCCAAGATCGACAAGCTCCTCGGCTTAACCTCCGGTGTCATCATGATTGTAGGACCGACCGGTTCCGGTAAATCCTCCACCATGTATACCCTGGTGCGAGAGCTTCTTTCTGACCGGACAAACCTGATTACCCTGGAGGATCCGGTAGAGTACCACATCAAGGGTGCGACCCAGGTACAGATTAACGAAAAAGTTGGCCTGACCTTTGCCTCCGGCCTTCGCTCCATCCTGCGTCAGGACCCGGATATCATCTGCGTCGGTGAGATTCGAGACGGAGAAACCGCAGAGATTGCCATGCGTGCGGCCATGACCGGACATCTGGTTATCACCACCATCCATACCGAGGATGCCATCTCCGCCATTGACCGACTCCACGACATGGGTGTGCCGCCGTATCTGATCGCAGCAGGACTGCGCGGTGTCATTTCCCAGCGCCTGCTGCGCCGCATTTGTCCAAGCTGCAAGGAGAAGATCGTGCCGCCGGCAAAAGCTCTTGAGATGGCAGGCATCACAGACGAGCCGGGAAATGTTTACTGGCACGGAGCCGGCTGTGACCATTGCTTCCGCTCCGGATACCGTGGACGAATCGGTGTCTTTGAGGTGATGATGGTGCAGGATGGCCTGCGCCGCTGCATCATGGAAGGCGCTGACCGCACACGTTTTATGGAGGTGGCAAAGCGGGAGAGCGGCTATATTCCTATGGCAGAGCATGCCAAAAAACTGGTAGCCAACGGAACAACGACCGTGGACGAAATCATTCGGACACTCTCAAGCATCTAAGCGGAAAGGAAGAAAATCATGAGTCCATATCATGTAGAAGATCTGATCGCCATCGCAGCCGAAAAAGGAGCCTCGGATGTCCACCTCATTGCCGGTTTGCCGCCCAAGTGCCGGATCGATGGCCGCATCACCAACCTGACAGCAGAGCCTCTGACCACCGGAGACTGTGAGAATTACGGTGTGCAGTTAGCAGGGGACTATATCAAAAAGATCGACCGCATCGGTCAGCTGGACTTTTCCGCAACCCTGGCAGGCCGCAGAATCCGAATCAATCTGTTTCGACAGCAGGGAAATCTGTCAGCAGCACTGCGTCTTTTAAGCAACCGCATCCCAAAGCTTGAGGAGCTGGGGCTTCCGGATGGAGTGCGCCAGTTTTCTCGCTGGAATAAGGGAATCGTCCTTGTAACAGGCGAGACCGGGAGCGGTAAATCCACGACCCTGGCCGCCATCCTGGATCAGATCAACCAGACAAGACCCTTACACATCATTACCCTGGAAGATCCGATTGAGTACGTGTATACACCAAACCGCTGCATCATCAACCAGCGTGAGGTGGGCGTGGATGTGGAGGACTACGAGCACGGCCTTTATGCCTCCCTGCGTGAAGACCCGGATGTCATCCTCATCGGAGAGATGCGTACTCCGGAAACCATCGAAACGGCCTTGGTGGCGGCAGAGACCGGCCATCTGGTCTTTTCTACCCTTCATACCAATTCTGCAGTCGACAGCATCGACCGTATTGTGGGCGTTTTCCCGGAAAATAAACAGCCCCAGATCCGCCTGCAGCTGTCCATGACCTTAAAGGCAGTCCTGGCACAGCAGTTGGTTCCCAAGGCCGGAGGAAAGGGGCGCGTGGCAGCCTGCGAACTAATGATGGTCAATGGTGCGATTTGTACGGGCATTCGCGAGGGCAAAACTCCGCAGATGAGAAGCTATCTTATGACGGGAGCAAAAGAAGGTTCTGTCACCATGGATAATTTTCTGCTGGATCTGGCAAACAGGGGAATCATTATGCCGGAAACCGCTGTGGAAGCCGCGGAGGATCCGGTGAAGATGCGGACGGACGTTCGTCTTTAAGTTACAGCTGATCGGAAACAACAAAAACCGTTATTCGCAAAGCCGAACCAATTTTTCAAGAAAGTGAGATCCAGAATTTGAGAAAGGGGGGATGGGTAAATGCAACAACGGAACATCCCGGTTGGCATTTCGGACTTCGAGAAAATTCGGAATGGTGAGTTTTATTATATTGACAAATCCAGCTTGATTACGGAAATTTTGAAGGAAAAAGCGGAGGTAACGCTTATTACTCGTCCGAGGCGCTTTGGCAAGACACTTGGCATGAGTATGCTGGAAAACTTCTTCGATATCCGAGGGGACAGCAGAAAACTGTTTGAAGGGCTGGAAATTGCAAAATATCAGGCATTATGTGATGAGTGGATGAATCAGTATCCTACAGTCTTTGTTTCCTTTCGGCAGGTGGATGGTCTGGATTTCGTTGGGGCATACGATATGCTTACATGGGTTATCTCGGAACTATACAAAATGCACTTGTATTTGCTGGATAGTGACAAGATCGACAACACAGATAAGGATATCGTTAAACGGCTCGTGCGGGGTGATGCTTCCTTGAAGGACGTAAAGGGAAGCTTATTGCTGCTTACAAGGATGATGCAGCAACACTACGGAAAACCTGTAATTCTTCTTATAGACGAGTATGATGTCCCAGTGGCAAAAGCGAACAACAATGGTTACTATAATAAAATGCTGGATGTCATGAAAGGCTTGATGCAGGCTCTAAAAGACAACCAGGCACTTCAATTTGCAGTTGTTACAGGCTGTTTGAAAATCGCAAAAGAGAGTATCTTTACGGGAACCAATAATTTTGTATCGGATACGATCACAAACACTCGTTTAAATGAGTATTTTGGATTTGTACAAAGCGAGGTCGATCAGTTATTAAAAGATGCAGCCCTGACAGAGCAAGCCGAAACGATCAAGAAATGGTATGATGGATACCATTTCGGTGACTTTGATGTTTACTGTCCGTGGGATGTGATGAATTATCTACTGGAACTGCAACGAAATCCAAATGCTAAACCGATCAGCTACTGGAAGAACACCAGTGATAATGCCATCATCCGTTTCTTTATTGACTATGCGGGCAGTACAATCACAAATAAACTTGAAACGTTGATGGCCGGTGGTTACATTGTTCAGTGTGTAGATGAAAACCTGACCTATGATCATCTGCATGCCTCCGAAGATAATCTTTGGAGCACGCTTTCCTTGCAGGTATTTTTGCAGGTGCCGGATATATGGTAGACTCCAACAAGGAGCATGGAGAGGGACGAAGTGATGTGGTCGTTTGCGATTCCATCAATGCTCGTGTTGCAATCTTTGAGGCAAAGTACACGAAGGTACTAAAAAATCTGGAAAGTGAATGTGATATGGCTTTGCAGCAAATAGATGATCGGATGTACGCAAAGGAGTATGAGGATGATTACGATCAGATCATTTGCTATGGTATTTCATTTTTTAAGAAACGCTGCATGGTAAAAAAATAAAAAGGCTTTACAAAAAAGAAAAATATGCTAAAATGAGAGCATGGAACGGAAAGTAAACCGTGATGGGTTTAAAGTTTACGTAATACTGGCAGTTGGAGGTAAAGCTTATGCCGACTTTTTCATATCGGGCGCTCGGCAGGGACGGAAAAGAAGTCCACGGAGTACTCCAGGCAGAAACAGAAACGGCTGCTGCTACCAGAATTCGAGACAGTTATCCGGTCCTTTTAAAAATCAGTCGTCAGACCGAAAAGAAAAAGACAGGAAACATCCTACAGATGGAGATCGGCAACAAGCGCATCAAGACAAAGGCTTTATCCATCCTTTGTTCACAGCTTGCCATCACCCTTCATTCCGGTATGACGATCGCCCGTGCCTTGCAGATGTTAGCAGGGCAGAGCAGTGACAAACGCCTTCGCAAGGTCATGGCGGAGGTTGCAAAAGAGGTGGCAGCAGGAAACACGGTAGCATCTGCCTTGGATAAGTACCAAGAGCGTTTCCCTCTTACCTTTATTGAAACTATAAGGGCAGGAGAGCAGTCCGGTACCCTGGATCAGTCCTTTGAGCGGCTTCACAGATATTATGACAAAGCCTACAAAACCACAGAGAAGATCAAAAGTGCATTGACTTACCCCATGTTTGTCGTTGCCATTGCTGTGGTGGTTGTCATCATCGTCATGGCAAAGGTTATGCCGACTCTTGCAAGTGTGTTTGCAGATCTGGGCGGAGAACTCCCCCTAATCACACGCATTCTCATCGGTACTTCCAATTTCTTTGCAAAATGGTGGCTTCTCATGATAGCGGTTCTTGCGGTGCTCTACATTGCCTGCAAAACCTACACGAAAACACCAAAAGGAAGGATTCGGAAGGCAAAGCTTGCGTTATCCCTGCCGCTGATCGGTATTATCAACCGGATGAATGCAGCAGCTCAGTTTGCCAACACCATGTCCGTGCTGTTAGCGGCCGGTATCACCTTGGATCAGGCAATTGAGACCACAGCAAAGGTCATGGACAACGCATTGGTTCAGGATGAGGTTCGCTCCATGCGAGGCGTCATTGAACAGGGACGAACCTTGACAGACTGCCTGACCGGCAAAAAGTATTTTCCACAAACTATGGTAGACATGTGCTCCGTGGGAGAGGAAACCGGTGAACTGGAAAACACCCTGGAAAATGTGGCCGATTACTTTGCAAACGAAGCAGAGTTTCGCGTACAGAGGCTTCTGGCGTTACTGGAACCGGCATTGCTGGTGGTGCTTGCGGTATTTGCGTTTGTGATCGTTATTGCCATTTATCTGCCGATCTTTACCATGTATGACCTCATGTGATATGAGAAAAGGATTGAAAAGAGGATTGAAAAGAGCAAAAGCTCTTTGCAATATATGTAACTGTTCAGAGCTGACTAAATTTCATAAATCAGACGGGAAAGGCTTGCATTTCTACGGATGATTTTGAAGCTTTCGTCGGAAGATACGCCACACTGACGAAAGGTAAAGTATTGTAGGTGGGTTTCGAACAGTTGCAAAAAAATAAAAAAGGAGTGTTCAATATGAAAAGCTTATTGAAGAAGGTTCGTAAGGACAAAAAAGGTTTTACCCTGGCTGAGTTACTCGTTGTTGTGGCAATCATTGGTGTGCTGGTAGCGGTATCGATTCCAGTATTCACTAGCCAACTTGAAAAAGCAA
>CAVALB010000066.1:0-15241 GCA_963589345.1 uncultured Selenomonadales bacterium | reverse complement strand
TTTGAAATTTTATTTGGCGGATACGCCACACCGACGAAATGCGAAGCATTTTGGGGGTTGGTTCTGAACAGTTACAAAAAAACAAGCAGATATCCCACATCGGAATATCTGCCACCAATCTGTCTCATATCCAGGTACGGAAAAAATTATATTTTCGATACCCGTATCCATTAACGCTGGAACACGGCCTCAGCTACTTGCAAAGCGTTCGCCTGGCGTCTCACAAACCCATTCCAAAAGAAGCTTCATACTGCCTTCCACCAAACGGCAGCTCTCTGTGATGTCACCTCAGATGTACTCTCTTTGATCATCGACTTTCGAATGTTTACTTTAATGGTTTAAAGTTATCACAAGTGAAAGGATCTGTCAACCGGCTTTTTGTTTTTTTATTGATACAGCTTCTGATATATTTCAAATACCTGCTCCTGATCAAGCGGCACAAAGCTGTTTACCATCAATCGCTGCTGCTCCCGGATCACGGCAGCCGCCCATTCCTGCAGCATTTCCATGTCCGCACCATATTCCTTCAGAGTCTTTTTAGAAATGATCTGATTTAACAGCTTTTCCAGATTTTCGTAAACACAATCCGCATCACAATGAAGCAGTCCGGAAAGAAACTTGTTCAGCTCTCCGATCCTTCCATCTTGCCGGATCTCCATATATTTTTCCATCACGCCGGTAAAGACAGCATAATTTGCCTCTCCGTGAGCAACATGGAAGGTTCCGCCAAGCGGATAGCTCATGGCATGCACAGGTCCGCATCCTGCTGTTCCGAATGCGATCCCCGCATAGTTGCTGGCTGTCAGAAACGAATCCAACAAAGCAAATCTCGCATCCTCTCCCTGTTTAGCAATGACCTGATATCCGTGAATGATCTTTTCAATGGCCTGATATCCGAAAAGCTTTGTATACTCAGTGGCTTTCGGAGAAAGGCTCGATTCGATCGCATGGATCAGCGCATCAATGGAGCTTGTCGCAAAGAATCGGAAAGGCAGTCCCTTTAACAGTTCCGGAACGAGAACCGCCTTATCCGCATACATTTCATCCAGAGCAAGACCGATCTTCGTATTTCTCTTTAAGAAAGCAAGGATCGAGATATTTGTGACCTCTGAGCCCGTGCCGCAGGTTGTCGGAACCAGAATCAGCTCTTTGACCTTTTCAATCGGAAGCTTCCGGTCATACAGTGCTTCTGCCGGGTAGTGGTATTTCAGGGCAAGAAGCTTTGCGATATCCAGCACGGTTCCTCCTCCAATGCCGATGATCCGCTTATGCTGTCCTTTTTTCTCTGCATCGCGGCAGATTGCATCATACATCTCGTCAGAGGGTTCTCCGTTTCCGTACTCCTCCTGATAGATCACGTCTGCTTTCAGGTCAAGCTCTCCAAAAAAGGGTTCATAGATAAAACGGTTCGTCAGAATCAAATCTTCTGATCCAACCTCAAAGCCTTCAGAAAATTCTTTTGCATGGCTGAATTTGTGAAGTTCCGGTTTTAATACAATCTGTTTCATATATGCCACTTCCTTTCTATAAAAAGAATGTCCCAAAAGGGAATTTCATTTCTGTCATTCCCCTTTGAGACAGGATAGCACCTTTCCTATCAATCGTCAATTTTCATACAGCTGCAGCGCAATTATTTCTGTCCGTAATATGCATTCGGACCGTGTTTTCTTAAGAAATGCTTGTCCTGCATACACTGCGGTGTGCGATTGTCAGCGTTTGGATTGATGAGCTCGGTCATAAAGTTCATTTTTGCTACTTCCTCTAAGACAACCGCATTATGAACTGCCTCTGCTGCATTCTTGCCCCAGGTAAACGGACCATGGTTCTTGCAGAGCACAGCCGGAACATACATCGGATTTTTCCCCTGAAACGTCTCTACAATGACAAGGCCGGTATTTTTCTCATAGCCTTCCTCGATCTCCTCCGGGGTCAGGTTTCTTGCACACGGGATCTCACCGTAGAAATAATCCGCATGGGTGGTTCCGTAGCACGGAAGTCCTCTGCCGGCCTGAGCCCAGGCTGTTGCATGCGGAGAATGGGTATGTACAATGCCTCCAACCTCCGGAAATGCCTTATAAAGCTCCAGATGGGTCGGCGTATCGGAAGATGGGTTCAGGGTTCCCTCTACCCGGTTTCCGTTTAAATCCATAACTACCATATCTTCCGGCTTTAACAGGTCATAATCCACACCGCTCGGCTTGATGACAAACAAACCGCTCTCTCTGTCAATCCCACTGACATTGCCCCAAGTGTAGGTGATCAGGCCGCGCCTTGGCAGCTCCATATTTGCTTCATATACCTGCTGTTTTAATTCCTCCAGCATAATTGTTTTCCTCCAAAGACTTTTTTCTTTAACAGCTCATTTGTGCCTTCTCAGGCAGAGTTTCTACTGCAGCACGTTCGATCGGAAGGCCTGCATGATAACGTACCATGAATTCGTCAAAGCCCTTCACATCCTCTGCATCCGGCTCCATAACCGTTCCGTGCTGGCCGCCGAATACCTTCTTCTCAAGATAAGCATCCAGGGTTTCTCCGTCTTCCTTCCATACGCGGTAAGCTGCAAGAAGTGCTGCGCCCCAGGCACCGCCCTCTCCTGCGGTCTCCATGACCTCAACCGGCACACCGGCTGCAGCTGCCATGATCTTCTGGCCGACTCCTTTGGTCTTAAACAGGCCGCCGTGACCAAGCAGAACATCCAGTTTTACCTGCTCATCACGGAAGAGGATATCCAGTCCGGTCTTCAACGCGCCAAGAGAGGTATACAGATGGGTTCTCATGAAATTTGCCAGGTTAAATTTATCATCAGGGCGGCGTACAAACAGCGGACGGCCCTCTTCAAAGCCGGTGATGTGCTCACCCGAGAAATAATTATATGCCAAAAGACCTCCGCAGTCCCTGTCACCTTCCAGTGCCTTATTGTAGAGCACACCGAACAGGCGGTTCATGTCGACCTCCATGCCCATGCTCTCCATAAATTCTTTAAAAAGACCGACCCAGGCATTTAAGTCCGAGGTGCAGTTATTGCAGTGAACCATGCCCACCAGATCTCCGGCCGGTGTGGTAACCAGATCGATTTCCGGATGCACCTTTTTCAGTTCTTTTTCCAGAACTACCATGGCAAATACGCTGGTACCTGCGGATACGTTGCCTGTACGAACCTTTACACTGTTGGTAGCAGTCATGCCGGTGCCTGCATCACCCTCCGGCGGACACATCGGGATACCTGCCTTAAGGTTTCCGCTCACATCCAAAAGCTTTGCACCTTCTTCTGTCAACGTTCCCGCATCCTCGCCGGCCACCAGTGCCTTTGGAAGGATGTCGCGCAGCTTCCAGGAATAGCCCTTGTCTGCCACCAGCGCATCAAATTTTTCCACCATTTTCTGATCAAAATCATGGTTGTGGATATCAACCGGGAACATACCGGCCACATCACCGATCCCCAGTACCTTCTGTCCGGTCAGTTTCCAGTGCACATATCCCTCCAGAGTGATCATGTAGTCAATCTCCGGCACATGCTCCTCTCCGTTTAAGATGGCCTGATACAGATGAGCGATACTCCAACGCTGCGGGATCGGATAAGAAAACAGCTCTGTCAGCTTTTCCGATGCCTCTGCGGTGATGGTATTTCTCCAGGTGCGGAAGGGAACCAGCAGTTCTCCTGCCTTGTCAAATACCATATAGCCATGCATCATGGCACTGATGCCGATGCCGCCTACCGCCTCTAAGGTCTCTCCATACTGGCTCTTTACATCCTCTGCCAGTTTTGTATAAGCATCCTGGATGCCGCTCCAGATATCTTCTAAGGTATAGGTCCAAATACCCTCTGTCAGACGGTTCTCCCAGTCATGAGCACCGGACGCGATCGGCGTATGATCCTCTCCGACTAAAACAGCCTTGATACGGGTGGAACCAAACTCAATTCCGAGAGCGGTCTTCTTTTCCCGGATCCACTGTACGATGGTTTCTTTATTTGCACTCATGTAATGATCCTCCTTGCGTTTTGCTATGCTAGTGTCATTTTACTACTTTTTCACAAAAAAGTCTTGTATTTTCTGTCTGTTTTTTGTATTTTTCCAACAATGTTGTATTTTCTTTTTGGAACCAACAAAATCCTGTCATGTGTTTTTGACAGGATTTTGTTGGTTTTAGGACGTTATTTCTATGGAATCTGCTCCTATTTTTTTCTGGCAAGTAAAATACTTTGTACAACCAGGAATACGCAGAGCATTCCGGCTACGGTAATGCCCGTCCACCATGCCTGGTCCAGACCGATGGAGGATACGATATTCTGGATGGTACTTAAGGACAGTACACCTACGAAGGTTCCGAAAATGTTGCCCACACCGCCTGTCAGAAGGGTTCCGCCGATAATGGAGGAAGCAATGGCATTCATCTCCATGCCGGATGCATGGGATGCAGAGCCGGAGCCTACATGTAAAAAGTATACGTAACCGCCGATACCTGCCAGCACGCCGCAGAGCATCTGGGCTAAAAAGCGGGTTCTTTTCACATCGATGCCGAGCATCAGAGCACTCTGGCGGTTGCCGCCCACAGCGTAGAAGCTGCGGCCGAGTCTGCTCCAACGCAGCATGCAGAAGAATACCACCACGATCAAAAGAGCGATCACAACACCGATCTCCACATAAGCCGGAACATATTTGCCAAGCTTATTGACAGTTCCGAGACCCGGGATATTGATACGGGTATCCTTCAAAGCGACAAAGGCCTCATTTGCCACATTGAACGGAGCCGTATGTACAATGGTAGTCATGCCGCGTGCAAAGAACATTCCGGCAAGAGAAACGATAAAGGGCTGAATATCTAAGTAGGCTACCAAAAAGCCCTGTACCACACCGAAGGCCAGACCGATGCCAAGGGCGATCAAAAAGGAAACAAACACATTTCCTCCCTGATAATCCAGATATACGGCACAGCTCATGCTGACTAAGGCAACCACGCCGCCTACGGAAATATCAATGCCTCCGGTGATCATGACCAGGCTCATGCCGCAGGCCGTAATGATCAGAGCCGCATTCGCGTTTAAGATGTTAAAAAAGGTCTGGGGCTTTAAAAAGCCTTTTTTCAAAAATACCATAGCTCCGATATACATGACCAGAAATACCGTCACTGTAATGATGAGAAGCAGGTTGGTATCGGTCATTTTTGCTTTCGCCTTTTTTTCGGCCGGAGCGCCGTTTGCTGCATGTGTCTTTGTCATATCAGGCAACCCCCTTTTGTGCTTTTGCTTTCTTTCCCAGTGCGGTGATCTTTCCCTTTACCGCCGGAGCGCTGATGACTACCAGGGCAATAACAACCACAGCCTTATAAGCCGGGAGCGCGTCGGAAGAAACATTGAATTTGTAAAGCGTTGTGGTTAAGAACTGAATGACATAAGCGCCCAGGATAGAAGCCGGGATATTGAACTTACCGCCGCTTAACACGTTGCCGCCCAGTGCTACCGCCAGGATGGCATCCATCTCGATATCCTTTGCGATTACGGAATAGTTGATGGTAGAAAGACGACTGGTTTTGATCAGCGCTACCACAGCCACGCAAAGGCCCAAGATCACAAAGGTCAGCCACTTGATAAAGGTCGGGTTTAAGCCGTTTAACCGGGAGGAGCTGGCATTGATGCCGACTGCCTGGGTATACAGGCCAAGATTCGTAAACTTTAAGGCCAGCATGGTAATCGCAACACAGACCACAGCCAAAAAAAACGGAGTCGGGATCGGCACACCCGGAATGAATCCGCCAAAGTAGGTAAAGCTCTTGTCGGTTACGATCGGAAGTTCATTGTTGTTGATCCAGGCTGCAATGGAACGACCTGCCGTATAGAGGATCAGGGTCGCTACCATGGGCTGGATCTTAAAGATCGCTACCAACACACCGTTAAACGCACCGCAAAGCATACCGGCCACACAGGCAATGAGGAAGGCTACAAGGATCGGAGCCTGTAAGCTTCCGTCTCCGCCGCGTCCAACTAACACACGCAGGATCACAGAACCTGCAATTGCCACCGCAGCGCCCACACTGATATCCTGTCCGCCGGATGCCGCAGTCACAAGCGTCATGCCGATGGCAAGGATGGCAACCTCAGAGCCATAGTCCAGGATGGTCATCAGATATCCGGTCAGCACCGGATCTCCTGCACTGTTATGTCCTAGCGTGATCTTAAAAAAGGATGGATCTACGATCAGGTTGAATACTGCCAGGATCAGAAGCGCCGCGATCGGAATGAAGATCTGCTTGCGAAAGATGTCTGTCCATGCAGCTTTTGTTGTTTTCTTATTTTCTGTCATCACATGTCACCTCCGGCAATGGTCTCCATAATTTTACTCTGTTTCAGTTCATCTCCGGACAATTCTCCTACCACCTTCCGGTCTCGCATAACGATCAGGCGAGAACAGGTACGGATCATTTCATCGGTTTCCGAGGAAATAAAGGTCACGCTCATACCTTCACTGGCAAGCTTCAGTACCAGTTTCTGGATCTCTACCTTGGTACCGATATCGATTCCTCGTGTCGGCTCATCTAAGATCAGGTAATCCGGATGTGTGAGCAGCCAACGTGCCAGAATAACCTTCTGCTGGTTGCCGCCGGACAAGGATTTGATCGGTGTATCCGCGGAGGCGGTCTTGATCTCTAAAAGCTTGATATATTCATCTGCAAACTTGTTGGCCTCTGCCTTTGAGAAGGGGCGGAAAAATCCACGCAGCACCTGGGCTGCCAGGATGATGTTATCCCGCACGGAAAGATCTCCCACGATGCCGTCATTCTTACGATCCTCCGGCAAATAAGCAATCCCGTTTTTCATAGCATCAAGCGGCTTTGAGATCTTGACCGGTTTTCCGTTCTTTTTCATAGTTCCCGCAATCACATGGTCTGCAGAAAACAGGGCACGCACGCATTCGCTTCGGCCGGAACCAAGAAGTCCGGTAAAACCATTAACCTCACCTTTCTTAATATAAAAATCAAAGGGCTTAATGCCGGCATCGCTCTGCAGTCCCTCTGCCTGAATGACGAATTCATCAGCACCTTCATACGGTTTGGCCTCACTCTTGATATCCGCCATATCGTCCATTTCTTTTCCGAGCATCTTTGCTACCAGTTTTACACGCGGCAGGTCTTCAATGACATACTCACCCACCAGTTGACCGTCACGAAGCACCGTGATCTTGTCACAGACCTCATAAACCTGATCCAGAAAATGCGTTACGAAGATAATGCCAACCCCCCGCTTCTTTAGATCTCTCATCAGGCCAAAAAGCTTCTCTACCTCGGATTCATCCAGAGACGAAGTCGGTTCGTCCAGGATCAGCACCTTGCAGTCCATATCCACTGCCCGCGCGATCGCTACCATCTGCTGAATTGCAATGGAGCAGTCCGACAGCTGCTGGTTTGCCCTCGCCGGAATGCCGAGGTTTTGCAGGATCTTATCTGCATCCGCATTCATCTTCTTCCAGTTGGTCAGTTTCCCGTTTCCGCGGCCGATATACATATTTTCTGCCACAGTCAGGTTTGGACACAGCGTGATCTCCTGGTATACGGTGCTGATTCCAAGATTCTGTGCATCCTTCGGTGCACGGATGTTAACCGGCTTATCATGCCCCTTCAGGTAAATCTCGCCCTCGTCCTTTTCATACACACCCGTCAGCACCTTAATCAGGGTTGATTTTCCGGCGCCGTTTTCTCCCATTAAAGCATGGATTTCGCCTTCTCCCAGGTTAAAATTCACTCCCTGCAGCGCCTTGACACCCGGGAAGCTTTTGTAGATGTTTCTCATTTCCAATACTGCATGTTCTTTCACTGGCTGCTCACCCCTTTTGCTCAATAAAAACATCTTGATTAAGAAAGAGCACGAAGCGTACATATGTAATTATGCCGCACGCGCTCTTTCTATTTGGATTATATGATCCTGTTTAGAATATCATTTGCATTAGATGCCGTAGCTCTCAACATCGTCAGCAGTAATGGTGGAAGCATCGAAGCCCTTCTCATCCATGATGATGGTCTTCTCGGTGATTTCCTCGCCTGCCTCTACCTTCTTGATGATCTCATCAATGTAGGAAGCCTGGAACGGGTTGCACTGTCCATCATAGTTCCAGTTCTGGTCTAACAGTTCCTGTAATGCCCACTTGTTGCAGTCAAAGCCCATAACGATGACGTCTTTGCCAACGCCGTGAGAGATGTTTGCCTTATCCAAAGCTGCTACAGCGCCCTTTGCCATATCGTCGTTCTCAGCGTAGATTACGTTGAACTCGGTGCCTGCATCAATAACAGACTGAACGATCTGCTGTGCTTTCTCGGAGTTCCACTCTGCAGTCTGCTGAGTTACCAGGGTCCAGTTGTCATCTGCTGCTACCTTGTCATCCAGAGCACCGGTACGTCCCTGCTGTGCTGCAGAACCCATAACACCCTGAATATGGATGATGTTGTAGCTGTCAAGTCCCTGATCAGCCAGCCAGTTTACTGCGGTCTCGCCTTCCTTGTTCATATCGGAAACGATGGAAGCCAGATACAGATCCTCACTTGCATCAATGGTACGGTCAAAGAGGATAACGCCGATGCCTGCATCCTGTGCATCCTTTAACACGCTGTCCCAGCCGGAGGTATCTGCTGCGGAAAGAAGCAGGTAATCCACCTCATCCTGGATGAACTTCTGAGCTGCTGTGATCTGCTCATCGTTCTTTAAGCTGTATGCGAAGGATGCTTCATAACCATTCTCCTCGGTAAACATTGCCTTTAAATCTGCATCATTTGCGGTACGGTAACCGGATTCATTCGGATCGTTGTTGATGATGCCTACACGGATCAGTTCCCCATCTGATGCCGGTTTTGCTTCCTCAGCCTTGGTCTCTTCTGCTGCTGCGGCCTCGGTTGCTGCCTCAGTTACAGGAGCTGCCGTAGTCTCTGCCGGTTTGGAGCTTCCGCATCCTGCTAAGGATGCTGCTGCCATCGTTGCTGCCATCATACCTGCCCATACTCTTTTTTTCATGTTGTTTCCTCCACTTCTTAATATAGTTTATTGCTTCTCCTATGTCTGTATTGTACAGGATCCAGGGATTTCTTTCAATTTTATTTTTCTTTTATTTATACGGTTTGTCGATTCTTTACAATACCAATTTTATTCTGTATAATCTGTTTTAAATACAAATTTGCAGAAAGGATTGTTTTTTTACGATATACCGTCAAAAATTTATGATTTTGGGCGAATTTCCAGGTTGTTTCCTGTATTTTCCTGTTCCCGGAGGTTTCAAATTGGATTGTGCAATTTTATTTTTTTTCAAAAAATTGGGATTTTTTTATGATATGGCAGAAATTTTTACGTTTTTTTCATAGAAAAGGATGGATTTTTATGGCAATCAAATACAAATGGCTGGCAAAACAGCTCGAACTTCTGGCAGAGCAAAAGACAGGCAATCCGAAAGCTGCACCATTTCCTCAAAATAAACTTCCGACAGAGCAGGCTATTGCGCTCCGCTACCATGTAAGCAGACAGACTGTGCGTTCTGCCTTGAAGCTTCTCGAGGAAAAAGGAATGATCCGAAAGGTTCAGGGAAGCGGGATCTATCTGACCGGAAAGCTTGCAGATCCGGCCAAAAACCAGGTTTTTCTGATTCTTCACAAGGATCCGGAATTCTTTTCGCCAGAGCTTTATCAGGAGCTTTCCCTTTCTCTGAAAGAAAGCGGCTTTTCTCTCCTATGCAAGGAAAACGGCAACAGCTTTCAGACCGAACGACAACTTCTTACCGAGCTTTTAAAAGAGACTCCCAGAGGACTTTTCATTCAGCCTGTTCAGAGTGCCTTGCCAAATCCCAATCGAGATCTGTACCGGCATCTGATGAAAAAAGGATGCCATATTCTCTTTTTGTTTTCCCCCTGTGCGGAATTTTCGGATATTCCCTGTATCCGGCACAATGATTATTACGGCTGCAGCACGCTGATCCAAAAGCTCCTTGCCCTGGGACATACAAGCATTGGTGCCCTTTTTCAGGCCGATGACCGCGCTTCCCAGGAGCGTTTTCTTTCTTTTATGGAGACGATGCAGCAGGCCGGGATATCGGTTCCGGATTGTCATGTTTCCTGGTATGATTCCACGCTTGCAAAGCAGATCTGCAGACAGGGATCCGCCACCGGTCTTTTCTCCCGTCTGATCAACGATAGCTTTTCCGACTGCACTGCTCTGATCTGTGACCATGACGGGATTCTTTGGAGACTGATGCAGGCGTTACATTCCCTGAAGGGTGACAGTTCCCAAGCGCCGTTTTTCAGCTTTCCTGAAGATGCATCCATCAAAAACACTTTATCCGAGTGCATGTTCTTTGGCTGCTTTTTGCAGGGTCATCTCACTGAGCGTTTAAAAGGCAGCCGGACACTGCTTTTGTGTTCCGATCAAAAAGCCCTGGGAAAGCTTGCATTTCAGACCTTTTCGGACAGCATAAAGGGACTGCCCGTGCAATCACGGGAAGTCCCCTGGACATTTTTTTAATCGCTGCTGTCTGGTTTTACCGATTTTCATTCCGGTATTCTCTCGGGCTTAAGCCCTGAAGCTTTTTAAATACAAAGCCGAAGTAATGGGCATCCTTGTAGCCCACCATTTTTGCGATCTCTCCGGAAGCGTGATCGGTCTGGCGAAGGAGCTTCTTCGCTTTTTCGATCCGCTTTTCCGTTACATACTCGACGAAAGTTTTTTCCATATTCTGGCTGAAGATGGCACTTAAGTAGTTGGAGCTCATACCGACGGTTTCCGCCACCTGACCTAAGGAGAGATCCTCTTTTTCGTAATTTTCATCAATGTATTCCAGGGCCTTTTTTAGCTGCTTTCCTCCCTGATACCGGTTGATCTCATCCCGGATTTTCATGGCTGTGCTCAGCATTTCAGCAAAGTAGGGAAAAATCCCCTCACTTTCATCCCGTACCGACTGCACAGCCTGTTCCATCTGCGTCTGGTAGGCATCCTTTCCGGCACCCACGGATTCCAAAAAGGAAACTACCGCAAAGCGGATATTCAGGATCACATAGCTGCGAAACATCGTGGAGTGCAGCGGATGCCGAATCCGGCTCAGATAGGATTCTACAAAGTCATGGATTTCCTTTTCCTCTCCTCTGGCCAGAAAATCCCGGATCAGATCCGGATCCATCTGCATGAAATCCACAGACTGCATGGTCGCCTCCTCGTCCATTTCCGTATCCGTGCCCAAGGTCTCCGCGGATAAAATGTGCTGATCCGGCATAATAAACCGATAGGCAAAGGAATGATTGGCCTCTCTATAGCATTCCGGAAGCAGGCTTAAGCGTTCCACCGGTGTACCGACTGCCACATACCACATCAGACGTTTTTCTTCTTTTTCGCAAACCTCTTTAAAGCAGCGAAGAGCCTGCTCCGTCAGCATCTCCATATGGTCCGCATTTCCCCGGATCAATACCCCGTAGCTGCTGACGTTCAGGCGAAACAGGGTATACTGCGGATGCCTCAGAAAAAAGTGAAACAGTTCTTCCTGACTCTGTTCACTTCTTGCAGCATCCGCCTTTTTTCGCCCATAAACGGTAAACAGAAGCAGGTTATAGCAGGCCGCTGAAAGATCCAGTGACAGTGCCGCCTCTTCCTCATAGATTTCCTTGGCGGAAAGACGTCCGTCCAGCAGCTGCTCAAAAAAGCGGCGAAACGGGAACTGTTCAAATTCCCGTACCTCTTCCCGGTACTGATCCTGATAATCCTTCTGGCCTGCCTCCTGCTCGATCTTCGCCTTCAATTCCAAAAGCACGCTCCGCAGGGAAAGCCTCGTCACCGGCTTCAACAGATATTGATCCACACCGATCTTTATGGCCTGTCTTGCATACTCAAAATCATCATATCCGCTGATAATGATGATGTGGGTCTTCGGCAGCTCTTCCTTTACGATCTCGCTTAAGGAAAGGCCATCCATAAATGGCATCTTGATATCCGTGATCAGAAGATCCGGTTTCTTTTTCCGGATCATAGGAAGAGCCATCTCGCCGTCTCCGGCTTCCCCCACCAGTTCAAATCCATACTGTTCCCAGGGGATCTTATCCCGAAATCCTTCTCGGATCACACTTTCATCCTCTACCAGAAATACCTTCAGCATCCTTCTTCCCCCTGTTTTCCTGTTGTATTTTCTTCTAAGGTCATACTGCTTTAGTATGTCCGGTCTTCAAGCGCCTTCGCTGCATTCTTCTTCGTATATACGGTCTCCGGAACAAAGGTCAGCTTTGGGGCCGCTTTGCCATCCTCCATTTTTTTGATCAGGGCGTCCACATATTTGCCCTGATCCGGATTGCACTCAATATCCGCAGTAAGGATTCCCTGTTTCACCAGCTCCAGAGCACTGCGGGTAGCATCAAAGGAGATCACCCGGATATCTCCGTTTTCTCCTGCCCTAATCTCAGCCTCCTCCATAGCTTCCAGCGCACCGAAGGCCATATCATCGTTCTGGCTGATCACCACATGGATATCGCTGTACTGCTTGAGCATCCGTTTCATAACTTCCTTGGCCTTTGCCGTCGTAAATTCTGCATCCGCGCTCTCTACCAGAAGCCAGTTTTCATGCCCGGAGGCAATCTCCTCAAATCCCTGTGAGCGGCCGATGGTAGCCGTGGAACCATCCGTGCCGCGCAAAATCACGATACGGACCGTCTCATTTTCTCTGTGTTCGCGTGCAAGCGTCTCCTCCAGCACCCGTCCTGCTTCTCTTCCTTCCTGATAAAAATCCGAACCGACCCAGGCTGTATACAGGGATTCATCATCCACCTTCACCTGTCTGTCGATCAAAATCACCGGAATACCGGCCTCCTTCGCCTCCCGAAGCACCGTATCCCAGCCATCCTCCGTAAGCGGGGAAAGGACAATATAATCCACGCGCTGGGATATGAAGTTTCGCACGGCCTTGATCTGATTTTCCTGCTTCTGCCTTGCATTGTCAAAAATCAGGAAATAACCGTTATCTCTGGTAAAGGTTCGCTGCAGGGAATCCGTGTTGGCTGTTCGAAACACCGACTCACTTCCCACCTGAGACACTCCCACCACGATCAGATCCTGCACCGCGGCAAGACCGGCATTTTCCTTCTCAGCTCCGGCATTCTCGCCATAGGCAGATCCCGTATGGGTGTCTGCACCAACAGTTGCTTTGTCCTTGTCAAATCCACAGCCTGTCAGTATTCCGATTGCAAGAAAAAGCAGGGTTGCTGACGCTGCAAGGCTTCTGCATCTCCGATTTTCAAACAACGGACAAAATGTCTGAAGCCATTCTCTGATGTCTCTATACCTGCTCTTCTGTTTTGGCATGCTGCGCATTCCTCCTTGCCGGGATCGTGATGGTGACGCGGGTTCCCTTTCCCTTTTCTGACTGAATCCTCATGCCATACTCGGCTCCGAAATACATGCGGATACGCTCATTGACATTTGCAAGTCCAAATCCATGTTCTGTCTCACGACACGGACGCAGGATCTCCTGCTGCAGCCTGCTAAGCTCCTCCTTCGTCATGCCACTTCCGTCATCCTCCACCACCAGGATCAGGTTTTCCTCCTCTTTGTGCCCGCTTACACAGATGCATCCCTTCTCCCGCTTATACTTGATGCCGTGGTAAAGCGCATTTTCTACAAGCGGCTGCAACGTCAGCTTCGGGATTTCATACTGATACAGCAGCGGGTCGATACAGATTTCATATTCCAGGATATCCCGGTAGCGCATCTCCTGGATTTCCAGATAACTGCGGATATGACGTTCCTCTTCCCGGATCGAAATAAATTCTTTTCCCTTACTGAGCACCAGCCGAAAAAAGTCTGACAAGGTCACTACCATGTTTACTGCATCGTCCGGCTTATTGCCCTCGATCAGCCAGACAATCGTATCCAGCGTATTATATAGAAAATGCGGATTGATCTGCTCCTGCAAAAGTCGAAGATCCAGATGACGCATCTTCTGCTCGTCTTCTTTGATCTTGTTTATCATCCCCTGCATATTCCCCGTCATCGCATTGAAGCCGTCCGCCAGAGATTCCAGTTCATCTTTTGACTGTACCTTTGCCCTTGCACTGAAGTCTCCGGAGGAGATTTTTTTCATGGTATCGTGCAAAACTTTTATCGGATGCAAAAGATTCGCCGTGATCAGGTAGGTCATGCTCACGATCACAAGGATCAGCACCAGCGCCAGCACCGAGCATACCAGGATAAACTGCCGGATCTGCTGGTTTAATGCACCGGTCATCGTTTCCATCGAACGGATCTGATAATAAATGTAATACTGGATATTGTCCTGGATCAGCTCTGTCAGAATATAGATATTGTTATCCAGTTCCCGGATATTTTCATCATATCGTCCGCCGATTTGAATGTTGAAAAAGATATCATCCACACGTTTTTCCAGCGTATCAATATTGCGTAAAAGGCTGTCCAGCCACCAGCGGCTGTCCGGTTCCGTGGTGACATCCTTAAGCTTCGTAAACTCCGTTTTCAGCTTCCGGATCATCTGATACGGATCCTGAAGAGACGGATCTTTTCCGATATCTTCATAGCTGATATAGCCCACCACCAGCTTATAAAGACTCTCATCCATCTCTTCCTTAAAATTCAGATTATAATCATTTGCCACTGCAATGTTGCTGACAATCTCCTGATACTGCCTGCGGTAGCTGCTCATGCAAACCAAAAGCACCGCCGTCAGCACCAGAAACGGGATCACGATGGCTGCGGACAGCATCAGGATCTTGTTTCGTATGGAGCTGTGAATGGAGGCTTTTTCTGTGGATGAGGATGGATTTGGATTCATGGGATCACACTTTCTTGGGCTTATGATACAACACTATAATCATAGATCGCTCACAGAAATATGTCTATGCTTTTTTCAATCAAGTCCTAATTTGTGTGTAAATTGCTCTTAGGTACCTTTGGTGCCAGGGGATGTCTTACATCCCTGGATCCGCAAAAAGCACATAATTTTGAAATGTGGTACACTTCTGGTACACTTGGACAAAATAAAAGCCTGGAAACCCTTATTTTTCAATGGTTTCCAGGCTTTTGAAATCACTCAAACTCGCTCATACGAAGAAAATCTTAAACAGTTTTGTATAAAGCGTTTCGTTTGAATTATCTCAAATATTTTCATTACCCGGATGATTTTGGCTATCCGATTTTTTGTTGCCATTCTGTTGCCGGCTCAGTCTCTGAGTCTATCCAGCAATATTTGATAATGCCGCTGTCCGATATGGCGTCCTGCACGCTGCA
>CAVALB010000065.1:0-15522 GCA_963589345.1 uncultured Selenomonadales bacterium | reverse complement strand
CCGAAGGCTATTTCGGGAATTTACGACTGTGGAGTGTACAAGAACTTGTGAGTAGCGTATTGTTTGCAATCGCAAAAGCATACACATTGAAGCAGTAAGAAGTATCCGTGAGGACTTCAATTTCTCGATGTGTTTGAGTATATTTAAACACGTTTTGAGTGGCAGGAAGTGTACAGAATGACACAACAAGAGGTTTTGGAAATTGCGAGGACCTGCTTAGGGCCTTATTGTAAGGGCTGTCCGGTCTGCAACGGCCGTGCGTGCAAAAACATCATGCCGGGTCCCGGCTCCAAGGGAGAGGGCGATACGGCCATCCGCAACTATGAAAAGTGGCGGGAGATCCGGGTGCAGATGGATACCATCTGCGAAAACCGCCCGGTGGATACCGGCTTAACATTATTCGGAAAACAGTTTGCCTATCCGTTCTTTGCGGGTCCGGTGGGCGCTGTAAACCTGCATTACGGAGATAAGTATGATGATGCAGCCTACAATGATATCCTGGTTCGTGCCTGTGCAGATAACGGCATTGCAGCCTTCACCGGTGACGGCACCAATCCGGAGGTCATGCGGGCAGCGACTGCGGCGATCGAAAAGACGCAGGGACTCGGAGTCCCGACGGTAAAACCCTGGAATGCCACGACCGTTGCAGAAAAAATGCAGATGGTCAGAAAATCCGGTGCCTTTGCCGTGGCAATGGATATCGATGCGGCAGGGCTTCCCTTCTTAAAAAATCTGACTCCTCCGGCTGGGAGCAAGACGGTGGAGGAGCTTTCTGAAATCATCCGTGCGGCCGACGTGCCGTTTATCGTAAAAGGGATCATGACGGTGAAGGGCGCATTAAAGGCAAAGGAGGCCGGTGCAGCTGCCATTGTCGTATCCAACCACGGCGGCCGTGTCCTGGACCAGTGTCCGGCCACCGCAGAGGTACTTGAAGAGATCGCAAAAGCAGCAGGCGGCGGCTCCATGAAGATCCTGGTGGACGGCGGAATCCGAAACGGTACGGATATCTTCAAGGCACTGGCACTGGGAGCAGACGGTGTCCTGATCTGCCGTCCCTTCGTGACTGCGGTTTACGGAGGCGCAGAGGAAGGCGTGAAAGAGCTTGTCACCCGCCTCGGAAACGAGCTGAAGGATACCATGGCAATGTGCGGTGCACACAGCCTGTCCGAAATCACCCGGGATATGGTAAGATAAGCCTGTCCGAAATCACCCAGGATATGGTGCAATAGGTGCTTGCCATAACCGGAAGTAATAGTACACATTCCTTTTATATAGTTGACAAATAGTAACAGGATTGCTATCATAAAGGGAACGTGACAGAAGGGAGAACACATATGGATCGAATCGTGTTATCGTTGTTAGTAGACAACACATCAGGTGTACTGAGCCGAGTTGCAGGTCTGTTCAGCCGCCGCGGCTATAACATTGAAAGCCTGACGGTTGGTGTCACGGCAGATGAGCGGTATTCCAGAATGACCGTAGTGGCCTTTGGAGATCAGAATATCTTGGAACAGATCGAAAAACAGCTGCGAAAGCTGGAGGACGTCCGCGATATCAAGGAGCTCAAACCGAGCCATTCCGTTTACCGGGAACTGATCATGGTAAAGGTACGTGCCAACGCAAATCAGCGTCAGGCAGTCAGTGCCATTTCCGACATTTTCCGTGCAACGATCGTAGATGTAGGCAAGGATTCCCTGACCGTCATGCTGACCGGCGACCAGTCCAAGCTGGATGCGCTGATCAATCTGTTGGATGATTATGAGATCCTGGAGCTTGCAAGGACAGGCCTTACCGGCTTATCCCGCGGTTCCGAAGACGTACGTTATCTTCCGTAGGGAGGTTACCGGTACGAAACATCACAGGAGACTTTAAGCGTCAGGCGTTTCAAAGGCGAACAGAGAGTCGTCGAAACGAAGGGACGCGTGAAGCATATATGCAGCCGGATTATCAGACTGCAATACAACAATGAATCTAAAGATTCTTGAGGAGGAAAAAAAGATGGCAAAGATTTATTATCAGGAAGACTGTAACCTGTCCTTACTGGATGGAAAGACCATCGCAATCATCGGCTACGGCAGCCAGGGACATGCACATGCATTAAACTTAAAGGAGTCCGGTTGTGATGTAATCATCGGCTTATACGAGGGCAGCAAGTCCTGGGCAAAGGCTGAGGCACAGGGCTTTAAAGTATATACCGCAGCAGAGGCAGCAAAGAAGGCAGACATCATCATGATCCTGATCAACGATGAGCTGCAGGCTGATATGTACAAGAACGACATCGAGCCGAACCTGGAAGAGGGCAACATGCTGATGTTCGCTCATGGCTTCAACATTCATTTCGGCTGCATCAAACCGCCGGCAAACGTAGATGTTACCATGATCGCTCCGAAGGCACCGGGTCATACCGTTCGTTCCGAGTATCAGGAAGGCAAGGGAACTCCGTGTCTGGTAGCTGTAGAGCAGGATTACACCGGTAAGGCTTTAGAGAAAGCTTTGGCATACGGCCTTGGTATCGGCGGCGCAAGAGCAGGTCTGTTAGAGACCACCTTCCGTACCGAGACTGAGACTGACCTCTTCGGTGAGCAGGCTGTTCTTTGCGGCGGCGTTTGCGCTCTGATGCAGGCTGGTTTCGAGACCTTAGTTGAGGCTGGCTACGATCCAAGAAATGCTTACTTCGAGTGCATCCACGAGATGAAGCTGATCGTTGACCTGATCTATCAGTCCGGATTCGCAGGCATGAGATACTCCATCTCCAACACTGCTGAGTACGGCGATTACATCACCGGACCGAAGATCATTACCGAGGATACCAAGAAGGCTATGAAGAAGATCCTTACCGATATCCAGGATGGTACCTTCGCAAAAGAGTTCCTGCTTGATATGAGCCCGGCAGGCCGTCAGGTTCACTTCAAGGCTATGAGAAAGCTTGCTTCCGAGCATCCGTCTGAGAAAATCGGCGCAGAGATCCGTAAGCTGTACAGCTGGAACGACGAGAGCGGTAAACTCATCAACAACTAAATTCTTTGTATCTTTTGTGGGAAGAGAGCAGAATCCTTTGAGGGTTCTGCTCTTTTTTTCTTACTGTCCGTATGTATTTTTGATCTAGTGCCTCGTTTACAAAATAACTAGCCTATTCGCTTGTCTGCAAATCCGATTGCACAGTCCAAAAAGCCTCAGCGTAGCCCGCTACGCCTACGTTTTTTGAACTGCACACTCGAATCTGCATCCTGCGTGATTAGGCCAGTTATTTATGAAACGATGCACTAGTGTGTCAGTGCACTAGGCTTTTCTTTTTGAAAAAAATCATCCAAAAAACTTTTGAAATTATCATTTAAAGATAAGAAAAACAAGAACTTACCATTTTGCGATAATTTATATTGACTTTTTAAGACGCGGTTCCTATAATGAGCCGTATCAAAACCAAACAAAATGAACGAGGGCGTTCGATCAGGAGTTATACCTGACGAGCGTCTTTTTCTTTATTTCGTTTAAACAGCCCAAGAAAGGAGCAGGATCCGGATGTACAGAGCCGAAAAAACAGAGGAAGAATGGAAAAAACTGGCTGGACAGTCATTACAGGATCAGATGGAATTTTTTGCAGCCTACGGCAAAGAAGAAAACGGAGGCATCAGTCGGTTATTCGGAAGTGAAGCATATCAAACAGCAGCCATTGCCTTGTCGGAATATATGAAGGGCTGCGGCCTGGAAACCTATATCGATCCGGTGGGCAATGTCCACGGAATCTGGAGAGCGAGGGCAGAACACAAGAGCGGAAGGGAAATCCTGATCGGTTCCCATCTGGATACCGTTAAGGAGGGCGGCATCTTTGACGGGCTCTTGGGAGTCCTGGCAGGGATCTTTACGATCAACCGTCTCAAACAGGAAGGAAAACAGCTTTCGGATGACCTTCATGTGATCGCCACCAACGGCGAGGAGGGAAACGACCTGGGAGGAACCTTCGGAAGCCGATGTCTGACCGGAAGGGTGAATCTGGAGGATAAGGCTTTTTTAGAGAAGGCGAAGAACTTTGGCTTTTCTAAAAAGGATTTAAGCGACGCAAGGATGGATTTTGGCAATGCAAAATGCTGGTTGGAGCTTCATATCGAGCAGGGAAAAACTCTGGAGGAAGAAAAAAAGGACATCGGAATTGTGACCGGAATCGTCGGACTCTGGCGCTATGGAATCCGGATCCTGGGAGAAAGCAATCATGCCGGAACGACTATGATGGAATATCGAAAGGATGCCCTGGTTCGGGCGGCTCAAATCATAGCCGGAGGGGATGAACTTGCAAGACAGATGGGAAATGATCTGGTTGCAACCTTCAGTAAGGTGCAGATTCATCCCAATGTGATTGCAGTGATCAACGATCAGGTGGACATGATCCTGGAATGCAGAAACCGTAAAGAAGAGATCCTTGAGGATTTTGTAACGCAGATGAAAAGACAGTTTCAAACAGAGGATCCTGGGGCAAAGGTTTTTGTGAACTTTACCGAGCTCGTAAAAAAGGCACCGGTTCCCTGTGATCCGAATCTGGTGGAGGACATCGAGAAAGTTTGCAGAGAGCATCATCTGAACTACATGAAAATGCCGAGCGGAGCCACTCACGACGGCAATATGATGGCCTTAAAGATCCCGATCGGAATGATTTTTGTTCCAAGCAGAAAGGGGATCAGTCACAGCAAAGAGGAATGGACCGAATGGAGTCAGTGTGAGCGCGGCGTAAAGGTGCTTTACGAGAGCATCTGCCGGATTGCAGAGAAGGGAGAGCATGCATGAAGATTCTGATCATCAATCCAAACAGCGATGAGGAAACGGACAGCCGCTTAAGAAAGAAAGCGGCGGATTACGGAAAAGGAGATTACGAGGTGGATGTGGTTCACGTCAAGGCGGCACCAAAGCTGGTGGCCACCTTGGAAGATTGTGCGAAGGGACTTCCGGAAATGATGGATTATATCAGACAGGGCAATGCCTATGATGCCTTTATCATAGCCTGCCACTCCGACCCGAACCTGGATGTTTTAAAAACCATAACAGAAAAACCTGTGGTCGGCATCGCCGAGGCCTCCATGAAGATCGCCTCCATGTACTGCAACGGCTTTGCAGTCATTTCCCCATCACTCGCATCGATCCCGAAGAAATGGACCCTGGCGAGAAAGTATTACTGCGGGGAGTTATACAAGGGCGCAGAGGTATCAAAGGACAATGAAGCAGAAAGCCTCTACGAGGCAGCAAAGCGGGCTGTGGAAAAATCTCATGTGGACGGGATCGTTCTTGGATGCGCTAATTACGCAAATGCAGATGCTTATATTGAAAAAAAGCTTGGCGTAAAGGTATTTGACGGAGTTGCCTGTGCCCTGATGATCGCATCGGGCATGGCGAAATATCGGACATATAAAGAAGAGGCTTAGAAAAAAACACAACGAGAAGGAAGTACAAGGAGGAGCAGCTTATGTTGGATATGGTATTAAAAAACGGAAAGGTATTTTTAAACGATGATTTTAAAGAAAAAGTTGCCATCGGCGTCAAGGATGGAAAGATCGTTTCGATCACAGATGATACAGACATCCCGGAGGCAAAAGAGATTTTGGATCTTGGCGGTCAGTATCTGATTCCGGGAACCATCGATACCCATATGCATGTGCGGGATCCAGGACATACAGAGCGCGGCAACTTCTACACGGAGACCATGGCGGCAGCAGCCGGCGGTATCACCACTATTCTGGAGCATCCGATCAGTGTGCCGCCGCAGTACAACGCAGAGATCCTGGAAAAGCGGATCGAGAGAGCGGATACACAGTGTGTGGTTGACTTCGCATTTTACGGAGCAGCCGGAGCAGAATTTGCCGATCAGATCACAAAGCTGGCAGAGGACGGACGCATTGTTGCCTTCAAGACCTTTCTTCATGCAGCTCCGGAGGGAAGAGAGCAGGAATTTAAGGGTCTGACCATGGCAAACAACGCAGAGCTTTACATTGGCATGAAGGAGCTTGCAAAGACCGGAAAGATCGCAGCCTTCCATGCAGAAGATAACGATATGATCCAGCACAACATCGACGAGATGAGAAAAGAGGGAAAGACCTCTGCAAAATATCATTGTCTGAGCCGTCCGACTGTCACCGAGGTTGTCAGCATTGAACGTGTGCTCGGATTTGCAAAGGAGACCGGAGCCAGAGTGGAGATCGCTCACATTTCTACACCGGAGGGTATGGAGCTTTTAAAGAAGGCAAAGGCAGATGGCATGGATGTCTATGCGGAAACCTGCCCGCATTACCTGTTCTTAACCGAAGAGGATGTGGAAAAGTTTGGTCCGTTTGCAAAATGTAATCCACCGTTACGCTCTAAAGAGCAGTCTGAAAAGCTGTGGGATTACATCAACGACGGAACCGTGGATTACATGGGAAGTGACCACAGCCCCTTCCTGTTAGAGGAAAAGACCCGCGGCAATGAAGATATTTTCAAAGCTGTTGCAGGCTTTCCGGGAGCTGACTTAAGACTTCCGCTGATGCTCGATGCCGTACAGGAGGGGAAGACCACCTTAAAGAAGGTTGTGGAACTTCTGGCTGAGAATCCTGCAAAGTGCTTTGGCATTTATCCGCAAAAGGGTACCATTCAGGTGGGATCCGATGCAGATTTTGCAGTCTTCACTCTAGATCGCAGCATGGTGGTCGACAAGAAAAAGAACTACTCTCACGCAAAGGCGATCGCAATTCCGTATGACGGAAAAACACTCAAATGCCAGGTTACCGAAACCATCGTCCGCGGCCGTGTAATCATGAAGGACGGTGTTGTAGATGAAACTGCCAAGGCATATGGAAAGCTTGTAAAACCGATAAAATAAAACGAGATATCAAAAAGCAAAGGCGCTTTTTTGGCAGAAGCTGGAACTGTGCCTTTGCGCATTTACAAGTCAAAAAAGGGAGACAGGCAGATGGAACGATATGTCATTACGATTAACAGACAGTTCGGAAGCATGGGACGTCCCATTGCAAGGCAGCTGTCGGAGATCTTAAAAATCAATTATTATGACCGGGATATTGTGGAGCAGACAGCAAGGCGGCTGAATTTGAGCGTTTCTACGATCAGTGCTGCAGAGGATTATGTGAAATCCAGATTTTCTTTTATGCGCTACCCGCTGGGCTCAGAAATCCAGGCCAGACAGGATGAGGTTTTTCGTGCACAGGAGGGGATCATCCGGGACTTTGCAGAAAAGGAAAGCTGCATCATCGTTGGTAGGTGTGCAGATTATGTGTTAAAGGATTTTGAAAACCGGCTGGATTTTTATATCTATGCACCCTATGAAGCTCGTTATCAGAACTGTGTGAACCTGCTTTACATGGAACCGTCGGAAGCAAAGTACATGATTAAGGCAGTGGATAAGGCCAGGGATGCTTATCATAAGCGTTATGCAGGTTATAAGCCGGGAGATCCGGAACACAATGACCTGATGATCAACAGCGCCATGCTCGGCGCAGAGGGAACCGCAAAGTATCTGGCGGACCTGGTAAAGCTTCGCTTTGGCAAAAACGTAAAATAAAACGTAAAGGAGCACCGGATTATGATCGCAATTGAACATTTATCAAAGAATTTTGGTGACCTGGAGGTTCTTAAGGATATCAATCTTGATGTGAAGGAAGGAGAAGTGGTCTGCATCATCGGCCCGTCTGGTTCCGGAAAGAGCACCCTGCTTCGCTGCATCAATGAACTGGAAACACCTACGCGCGGGGCAATCCGGTATGAAGGAAAGAACATCCTGGATAAATCCTACGATATCCGAAAATTTCGGGAAGAGGTCGGGATGGTATTTCAGAAATTCAATCTGTTTCCGTTAAAAACCATCATGGAAAACATCACCATGGCACCAATTCGCATCAAAAAGGAGCCAAAGGATGAGGCAGCAAAGAGAGCACTGGAGCTTTTAGACCGTGTGGGATTAAGGGACAAGGCGAATGTATATCCGGGAACCCTCTCCGGCGGTCAGCAGCAGCGTGTGGCCATCGCAAGAGCACTGGCCATGAATCCCAAGGCGCTTTTGTTTGATGAGCCGACATCTGCTTTGGATCCGGAGCTTGTGGGAGAGGTTTTGGATGTTATGAAATCCCTGGCAAAGGAAGGCATGACCATGATCGTCGTAACCCACGAGATGGGCTTTGCCCATGATGTGGCAGACCGGGTCATTTTTATGGACGGCGGCTACATTGTGGAGGAGGGAACTCCGGAACAGATCTTTAAGCATCCGAAACAGAAACGAACCCAGGAATTTTTGTCGAGAACACTTCGGAAAACCGAAGAGCTTGCAGGTTAGGAGGAAACAGTATGGCAGATTTATGGAACTTGGCGATGCAGTACAGTCACCTGCTGGTGATCGGTTTTAAAGTAACGATCATGATTTCTGTGGTGGCAATCTGCTTAGGCTTTTTGCTCGGTGTTGTGATCTGTTTTATGCGGATCAGTAAAAATACCGTTTTAAGCACCATCGCATTTGGCTATGTGGAGCTGATTCGCGGTACCCCGATCCTTTTGCAGATCGCCATGGTTTATTACGGACTTCCGCTCATCGGTGTCAACATTCCTTCCTTTGAGATCGGCGGCTTTACTTTTGACCGTTTTTTATGCGGGGTACTGGCACTGATGATCAACAGCTCCGCCTATATTTCCGAGATCATCCGAAGCGGCATCCAGTCCATTGACAAGGGACAGGAGGAGGCTGCGCTTTCCCTTGGCTTTACCAAACGGGAGGCCATGGCACTGGTGATCTTCCCGGCGGCGATCAAAAACGTTATTCCGGCTCTGGGCAATAACTTTATCACCATGGTAAAGTCTTCTTCCCAGGTATCGAC
The DNA here is from genome assembly GCA_963589345.1 of uncultured Selenomonadales bacterium. Classification (GTDB taxonomy): domain Bacteria; phylum Bacillota; class Clostridia; order Lachnospirales; family Lachnospiraceae; genus Brotaphodocola. The sequence continues at coordinate 6,685 of CAVALB010000065.1, read as the reverse complement.
CATTGGCCTGGCAGATCTGATGTATACCGCCAACGTGATCCGAGGAAACAGCTTCCGGCCGTTTTCGCCCCTGGTCATGGTAGCAATCTTGTATCTGTTTTTAACCTTAAGTCTTTCTGCTTTATTAAGAAAAGTGGAACACCGTCTGAATATAAGCAATGCAAGAGCCTGAAGCGGTGCTTGTCATATTGTTTATAGAAAGTAGTTTCGGAGCCTCTCGGACGCCTGTCTTTACAGATACGAGAGTGTTTCTGAGAGTACATAGTTGCAGCAGTCACAGCAGTCACAGCAGTCACAGCACAGGCATACCTTGGTATCGGGAAAAGCACAGGTGTGCAGCACACATGAGGAGGAATCAATTATGATGAAGAAACAGTGGATGAAAGCAGCAGCAGTATTGATCACAGCCCTTGCCCTCGGCGGATGCTCAAGCGCCTCCAAGCAGGCAGAAACAACAGCAGCTTCGGCAGCAAGCGAAGTCACGACCGCCGAAGCTTCGACTGCGGCAGCTGAAAGTGTGGAGGAAAGTGAGAACACAGCAGGTGAACTGGATGTCAACAATCTTGGTCCGGTGCTGAAAAAAATCTATGACCGCGGATCCGTGATCGTAGGAAATGATTCAAGCTATCCGCCGTTTGGATTTATCGATACCACCACCAATCAGGCAATCGGTGTTGAAAAGGAGATGGCAACAGCCATTGCAGAAAAGCTTTCTGAAAAGCTCGGAAAAGAGATCAAGCTGGATTTCCAGAGCATGGAGTTCAGTGCTGTTCTTTCTTCTCTGTCAACCGGAAAGATAGACCTGATCTGCTCCTGTTTGACCGTTACCGATGAGAGAAAGAAGGTCATGGATTTCTCTGATCCTTACCTTCAGACCCAGGATGTCTGCCTGATTCTTGCAAAAAACAAAGACCAGTATCAGTCCCTGGACGATTTTAAGGATAAGAAGCTGGCAGCCAACACCGGATCTTCCCAGGAAGTACGTGCAAACAGCATCTCCTCGACCGTAACCTCTACACCGACCGTATCCGATGCGATCCTGCAGCTGCAGGCCGGCAAGGTTGATGCAATTGTGGTTGACAATATCACAGCAGAGCGCTATAGTGTTGGCTCAGATGACCTGTATTCGTTTGAGCTTTCTGATGATGAGGTGAAACCGGTAGACAAGGCCGTTGGTTTCCAGCAGGGCAATGAGGACTTAAAGGAAATCGTCAACGAAGTCGTAAAAGAAGAGACTGAGTCCGGCAATGTGGAAAAATGGGTAACCGAATATGCAAAGAAAGCCGCAGAGATGGGTCTGAATAAATAACAGATACTTACAAAGCGAAATTAAGGGGGAGCGGATCTTATGGCACAGCTTCAAACACTTTCAAAAGCACTGGATATTTTAAATCTGCTTGGGAGATCCGAGGATCCGCTTTCTGTGGAAGAGATTGCCGGAAAACTGGAATTGCCGGAAAGCACCACTTATCGTCTTTTACAGACCTTAGAGGCGAAGGATTTCATCAAGCGGTATTCCAGAAAAAAAATCGGTCTTGGATCGAATTTTATCAATCTGGCAAGGAATCTTCATGATACAATGGAACGGGAACTTATCCTGATTGCAGCGCCTTACATGGAACAGGTGCGGGATCTGACAGAGGAGTCAGTGATCCTCTCGGTGCGTGCCGGACTGGAAAGCCGGTGCATCAGCAGTGTTTCATCCAGGCACATCATCCGCTTTGTGGCGGAGGATAACCGTATCCTGCATCTGGATATCGGGGCTTCCAGCCGGGTTCTTCTGGCCTATGAGGACGAGCGGGTGATCGAGCGGATCCGGATGGAAAAGGAGAGCGAAGAGGAAAAACAACAGCTGGATCAGGATCTTTTGCGGATTCGCAAAAACGGATATGATATTACCGAGAGTCAGCACGATGTGGGCTCGGTGGGGATCGGGGTTCCGATCTTCAATTCTTATGGGAAAATTTACGCCAGTCTGGCGATGGCCGCTCCGGATACCCGGGTGAAGCGAGAGCGTTATGCAGAGTGCATTGCGATTTTGAAGGAGGCCGCGGCCTGCATCAGCAGTCAGCTGGCAAAGAAAGAGACGGAGGAAGCATAGAATGGATTATCTTACAGAAAAATTTCGAAAACTTGGAATTGACCATGCACCCGGTCAGGAAGGACTGCAGAAGAAACATGTGCTGGAGCTTCGGGGCGAAAAGCTGGAAGGCCGTCCGGTAGACTTCTCTCACGGTGATGTTGATGCCTTTCTCCCGCTTCCGGGAAGCAAGGAAGCTTTTGATGCGGGCTATGCGGAGGGCGGAAAGCAGGCTTATACTGAGTACCGCGGCAGAAAGACCGTGCGCGAGGACGTGGCTGCGAAGCTTTCTGCCTTTACTGGAGCAGTCATCGATCCGGCCACAAACCTGATTTTGACACCGGGAACTCAGGGAGCACTGTTTTTAGCAATGGGCGCCCTCATCGGACGCGGAGACAAGGTAGCCATTGTAGAGCCGGATTATTTTGCAAACCGAAAATTAGCAGAATTTTTTGATGGAGAACTGATGCCGATTGCCATGCATTATGAAGGGGTAAGAGGAAAATCCGGCATCGATCTGGAACAGTTGGAGCAGGCCTTTAAAGACGGAACAAAACTGTTTTTATTTTCCAATCCGAACAACCCGACCGGCGTGATCTATTCCTATGAGGAAATCTGTTCTATCGCCTCCATGGCAAAGAAGTACGGTGCAGCCCTGATCGTGGATGAATTGTATTCCCGTCAGATCTTTGAACGGCATCCGTATACGCATCTGTGCGGGCAAAAGGAAATTCCGGACAACCTGATCACCATCATCGGACCTTCAAAGACTGAATCTTTAAGCGGGTTCCGCTTAGGAGCAGCCTTCGGAACCGCAGAAATCATCACCCGCATGGAAAAGCTGCAGGCCATCGTGTCCTTACGTACGGCAGGCTATTGCCAGGCTGTATACAAAACCTGGTTTGCAGAGCCAAAAGGCTTTATGGAAGAGCGCATCCTGGCGCATCAGGCAATCCGTGATGATATCCTTTCTCATCTGGCACTCCATGAGGGTGTATCGGCAAGACCGACTGATGCAGGAAGCTATCTCTTTGTAAAGCTGCCAAAGCTGGATGTGGATATCGTGACCTTCACAAAAATTGTCCGGGAGTTAGCGAATGTCACTGTGACACCGGGAACCGAGTTCGGCCCGCAGTATACCAGTCATTTCCGTATTAATTTTTCTCAGGATCACAAGGCAGCAGTGGATGCGGTAGACCGTCTGCTTGCAGTTATGGAACGCTATCGCAGCGAAAACTAAGAAAGGCGGGAACATACTATGAAGATAGGAATGCTCGGATGCGGAAAGATTGGCAGGACCTTACTAAAGGAAATTTGCATGCATCAGTATGGAGAAGTTCTTTTCGTGCAGGATCCTGTTGTGGATGAGGGCGTTGTTTCGGAATGTGCTCCCGGTGCAGCGCTGATCCGTGAGCCGGAGGACAACTGGTATGCGCAGGCGGATCTTGTGATCGAATGCGCCACGGCAGCAGCCTTAAAGCCAAACCTTGCGCGGATCTTAAAACAGAGTGACCTGTTTTTATTCTCTGTCACCTCCTTTGCAGATCCGGAGTTTGAAAAAGAGGCAAAAGCACTCACACAAACGTATGGAACTCATATTTATATTCCCCACGGTGCAATTTTAGGACTTGACGGAATCTTAGACGGAAAATCAGACTGGGAGAGCATTACCATTGAGACAACCAAGAATCCGGCAAGCCTTGGGCGTGAGGATACCGAGTATACCGTAGTATATGAGGGTCCGACCAGAAAAGCCTGTGAGCTCTATCCACGCAACGTCAACGTGCACGCGGCGGTAGCCATGGCCGGTCTCGGTTTTGACAAGACTTACTCTAAGATCATCTCTGACCCATCTGTCCATACCAACAGCCACCTGATCACGGTCAAGGGACCTGGGATGGACATCCAGATCCGGGTCAGCAGCTTTTCTGAGGGCGGAGTCACAGGAAAATATACTCCGCTGTCCGCCTGCGGCAGCCTGCACCGGCTTTTGGATACAACGGATGCGATCCGGATTGTATAAGAAGTGAGGAAGCTATTTTGTAGCAGAGAAGTTTTTCGATATCAAAGTGAAAAAAATGGGATGTCCGTTTTACGGCATCCCATTTTGCAGTTATATCCAATCATTTTCGACCTCGGCCAGCTTCTTTGTGAGCGTATCCTTCAACACCGTAAAAGCCGGAATAAAACTGTCACGTATCAGCAGGATCAGTTCGTCAATATCATCTTCATTGTAGATATGTACAGAGAGATTGCGTTTTTTTAGCATGAGCAGCCATATTTCAGAATCACGGATAAATCCGATCTTATACCCAAGCTGCAGGATCTCACGCGGAGAACCGGTGGAGGCTTCCGCTACACTGTGCATTCTCATAACTTCTTGCAATGCCTTCCATGCGAGTTCAAACGTGAGATTGAATTGTCCGATGACTCCGGTTCGATAGATATCATCGGTTTCAGCCATTTTAAAATCCGCATTTGTCAGTATGACCAGGAAATTGGAAAAATTATCAAGCTTTTTCATAAATTACAACACCATCCTTCTTTAGTTCTTCGTTCAACTCCTCTGAAATGGATGGATCAGCCTGCACGATGTCAAACATCAGGAGAGAGTGTATATTTTCCTTTACATCCCAGTAAAAGCTATCAAAATCTCCGCCGTATACAGCAAGGTCGATATCACTTCTTTCGGTATGGGTTCCGCGTGCACGAGAACCGAAGAGTACAATTTTCGCAACGCCATATTTTTGAGCAAAATAAGAAAGCTCTCTGAATACGCGATCCGGTAAGTTGAATTTCATGGTCTGTTGGTACCTCCGTTTGCAAACAGGACATAATTGCTGGAAATTTTGGTTTTGATCTCTTATTATCTTACTCGGCCGGAAATGGATTGTCAAATCTTATCATTGAAATTCAAGGAGAAACTAAAATGCAACAAAAAGAAACAGTTGAGACATGAAACGGCAAAAGAGATGAGCGAAATCAATGTTTATTTGCTTTTCATGCGTCATGACATCGACTTACGAAACAGATACGAAAAGATGAATAACTGTGAATGAGGCCAAGCAGCCGTAACTTTGGTTGGCATATACCTTGCTTATTACATCATTAGAAATTAAATGCAAAATCTAGTAATGCATTGAAAGAAAAAGGAGGGTATTTATATGGCAACAAAACCGGTGATCGGAGTGCTTCTTGGGGATGCTGCGGGTGTCGGACCGGAGCTTGTAGCAAAATGTGCAACAGCAGGATTTTATGATGAGTATTGTAAACCTGTTGTGATCGGAGATCTCAGAGTGTTGGAACGTGCACTGGATGTGATCGGTGCAAAGGATCAGGTGAAACTGCAGGTGATCTCTGATGTAGAGGAAGCAGATTGGGAGAAAGGACTTCCTGTACTGGATCAGAAAAATGTGGATCCTCAGGAGGTTCCGTTTGGCGTAAAAACAGTCGTAAGCGGAAAAGCATGCCTGGATATGCTGAAATTAGGCGTAGAGCTGTGGCAGGCAGGAAAAATCGGTGGCTATGTATTCGGACCGTTAAACAAGGCTGGTATGCATGATGCAGGACTGACTCTGGAGAGTGAACATCATTATCTGGCACAGCTGTTAGGACATACGGAGCCGTTTGGAGAAATTAATGTAACCAATGGTCTTTACACAACCAGAACCACGAGCCATATCCCGATTTCTCAGGTGAGTGCAGACTTAAGTGAGAATGACGGCATGCGCATCAAACGTGCGATTCGCCTTTCTTACAGAACACTGACCGGTGCAGGAATCGAAAATCCGAGAATCGGTGTGGCAGCCTTAAATCCGCATTGCGGTGAAAACGGAGACTGCGGACGGGAAGAGATCGATGTGATCAAACCGGCAATTGATTGGGCACAGGAGCAGGGTATTAATGCAACCGGGCCGTATTCTTCAGATATTGTTTTCCATAAAGCACTGGTAAAGAAGGAGCTTGATGGCGTTGTTACCATGTATCACGATCAGGGACAGATTGCATTAAAGCTGATCGGATTTGAAGGCGGAATTACCGTTGCAGGCGGTTTCCCGATCCCGATCGTAACCTGCGGACACGGAACCGCTTATGATATTGCAGGAAAGGGCGTTGTGACAACAGCATCCTTTGAAAATGCAGTGAAGCAGTGCGCTACGATGGCGGCTGTGGCAGCAAAATAAAAATTTATACGCAACATCAACGTCATATATAAAGGTCCGAAGTTCCGGGACTGACATACAGAAACGCAGACCCTGTGGAATTTTTTCCTCGTGCGCTTGCGCCGCCTATTGTCTCCCCTGCGGCCAAACTCGCGTGCTTCGCACGCTCAGACAGGGCCTCCGGGGAGACGCTATGCTCGCGCACTCAGAAAATTCCAAAGGGTCTGCTTATTCTGTATGCCAGTCCCGGAACTTCTACTTTATTGGCAACATGACGTTTTGCGCTCCAATGACGGTACAGACTCTGTTTAAATCATTGGCCATGCTGCGATAAGAAGACTATAGCCATAAAAATATTGGCAATGGCGACAGTTACCTGTCGGCAGGACCTCTTAGGATTGCTTGATTAGCTCATACCTGGAGAAAAAGGACACGTCAAGGT